>NZ_JBHXSL010000010.1:0-222337 GCF_042714725.1 Streptomyces sp. NPDC058685
ACCGCCAACGGCTACGGCGAGCGGGTCGGCAACGCCAACCTGTTCCCCGTCGTCGCCGCGCTGGAACTGAAGTACGGCAAGAGCGTGCTGCCCGAGGGTGCGCTGGCGGAGATGACCCGGATCTCGCACGCGATCGCGGAGGTCGTCAACCTCACGCCCTCCACGCATCAGCCCTATGTGGGGGTGTCCGCGTTCGCGCACAAGGCCGGTCTGCATGCCTCCGCGATCAAGGTCGATCCGGATCTCTACCAGCACATCGCCCCGGAGCAGGTCGGCAACACCATGCGGATGCTCGTCTCCGACATGGCGGGCCGTGCCTCGATCGAGCTGAAGGGCAAGGAGCTCGGCATCGAGCTCGGCGGTGACCGCGAGCTGATCGGCCGGGTCGTCGAGCGGGTCAAGGAGCGCGAACTCGCCGGCTACACCTACGAGGCCGCCGACGCCTCCTTCGAACTGCTGCTGCGCGCCGAGGCCGAGGGCCGCCCGCGCCGCTACTTCCGTACCGAGTCCTGGCGGGCCATCGTCGAGGACCGCCCCGACGGCACCCACGCCAACGAGGCCACCGTGAAACTGTGGGCCAAGGGCGAGCGGATCGTCGCCACCGCCGAGGGCAACGGCCCCGTCAACGCCCTCGACCGCGCGATGAGAGTCGGTCTGGAGCGGTTCTACCCGCAGCTCGCCAAGATGGAGCTGGTCGACTACAAGGTCCGCATCCTCGAAGGTCGCCACGGCACCGAGTCCATCACCCGCGTCCTGATCACCACGGGTGACGGAGGCGGCGAATGGTCCACCGTCGGCGTCGCCGAGAATGTCATCGCCGCCTCCTGGCAGGCCCTGGAGGACGCCTACACCTACGGTCTGCTGCGCGCCGGCGTCGAGCCGGCCGAGTAGACCGCGGGCGGGGGCGCCCCCCGAGCATCAGGGCTGGAGCCGCCACTTCTGGTTGGCGGCTCCGGTGCACGACCAGATCTGTGCCCGGGCCCCGTTCGCCGACGAGTTGTCCGAGACGTCCAGACACTTGTCGGCCGCCGCGTTCACCAGATCACCGGTGGACGCCTCGTACCGCCACTGTTGCGCCCCCGACCCGTTGCAGCCGTACAACTGGATCTTCGCGCCGTTCGCCGTCGACGCACCCGTCACGTCCAGGCACTTGCCCAGTGCCTGGACCGACCCGTCCGCCCGGACCGTCCAGCGCTGGGCGGTGGAGCCGTTGCAGTCCCAGAGCTGGACGGCCGTGCCGTCGGCGGTCGAGCCGCCCGCCACGTCGAGGCACTTGCCGGCCAGGCCCACCAGGGCGCCCGACGCGTCCGAGCCGCCGCTCTGCGTGCCCGACCAGGTGAAGGTCGCGGACGTCTTGCCCGGCAGCGAGTAACGGACGGTCTGGCCGCCCCAGTTGATCCGCATCTCACGCGCCGACGACGAGTCGTTGTAGGCGATCAGGGCCTTGGAGCCGTCGGGATTGCGCCAGGCCACGTTCGGCACGTCGCCGCTCGCCGTCGAGGCGATCCGGTGGGCGCCCGGCTTCACGAACTTCGTCAGATGCCCCATCGTGTAGTACTCGATGGTGTAGTCGACCTGCCCGTGCCGGCCGTCTCCGTTGTGCACGGTGATCAGGCCGTCGCAGGTCCCGCAGCCGCCGTTGTGGGGGCCGCGGTTCTGGTCGACCGCCAGGGACCACTTGGTCACCGACTTCGCCCAGTTACGGGTGTAGTCGATGATGTTCATCATGTCCTCGCGCTGCTGGTTGCCGATCCAGGTGCCGCCCGAGTGCTCGGTCTGGAAGGCGTCCAGCTGCGGATACTGGTTGTGCACGTCCGTCTGCTTGGAGACGTTTCCGCCGTAGCCGTGCCAGGCCACGCCACCGAAGTTGGGGTGGCTGCGCACCGCCGCGTCGTTCACCGCCGGCGCCGCGTAGGCGTCGTAGGTGTCCCAGTTCCAGTCGTGGGCGAGCACCTTGGTCGGCAGGCCGGCGCCCTGGAGCCTCGGCAGCAGCTCGCTCTTGGTGAAGAAGGCGAGCCCGGAGCCGTTCCAGCTCATCGACGGGTAACCGGCGCAGCAGGTCGGCTCGTTCTGTGCGGTGACGTAGTCGACGGGGACGCCCTGGTCGCGCCAGGCCTGGAGGTACTTCACGAAGTAGTTGGCGTAGGTGCCGTAGTTCTCGGCCTTCAGCCAGCCGCCGTTGAGCTGGCCGTTGTCCTTCATCCACGCGGGCGCCGTCCACGGTGACGCCACCAGGGTGAGGCCCGGATTGAGCTGTCGTGCCTGCTTGGTCAGCGGCAGCACGTCGGCGAGGTCGTGGGCGATCGAGAACCGCGACAGCGAGGGGTCGGTCTGCCCGGCCGGCAGGTCGTTGTAGGTGTAGCCGAAGCGGGCCAGGTCGGAGCCGCCCATCGGGTTGCGGACGAAGGAGAGCCCGATCCCCTCGGTGGGTGAGAAGAGCTTGCGCATCGTCGCGTCACGCGTGGCCTGGGAGAGTGCGCCGCTGCCCTTCATCAGCCATGCGGCCGTGTCGGTGAAGGAGGCGCCGCCGCCGCTGAACGTCTGGAAGCGGGTGTTCTCGTCGACGGTGATGTTGGTGCCGCTGCCGCCGTTGCCCGCCTGGAAGTTGACGGGTGTCTGCTGCTGGAGTCCGCGGGTGACGGTGCGGCCGCCGGCGTCGCTGGTCGTGGTGAGCCAGACGTTCACCTGCTCGCCTGCGGCCTGCGCCGTACCGGCGGTCAGACCGGTCAGACCGGCGGCCGCGAGGGTGGCCGCGAGCAGAATTCTGATCGTTCGCTTCGGTCGTCTTGCCATGGGCTGGAGCCCTTCTCGGCAGATGTGTGGGGGTCGAGGCGTGAGTGAACTGCCGATGCGAACGTCCGTCAAGAGATTGCGCATTCACACTCTGAACGAACAACCCTCCATGCAGCGGCTGAAGTTGGGGTTTCGGCGATTCCGGTGTGAAGTCTTGACGGCGTGACGGGACGCTAGTTGACTCGCCGCGCACCACCGGTACCGGTTCCGGCACCGGTTCCGGACCTCGTCGCGGAGGCCTCCCCATGCCCGTCACCATCGCCGATGTCGCACGTCAGGCGGGTGTCAGCAAGACGACCGTGTCCCGGGTGCTCAACACCAGGGGCGAGGTCGACGTCGCTACCGCCGCCCGCGTTCGTGAAGTGATCGCGGCGCTCGGCTATGTGCCCAGCAGCGGAGCCGTCGGACTGGCCCGCGGCACCAGCCGTACGGTCGCCATGCTGACGCCCCCGCTGACCTGGCCGTGGATGGGCGAGGTCCTCCAAGGGGTCGTCGACACCGTCGAGGCCGCCGGCTACGGACTGCTGCTCTTCACCTGCAACCGCGGACGGGAGTCCGTGGAACACTTCGCCGGCCAGGTCTCCGCCCGCGCCTTCGACGGACTCCTCGTCGTCGAGCCCGAGGACACCCTCGACACGATCACCGCGATGCACCGCAAGGGCCTTCCCGTCGTCCTCATCGACGACCGCGGCCATCACCCGGAGTTCCCGTCCGTCGCGACCACCAACCGGGAGGGCGGGGCGTCGGCCGCCCGCCATCTGCTCGCCGACGGCCGCTCCCGCCCCCTGATCGTGACCGGCCGCCCCGACTTCGGCTGCGTACGCGAGCGGCTTGAGGGCTTTCTGGAGGTGCTGCCGACCGACCGCGTCGTCGGCGGTGACTTCACCGAGGTCTCCGGGCGGCTGGCGACGGAACGCTTCCTCGCCACCGGCAGGGCCTTCGACTCCGTCTTCGCGCACAACGACCTCAGCGCGGTCGGCGTGCTGCGGGCCCTGCGCGCCGCGGGACGGAGCGTCCCCGACGACATCGCGGTCGTCGGCTTCGACGACATCCCCATGGCCCAGCACACGGAACCACCGCTGACCACCGTCCGCCAGCCGATGCGCCGGATGGGGGAGCGGGCGGCCGGGATGCTGCTCGCCCACCTCGGCGGCACTCCCGCTCCCGTCGAACCCGTCGTGCTGCCCACCGAACTGATCGTGCGCGCCTCCGCACCCGCCTGAGCCGCGCCCGCTCCCCGACGCCCCTCGCGCTCGATCCCTGTCGTTCCCCCGACACCACCGCACCCGCTCGCACCAGCCCTCCCGCTCGCCGACCTTCCTGCCGTGCCACCCCGTCCGCACCGAAGGAGCCGCAATGCCCCCCACCCGTACCCGCTTCAGAACCAGAGCCGGCACGGCCGCGCTCGCCGCGACCGCCGTCCTGACCACCCTGCTCACCGGCGCCGGAGCCGGGGTCAGCGCGGCGGCCGACGATCCGGTGCCGTTCGCCGTCGACCGCTTCGAGGGCGAGGTCCCGTTCGCCAATCCGCCCGCCGAGGGCATCTTCACGTGGGGGAGCGACGCCGACGACCAGCCCCGGCTGGAGCTGAAGGAGCGCGCGGACGCGCCCGAGGGCGCCAAGGTCCTCGAAGGCTCCTACGACATCAGCGGCTGGGGCGGCCTCACCCACGACTTCGCCTTCGACAAGCCCGCGCAGAACTGGACCCCGTACAAGGGCATCCGCTTCTGGTGGTACGGGCAGAACACCGCACCGCTGCCGCCCGGTTCGGGCAAGAAGATCAACTTCGAGCTCAAGGACGGCGGCGCCAACGGCGAGGCCTCCGAACTGTGGACCACCTCGTTCACCGACGACTGGGAGGGCTGGCACCTCGTCGAGATCCCCTTCGCGGACTTCGTCTACCGCGCCGACTACCAGCCCGTCGGCGGCATCGACCAGGTCCTCGGACTGAACGAGATGTGGGGCTACGCGCTCACCCTGCCCACCGGCGCCCCCGGCCGGTTCGCCATGGACGGCGTCGAGCTGTACGGCAAGGCCGACCCGGCGCTGAAGGCGAGCGTCATCACCGACGCGGCCGTCCACCCGGTCGACGAGGGCGGCACCGCCAAGGTGAAGATCTCCGTCGCCACCACGGGCTCGGGCCCCACCGAGGAACCCGTCACCGTCGCTTACACCACCGAGGGCGGGACCGCCGAAGCCGGCAGGGACTACACCCCGGTCTCCGGCACGGTCACCTTCCCGGCCGGGTCCGTCTCGGGCACATCGACGTCGGTCGCCGTCGCGACCCGCAAGGACCGCTCGGCCGAGCCGGCCGAGACGATTCCGCTGAAGCTCACTGTCACCGGAGCGAAGGCGCCCGCCGAGACCCCGCAGATCGTCGTGGACGCCCACGGTCTGCCGTATCTCGACAAGAAGCTCCCGGTGAAGAAGCGCGTCGCCGACCTGCTCTCGCGGATGACGCTCGCGGAGAAGGCCGGGCAGATGACCCAGGCCGAGCGCAACGCCCTGAAGTCTCAGGGCGACATCGCCGCCTACGACCTCGGTTCGCTGCTCTCCGGCGGCGGCTCGGTGCCGACCCCGAACGCCCCTGAGGCCTGGGCGAAGATGGTCGACGCCTACCAACTGCGCGCGCAGGCGACGCGGTTCCAGATCCCGCTGATCTACGGCGTGGACGCCGTGCACGGCCACAACAACGTCATCGGGTCGACGATCATGCCGCACAACATCGGCATCGGGGCCACCCGTGACGCGGCCGTGGCAGCGAAGACCGGCGCCGTGACGGCGAAGGAGGTCCGCGCCACCGGTATCCCGTGGGACTTCGCACCCTGCCTCTGCGTGACGCGCGACGAGCGCTGGGGCCGCTCCTACGAGGCCTTCGGGGAGGACCCCGCCCTGGTCACCGCCATGGAGACGGTGATCACGGGTATGCAGGGCGCCCCGTCCGGCAAGGATCTCGCCCGCAACGACAAGGTGCTGACCAGCGCCAAGCACTACGTCGGCGACGGCGGTACGGAGTACGGCTCGTCCTCCACCGGCTCGTACACGATCGACCAGGGCATCACCAAGGTCACCCGGCAGGAACTGGAGGCCGTCCATCTCGCGCCGTTCGCGGAGGCCGTCAAGCGCGGCGCCGGCACGGTCATGCCGTCGTACTCGTCGCTGGACGTCCTGGGCGACGACCAGGGCCCGGTGAAGATGCACGCCAACGCCGAGATGATCAACGGCGTGCTCAAGGACCGCATGGGCTTCAAGGGCTTCGTCATCAGTGACTGGCAGGCCATCGACCAGATCCCCGGCGACTACGCGAGCGATGTGCGTACCTCGGTCAACGCCGGACTCGACATGATCATGGTGCCGACGGCCTACCCGGACTTCCACCGGACCCTTCAGGAGGAGGTGACGGCGGGCCGGATTCCCGAGGCGCGGATCGACGACGCCGTCTCGCGGATCCTGACCCAGAAGTTCGCCCTGGGACTGTTCGAGAAGCCGTACGCCGACACCACCCACCTCGGCAGCATCGGCTCGGCTCCCCACCGGGCGGTCGCCCGTGAGGCCGTCGCCAAGTCCCAGGTGCTGCTGAAGAACGACGGCGCGGTCCTGCCCCTCAAGCCGTCGCAGAAGGTGTACGTCGCCGGGTCCAACGCCGACGACATCGGCAACCAGGCCGGCGGCTGGACCATCAGCTGGCAGGGCTCGTCCGGGAAGATCACCCCCGGCACGACGATCCTCGAGGGCATGAAGAAGGCCGCCCCCGAGACGGTGACCTGGTCCAAGGACGCGTCCGCTCCCCTTGAGGGCCACGACGTCGGTGTGGTCGTCGTCGGCGAGACCCCCTACGCCGAGGGTGTCGGAGACGTCGGCAACGGCCACGACCTGGAGCTGAGCGCGGCCGACCGGGCCGCCGTGGACAAGGTGTGCGCCGCGATGAAGTGCGCCGTCCTGATCGTCTCCGGCCGCCCGCAGCTGATCGGCGACCGCCTCGGCGACATCGACGCACTCGTCGCCTCCTGGCTGCCGGGCACCGAGGGCGACGGCGTCGCCGACGTCCTCTACGGCCGGAAGGCCTTCACCGGCCGGCTGCCCGTGACCTGGCCCAGGTCCGCCGCACAGCTGCCGATCAACGTCGGGGACACCGCGTACGACCCGCAGTACCCCTACGGCTGGGGCCTCACCACCCTGAACAAGCCGCCGGCCGGCGGGGAACTCACCCTCAAGGCCATGGCACTGGCGGCGAAGCTCCTGGAGGTGACCGGCCGGGGCGACTCCCCGGAGGCGCGCGAGCTGGTCTCCCGGGCCCGGCTCCTCGTCCAGCAGAAGATCGGGCAGCGGATCACGGCCGCGTCGGCGAAGCCGTTCGCGGACGCGGACCATCTACTGCTGTCCGGCAAGCCGGCCGCGGCCGTGGCCAAGCTGACGGCCGCATACAAGGCGGCCTGAATCAGACCCTTGGCGCATGTCCGAAAATCAACCCTTTCGGGTAGCGTCAAGGTATGAGGACCAGGCTGTTCACCGCACTGTCCGGTCTGCTGCTCGCGCTCTCGGCGGCCGCCCTCGGGGTGGCGCCGGGGGCGCACGCGGCCACCGGCCCCGCCACCGTGGCCGCCGCTCTGGAGAACAGCCCGGTCTATGTCGACCCGCGCGCCTCCGCCCAGCTCTCCAAGGCGGACGCGGACGCGCTGGCACAGAAGATCAAGAACGCGGACAAACCGCTGTTCGTGGCCGTCCTGCCGGCGTCCGCCGACTTCCCGCCCGAATCCGTCCTGCGGAACGTCCGCACCGAGACGGGTGTCACCGGCCTCTACGCCATCCGCCTCGGCGACGGTTTCAACGCGGCGGCCGACAGCCGCGTCCTGTCGGGCCAGGCTGTCCAGAACCTGGTCACCGCGGTCAAGACGCCCCCCGGCGCCGACGCCGCCACCCAGCTGAACAACTTCGTCGACCAGGCGCTCCCGCAGATGCGGGGCAGCGCGCCCGCCTCCTGGGGCACCACCGGAGGGGACGAGGGAGTGAACGGCGGCGCCGTGATCGCCTTCGGTGCGGTGCTCGCCGCGGGCGGAGTCGGCGCCTACGCGCTCGTGGCCCGCAACCGCCGCCGCAAGGCACAGGAGGAGCGAGAGGCCCTCGACAAGCTCCGGGTGGTGGTCGACGAGGACATCACCGCCTTCGGTGAAGAACTCGACCGACTGGACTTCCACCCCTCGGAGAAGGGCGCGAACGACGCGATGCGCGCCGACTACGAGCGGGCGCTCGACTCGTACGACAAGGCGAAGTCGCTGATGGGCGCCGCCCGCCACCCCTCCGACGTGCGAGGAGTCACCGAGGCGCTGGAGGACGGGCGCTTCAGCCTGGCCGCACTCGACGCCCGGCGCACGGACCGGCCGATTCCGGAGCGCAGGGCCCCCTGCTTCTTCGACCCGCGCCACGGGCCCTCCGTCACCGACATGACCTGGACCCCGGACGGCGGCCAGGCCCGCGAGATCCCGGTGTGCGCGGTGGACGCCTCCCGGCTCAAGGGCGGCCTGGACCCGATGGCCCGCACGGTCGAGACGGGGGACGGCCGGCGGCCGTACTGGGAGGCAGGACCGGCGTACGGCCCCTGGGCCGGCGGCTACTTCGGCGGCGGCATCCTCCCCGGTCTGCTGGCCGGCACACTGCTCGGCAGCGTGCTCGCGACCCCTGCGTACGCGGCGGACTACGGCGGCGCCGACTACAGCGGCGGCGACTACTCGGGCGCCGACTTCAGCTCGTCGGACTTCGGCGGAGGCGGGGACTTCGGGGGCGGCGGAGGCTTCGGTGGCGGCGGGGACTTCGGGAGCGGTTTCTGAGCGGGCGGCACCCGGCGATGGCAGCGTCCTGAGGTGCGGTCCGGCCCGGCAGCGACAGCGCGCGGACAGCGGAGCGCCCGCCCGGCCGTCGGGACGGCGGGGCGGGCGCGCTCTGGGTGCCGGGGTGACGTCCCGGATCAGGCCGCGGACTTGATCGCGGAGATGTCGAAGGTCAGCTTCACCTTGTCGCTGACCATCACGCCGCCCGTCTCCAGCGCGGCGTTCCAGGTCAGGCCCCAGTCGGAGCGAAGGATCTCGGCGGAGCCCTCGAAGCCCACGCGCTCGTTGCCGTAGACGTCGGTGGCGGAGCCGTTGAACTCCAGCTCGATGGCGAGGGGGCGCGTGACGTCCTTGATCGTCAGGTCACCGGTGATCCGGTAGGTGTCGCCGCCGAGCGTCTCCGCCTGCGTGGAGCGGAAGGTCATCTGGGGGAACTTCTCGGTCTCGAAGAAGTCACCGCTGCGCAGGTGGCCGTCGCGGTCGGCGATACCGGTGTCGATGCTGGCGATCGTCACGTCGATCTCGGCGGTGGAGTGGTGCGGGTCCTTGCCGTTCAGCTCGAGGCTGCCGGAGAACTCACCGAACGAGCCGCGGACGTTGGTGACCATCGCGTGGCGGACCGTGAAGCCGATGCTGCTGTGGGCCGGGTCGATGGTGTAGCTGCCGGACAGTGCGACCAGGGCGGGGTCGACCTGGGTGGCGGTGGCGGTGGCAGTGGCAGCGGCTTCGGGCTTGCGATTGAAGATACCCATGATGTCGGACTCCTCGGGGGACGGGGCGGTCGGTAGTTAAACCTTCAACGACATCGACCATAGACCTATTCCGTTTAAAGTTCAACATCTTCTGGAGGGGTTCACCCGAACGACATGCGCACCCCCTGGCGACGCGCGTAGAACTCGGGCAGCATCTCTGTGCTCCACCTGCACCGCCCGTACCACCGGACTGGCACGGTCCCCAACGGTCATCAGCAGGAGGGATCTCCCCCCATGAAAATCCGATCGACGCTCACCGCGCTCGCGCTCGTCTCCGGCGCGCTCCTCGCTCCCGGCTTCGGCGTCCTCAGCAGCGCGACCGAAGCCCACGCGGCCACCAAGATCAGCCACGCCACGGCCACGTCGATGTTCCGCTCGTCCGGGATCACCTGGTCCTCGTCCGGCGGCTGCTCGAACCGCAACAACCCCACCTGTACGTCGTTCGACCAGCTGAACCTCATGTCCGCGCAGGGGGCCCAGACACTGAAGAGCGCGAGCGGGTGTGCCCTCAACATCACCGGCGGCACCGAGACCGGGCACGCGAGCGGCACGTACTCCCACTGGAACGGCTACAAGCTCGACTTCAGCAAGGGCACGTGCGTCGGGAACTACATCAAGAACACCTTCAGCTACATCGGCGCACGGCCGGGCGACGGCGCCCCGCAGTGGAGGTCCGGGTCCGGGAACGTCTACGCGGACGAGGGCAACCACTGGGACGTGACCTACTACAACTGCGGCGGCTGCTGACCGTACGGGCGAGTGCCCGGCCCCTCCGCAGATGGCGGAGGAGCCGGGCACTCGGCGTGTCAGGGGCCGGCGGTGACGAGCCGGCGGTCATGGGCTGCTGGTCAGGACCCGACGGTCAGGACGTGCCGGTCAGGACCCGACGGTCAGCGTGAAGCGCCGCGGGTTGCCGTCGTGCGCCGCTCCCGAGACGTCGGGCTGTCCGTCCGGACGGACGTCGTCGTACGGGAACGCGTACCCGATCGGGGTGTTGGCGTGCACGACACGGGAGAAGTGGTTCGTGCCGGGGTCGAGGTAGTAGTCGGCCGCGGTCGCTCCGTTCGGCTGGTCAGGGTGGGACAGCAGGGTCGTCCGGTTGAAGCCGGCGGCGAGCCGGGCGAGCAGGCCCTTCTTGTCGTCCGGGTCGCCGGGGTTGTTGGCGAACGGTCCGTGGTTGCAGGTGAAGACGTCCTTGGAGGACGGCTTCGAGAAGGTGTGACCGCCGTTGAAGGTGAGCGTCTCCCCGTTCACCCGGCCGGTGAACACCCCCCGTCCGCCCTGGAGATCGATCCGCAGATCGGTGGAGCGGTACTTCTCCCAGACCTGGTCGATGTAGGAGTCGAAGGCGTCGCGGAACGGCATCTCCGCGGGCCGGTCGAAGTAGGGGGCCATCAGGTTCTGCGGCGCGATCACGCGCAGCACCTTGCCGTCCGCGCCGCGGATGACGAGCTTGTCCCACGGTTGTCCGTCCTCGGCCGCCTGGGCGGCGAGACCATCGGCGATCTTCTGCACCGCGCCGTCCGGCAGTGGCGCCACGGTGTGGGTGGCGTCCCCGGTGAGTGTGAGGCCGATGGGGAGGGCCGTCACCAGGTCGACGTAGCTGATGTTCGCGTACAACTGCTGGGGGTTGAAGGTGAACTCGGCGAAGGACCAGATGCGGTCGTAGTTGGCGTCGGACGGCGTCGCGAAGGCGGGCTCGACCAGGGAGGGGCCCGGGTTCACGAAGAAGTCCAGCTTGTCGTCGCGGACGAAGTAGACGCGGGCGCCAAACATCTGAGGAAGCGTCAGCACGATCGGGCCGGAGCCCGCCGCGGGCAGCGGGATGGCGCAGTCGACCGGCAGCGGGGTCTCGGGCGCCGACGGGTTCTCGGGGTAGTGGACACCGCCGTCCGGGCGCAGCAGCACCCACCGGTCGGTGCCCTGTTCGTGGCCGGTGACATAGGCGTGGACCGTGCCGGGGAGTGACTTGTTCTCCAGGGCGAGCTCGCAGGTGGGGGCTGCGGCCCTGGCGCGGGGGCTGAGAGCGCTTCCCCAGGCGGGATAGGTGGCCGCGGTGACCGCGGCGGCCGCACCGGTGAGGAAGATACGTCGGGATATCACGGACAGAACTCCTGGTGCTCGTGGGGGAGTTCTCACTGTTGCGACGCCCGGTACCCGCGTCAAGAGATATGACTGAGAGCGCTCTCGGCAGTTTTCACTGCCCATAAGCCGGGGTTAAGGCAGTCGGCGTGAGGACGCGCGTGTGGCGCAAGCGCTTGCTGGCAGCTTGTGTCATGACCATTGAAGGCACCCGGCTGCCGTGCTAGACCACAGGTCGACCGGACCGAATCACTCACGCACCGGAGGCCCCCGTGCCGCTGTCGTCAGCCTGGTCCCGCCGTACCTTTCTGGCCACCACGGGAGCAAGCGCTCTCTGTATCGCCCTCACACCACGGGTGAGCGCTGCGGCGGACGACGAGTACGAGACCCTGCGGCAGCGCTGGTTGGAGATCAGCCTCGGCAGCGGCTACGACGCGACCGTCGAACCGTACGCGTCCCGCCTCGCCGAGACCGGGACGCTCGCCGCGGGCTTCCGCGCCTCGATGGCGCCCACCGCGACCTCACTGTGGCCCGGATACCCCTTCGACCCGCCCGCCGGCATCACCCAGAGCTACACCCGGCTGTGGACCATGACCCAGGCGTACGCGCAGCAGGGCACCGGACACACCGGTGACGCCGGGCTGCTCGCCGACATCCTCCGCGGCCTCGACCATCTCGCGACGACCGTCTACAACCCCTCGACGACCCGCTACGGCAACTGGTGGGAGTGGCAGATCGGCAGCCCCCGCCTCCTGATGGACATCGTCGCCGTCCTCCACGACGACCTCGGCCGGGCCCGGCGGGACGCCGCGTTCGCCGCCGTCGACCACTTCGTCCCCGACACGATGCTCGGCGACTACACCGGCACCTCCACCGGCGCCAACCGCGTCGACCTGTGCCGCTCGGTCGCCCTGCGCGGCGTGCTCGGCAGGGCGCCCGCCAAGATCGCCCTGGCCCGCGACGCCCTGTCGCCCGTCTTCCCATACGTCACCCGGGGCGACGGCCTCTACGCCGACGGCTCGTTCGTCCAGCACACCTGGGTCGCCTACTCCGGCACCTACGGCCAGGTCATGCTCGACGGCCTGGGGCGTCTCTTCAGCCTGCTCGCCGGATCCACCTGGGCCGTCACGGACCCCAACCGGCAGATCATCCTGGACAGCGTCGAGCACGCGTACGCGCCCCTGATTTACAACGGGCTGATGATGGACAGCGTCAACGGCCGTGCCATCAGCCGCGGTTACCTCAAGGACGACGACCGCCGCGTCATGCGCAGCGACCACTTCCACGGCCAGGCGCTGATCGCCGCGATCGCGCTGCTCGCGGGCGGGGCGAGCGCTGAGGAGCGGGAACGCTGGCACGCGCGGATCAAGGGCTGGATCGCCCGCGACACCACCACCCCGATTCTCGAAGGCGCCCAGTTCGGGGTCGCCGATCTGTCCCGGCTGCACGCCGTCGACGCGTCGCCCGTCCCGGCCGCGCCCGAGCCCGTCGGACACCACCTCTTCGCCGCCATGGACCGGGCCGTCCACCGCCGCCCCGGCTGGACCGCGAACATCTCCATGGCCTCACAGCGGATCTCGTACTACGAGTGCGGCAACGGCGAGAATCCACGCGGCTGGCACACCGGCGCCGGAATGCTCTACTGGTGGCCGGGCGAGGCGCAGGGCGGCCAGTACACCGACTGGTTCTGGCCGACCGTGGACTTCTACCGGCTCCCCGGCACGACCGTGTCGACCAAGCGGCTCGCCGACAGGGCGGGCGGCGAGTGGGGACTGCCCAAACCGGCGGCGCGCTGGGTGGGCGGAGCCTGTGACGGCGAGTTCGCCGCCGTGGGACAGCACCTCCACGGGCTGGACTCCACCCTGCGGGCCCACAAGTCCTGGTTCTGCGTCGCCGACGCGGTCATCTGCCTGGGCGCCGGCATCTCCTGCGCCGACGGGGTGCCGGTCGAGACCGTTGTCGACAACCGCAATCTGGGCGAGGGCGGCACGAACGCCTTCACCCGCGGCCACGGCTGGGCGCATCTCGACGGCCACGGCGGCTGGGTCTTCCCGGAAGGGACGGCGGAACTGCGCACCCTGTGGGAGGACCGGACCGGAGCGTGGAGCGACATCAACACCACCAGCTCCACCGAGCGCGCCACCCGCCGCTACCGCACTCTCTGGCTGGACCACGGCACCGATCCGGCCGATGCCTCCTACGCCTATCTGCTGATGCCGGGCGCGAGCCGCCGAACGCTCGCCGCCCGCGCGCACGACCGCCGCTGGCTGGAGATCCTCGACAACACCGCGGCCCGCCAGGCCGTCGCCGTCCGCTCCCTGGGCCTGACCGCGGCGAACTTCTGGCAGCCCGGTACGGTGGGCCCGCTCACCACGACGGCGCCCGCCAGTGTTCTGCTGCGGACCCGGCGCCGCACGGCCACGTTCCATCTCAGCGATCCGCTGCGCACCGGAGCACCCCTGGAGATCACCTGGCGCCGGCCGGTCCGCCGGGTCGTCGCCGCGGACGACGGCATCGAGGTGGTCGCCGCGGGGCGCGAGCTGCGACTGCGCCTCACCGGGGGCACCGCGGGGGCGAGCTACCGCTGTGAGGTGACTCTCAGCTGAACACCTTGTTGGACTTCCACAAACATCAGTGGCACTGAGCTGGTGGTTGGGCTGCTGTGCCGAATGGTTCTGTGCAAGGCCAACAGGAGAACGGACCGGAGACTGTACGGAGTCGACGGCAGGGTTTCCTCGGTCGGATCCGTAGGGTCGAGGCATGACCGTTTTGGACGAGACCGCCAGTGAGCCGAGCGACGCTCGCGGACGCGTGGCCGAGCTGCACGATCTGCGCGACCGTGCGCGGCGCGGGCCCAGTGACCGCGCCACCGAGGCGCAGCACGCCAAGGGCAAGCTGACCGCCCGCGAGCGCATCGCGCTGCTGCTGGACGAGGGCTCGTTCAAGGAGGTCGAGCAGCTGCGCCGGCACCGGGCGACCGGGTTCGGTCTGGAGGCGAAGAAGCCGTACACCGACGGTGTCATCACCGGCTGGGGCACGGTCGAGGGCCGCACGGTCTTCGTCTACGCACACGACTTCCGGATCTTCGGCGGCGCGCTGGGCGAAGCCCACGCCACCAAGATCCACAAGATCATGGACATGGCCATCTCGGCCGGTGCCCCCCTGGTCTCCCTCAACGACGGCGCCGGCGCCCGTATCCAGGAGGGCGTCTCCGCCCTCGCCGGCTACGGCGGCATCTTCCAGCGCAACACCCGCGCCTCCGGTGTCATCCCGCAGATCTCGGTGATGCTCGGCCCGTGCGCCGGTGGCGCGGCGTACTCGCCCGCGCTCACCGACTTCGTCTTCATGGTCCGCGAGACCTCGCAGATGTTCATCACCGGCCCGGACGTCGTCAAGGCGGTCACCGGTGAGGAGATCACCCAGAACGGCCTGGGCGGCGCGGACGTCCACGCCGAGACCTCCGGCGTCGCGCACTTCGCGTACGACGACGAGGAGACCTGCATCGCCGAGGTGCGCTACCTGCTGGCGATGCTCCCCTCGAACAACCGTGAGAACCCGCCGTCGGTCCCGGCCGAGGACCCGGCCGACCGTCGCTCCGACGTCCTGCTGGACCTCGTGCCGGCGGACGGCAACCGGCCCTACGACATGCACCAGGTGATCGAGGAGCTCGTCGACGACGGCGACTACCTGGAGATCCACGAGCGCTGGGCCCGCAACATCATCTGCGCACTGGCCCGTCTCGACGGCCAGGTGGTCGGCATCGTCGCCAACCAGCCGCAGTCCCTGGCCGGTGTCCTGGACATCGAGGCCTCCGAGAAAGCGGCGCGCTTCGTCCAGATGTGCGACGCCTTCAACATCCCGATTATCACTCTTCTGGACGTACCCGGCTTCCTGCCCGGCGTCGACCAGGAGCACGGTGGAATCATCCGGCACGGAGCGAAGCTCCTGTACGCGTACTGCAACGCCACCGTGCCGAGGATCTCGCTGATCCTGCGCAAGGCGTACGGCGGTGCCTACATCGTGATGGATTCCCAGTCCATCGGTGCGGACCTCACCTACGCCTGGCCCACCAACGAGATCGCGGTGATGGGCGCCGAAGGTGCCGCCAACGTCATCTTCCGCAAGCAGATCGCGGAGGCCGAGGACCCCGAGGCCATGCGGACGCGCATGGTCAAGGAGTACAAGGCCGAGCTCATGCACCCCTACTACGCGGCGGAGCGCGGACTGGTCGACGACGTCATCGACCCGGCCGAGACCCGTGAGGTGCTGATCGCGTCTCTCGCCATGCTCCGCAACAAGCACGCCGACCTGCCGTCCCGCAAGCACGGCAACCCCCCGCAGTAACCCTGCGACGAACCTGGAGCCCCAACAGCCATGAGCACTCCTGCCGACTCATCGTCCTTGCTCCGCGTCGAGAAGGGCCACGCCGACGCCGAGGAACTGGCCGCGATCACCGCGGTCCTGCTCGCCCGTGCCGCCTCCCAGCCCGAGGCGCCCGCCCACCGCGGCCGCTCCACGGCCGGCTGGCGCCGCCTGGAGCGCCAGCGCGGCTTCCAGCCCTCCCACAGCTGGCGGGGCTGACGCCAGGCTCTCCTGACGCCTTCTGGGGCCCCTCTCGCCGGTACTCCGGCGGGCGGGGCCCTTCGTCGTACCGCGCGAGCGCCGAAATACGCGACGGGGCGGGGCACGGCGGACACACGAAAGGCCCCCGCGGTGCGGGGGCCTTTTCGACTGGGGACACGAACCGCGGTACCGGCTACCGCAGACGCGCCATCAGGGCGTGTTCGACCAGTGTGATCAGGGCACTCTTGGCGTCTGCGCGGTGGCGGGCGTCGGTGGTGATGATCGGGGTGTCGGGGCCGATCTGGAGTGCTTCGCGGACTTCTTCGGGGTTGTAGGGCTGGTGTCCGTCGAAGCCGTTGAGGGCGATGACGAACGGGAGGCCGCTGTTTTCGAAGTAGTCGACGGCGGGGAAGCAGTCGGCGAGGCGGCGGGTGTCGACGAGGACGACGGCGCCGATGGCGCCGCGTACGAGGTCGTCCCACATGAACCAGAAGCGGTCCTGTCCGGGGGTGCCGAACAGGTAGAGGATCAGGTCCTGGTCGAGGGTGATGCGGCCGAAGTCCATGGCGACGGTTGTCGTCGTCTTGTCCCCGGTGTGTGTGAGGTCGTCGATGCCGGCCGAGGCTGAGGTCATGACGGCTTCGGTACGCAGCGGGTTGATCTCCGAGACGGCGCCGACGAACGTGGTCTTGCCCACGCCGAATCCGCCCGCCACCACGATCTTCGCGCTGGTGGTTGAGCGGGCTGCACCGCCGCTAGAGCTTGCGAAGTCCACTGAGCACCCTTTCGAGCAGTGTCACGTCTGGCTGGCCGCCGGCGGACTCGTCGCCGCCGGGCTGGTGGATGGCGACAAGTCCGGCCTCCGCCAGGTCGGCGACGAGGATCCGGGCAACGCCGAGGGGAATGGTGAGAAGCGCCGAGATCTCCGCGACCGACTTGATCTCGAAGCACAGCCGGCAGATCCGCTGGTGCTCGGGCAACTGCCCTTGCAGCCGGGCGGGATCGGCCGTGGTGGACACCAGCGCCTCGATGGCGAGCTGGTACCGCGGCCGGGTCCGGCCGCCGGTCATGGCGTACGGACGCACAAGCGGGTTGTGCGCGTTCTGGGCAGCACCCGAACCCGATGCCGGCTCCTGGGCCCTGCGCGGCTGCACAGGCTGGATGCGCGACGGCGGCTGCTGCCCATAGGGCGACTGCGGCTGGTGGTAGGGCTGTTGGGCACCCTGACCACTGGGCGTCGAAGGAAAATTGAAGCGGTTCTGAGAGTGCTCACCCGGCATCTGGTGAGCACCGCCGTCATAGGGGCGTCCGCCTGGGGGTGTTGCCACGTTTCCTCCTCCGACTGCCGGTAGCCGGTTCCTGTCCCTGTGGAGCCGCGCCACCGCACCCTATGGTGCGGTGGCGTGAAACGCACTGTCCGTCTGTTAGTTGAGAAGACTGCCCTGGAGTTCCGCACGGAGATCCGGGGTCAGCACGCTGCCGGCCCGGTCCACCAGCAGAGCCATCTCGTAGCCCACGAGGCCGATGTCGGCGTCGGGGTGAGCGAGCACCGCCAGCGAGGAGCCGTCGGAGATCGACATGATGAAGAGGAAGCCGCGCTCCATCTCCACGACGGTCTGGTTGACCGCACCGCCTTCGAAAATCCTCGACGCCCCCGCGGTCAGCGAGGTCAGACCGGAGGCGACAGCCGCCAGCTGATCGGCTCGGTCCCGGGGGAAACCCTCGGACATCGCCAGCAGGAGTCCGTCGGCGGAGACCACCACGGTGTGGGACACCCCAGGGGTGTTGTCCACGAAGTTGGTGATCAACCAGTTCAGATTCTGCGCCGCCTGGCTCATCGGGCTCACACTAACGCTCCTGGTTGTAGGTACTGCCCGGGCCGAAGCCCGATCCGTTCGTGTCCGATCCCGCGCTGCGTCCCTGCTGGACACCGCGCCGCAGGTTGCTCAACCTGCCCCGCACGTCCTCAGGGGCGCGGGAAACCTGGGGGCCCCGCTGCTGGGTCTGCTCCGCGGTGCCCTCGATGAGGTTCGCCTTGGGCACCCGCCGCGGAAGTCCGGAGGAGGTCACTCCGCCGGCCTTCGGCTCACGGAGCTTCTCCGCCCGCTGCCAGCGCTCGTCGTTGGTCGAGCGCCAGTCCGTGGTGTCGACGGTGCCGGTGCTGCCGCCTGCCGACTCGGGCTGACTGTTCTGCGGAGCCTGTCGAGGCTGCTCTGCGGGCTGCTGCCACTGCTGTTCGGGCTGCTGCTGCGGCTGTGACGGCTGGGAGCCGCCGCGCCGCGGCAGACCGGCGTCGGTCAGCGCGTGGCTGTTGCTCGGAGAGGGTCCCGGACGGTCGAAGCCTACGCGCTCGGGAGCCGCCGTGGGGGCGCTCGGCGCAGATTCCGATTCCTGCCGGTACTCCGGCTCATAAGCACCCTGGTAGGCGCTCTGATCCGGCCACTCGCCCTGGTGGGGCTGGGTGTCGTACTGCCCGTCGTACTGCTGCTCGGAACCCTGCGAAGCCTGGTAACCGGCTTCCGCATAGTTGGTTTCGGGCTGCTCCTGACGGTCCTGGTGCTCGGGGTAGCCGTTGACCGCGGGGTAGTTGTCGTACCCCTGCTGGGACTGGTCCTGGGCGTAGCCCTGCTCCGGGTAGTCCTGACCGTAGTCGGGGGCGTACTGCTGCTGGCCCTGGGCGTAACCCTGGTCCTGGCCGTAGCCCTGCTCCTGCGAGTAGTCCTGCTCCTGGCCGTACGGCCGCTCACCGTGTGCCTGGGCCTCCAGCGCCGCACGGCGCTCCTCGCGCATCAGCGAGCGGTTCACCGGGTCGAGCTGGGCGCCCTCCGGCTCCTCGTAGCGGGAGTCGTCGAAGCCGAGCTCCGCCGCGGTGAGCATGGGAGCGTGCTCGAAGGAGGACTGCTCCGGGATGATCTGGGAGACCGTGAAGTCGTCCTCGGGCAGGGGCTCGCCACCGCCACCGTGGGTGATGGCGTCCGGGAGCATGACCAGCGAGGTGGTGCCGGCCTGCTCGCCGGAGGGGCGCAGCTGGACGCGGATGCCGTGCCGGTCGGCGAGGCGGCCGACCACGAAGAGGCCCATGCGCTGCGAGACGGCGGCGTCCACCGTCGGCGGGTTGGCCAGCTTGTGGTTGATGTCGGCGAAGTCCTCGGCGGTCAGGCCGATGCCCTTGTCGTGGATCTCGATCATGACACGGCCGTCGGGAAGCCTGGTGGCCGTCACCCGGACCTTGGTCTGCGGCGAGGAGAACGTCGTGGCGTTCTCCAGCAGCTCGGCCAGCAGGTGCACGAGGTCGGTCACGGACTGGCCGTGGATCTCCGTCTCGGGCACGCCGGTCAGCTCGATGCGCTCGTAGGACTCCACCTCGGAGGAGGCGGCGCGGAGCACGTCGACCAGCGGGACCGGCTGGTTCCAGCGGCGGCCGGGCTCCTCGCCGGCGAGGACCAGGAGGTTCTCGCCGTTACGGCGCATACGGGTCGCGAGGTGGTCCAGCTTGAAGAGGTTCTCCAGCTGGTCCGGGTCGGCCTCGTTGTTCTCCAGGTCGGTGATCAGGGTCAGCTGACCCTCGATGAGCGACTGGTTGCGGCGCGACAGGTTGGTGAAGATCGCGTTGACGTTGCCACGGAGCATGGCCTGCTCGGCGGCGAGCCGGACGGCCTCACGGTGGACCTGGTCGAAGGCGCGGGCGACTTCGCCGATCTCGTCCTGGGTGTCGATGGGGATGGGCTGCACCCGGGTGTCGACGCGGCCCGGCTCGGTACGCGAGAGCTGGTCGACCAGCATCGGCAGACGCTGCTCGGCGATGCCGAAGGCGGCGGTGCGCAGCTGGCGCATCGAGCGGCTCATCTGGCGTGCCATGAGGCCGGCCAGGATGAACGCCGTGAGCAGGGCCAGCACGACGATGGCGCCGTTGAGGATGGCGTCGTTCCGGGCGTTGTCGGAGATGGTCGCGGCCTCGTTCACCGCCTTGTCGACGAGCTCGTTCTCGACCTCGGTGTATCCGTCGAACTTGGCGGTGGAGGCGCCCATCCACGTCCGCGGCGTGATGTCCTGAGCCGCCAGCGTGGAGGGCTTGGCGCCGGTGCCGATCTTGAGGGCCATGCCCGTGAGGACGGAACCGTCGGGGCCCGGCTGCGGGCTGAGGCCGGCGGCCTGGAGCTGCTTCGCGCCGTTCGCGGCCTTCTCGGCCATGACCGCCTTGAGCTTGTCCGCGTCGGCCTGCGTACCGCCGGAGACGTACTCACCGAGGGCGATCTGCTCGAGGTAGTTGTACGAGTTGAACGCCACGGTCTGCTTGGCGAAGATCGTCTCGTCCTTGCTGGGCCGCACCAGGAGGTGCGTACCGATGGAACGCTGGAGAGACCCGGCCGCCTTGGCGAGCTGGATGGCGTAGACGGTACGGCCGTAGCTGGTGACGTTGCCGGTGCCGAGACCCAGCTCGTTCGCGAACTCCATCAGCGAGTGCTGGATCTTGACGTAACCCTCTTCGGTGCCGACCGCCGACTTGGCCTCGATACCGCTGGAGTACGCGATCTTGCGCAGGGCTTCCAGCCCCGGCTCCTCGTTGCGGAACAGTGCCAGACGGCGCTCCAGGCCCTGCTTGTCAGGCATGTCCTGGACGGCGCTGTCGAACTTCTGCTTCGCCGCGTCCGTCGTGTCGTACCACTTGGTCACCTCGTCGCTGGTGCGGGCCTCCGGGGAGGTGGCCGTCAGCAGCGGCACGGCGGTCATGTCGCGCTCGTTGAGCAGTGCCTGGCCGTACTCCGCGGCGGCGCGCACGATGAGGGCCGTCTTCTCGGCGTCCTGGGCCTCGTTCCAGGTGTCGATCGAGCTCTTGACCTGGAAACCGCCCATGACCAGGCCTACGAGCACGGGTATGAGGAGAATCGCGTTCAGGCGCGTCGGAACTCGCCAGTTGCGCGGGGAAAGCCGGCTGGAGCTGCCACCGGGCGGCGGCGTGGGCGCCGGCTCGTCCGCAGGCGACACCACTGTGCGCGGCGGCGGGGTGAAGTTGCCCCGCGCCTGCTGCTGTGCGGAGCTCGTCATGCTTCGCCTCACTCGACCAACAACCTCTCGGCGTCGGCACCAACGCTGTGCCGTATTTCGTTTGGAGCCGTACTACTAGGGAGTTCATCGAATTTCAGCATGCGGGGTGGGTCCGTTCCAAACAGTTGGAATCAGCCATTCCGTGTAGTGGCGACCACAGATAAAACGGGCATAAAGAGCGAGGGACGCCAAAAGGCGAGGCAAAGGTGAGCGCAGTGGTACCGGCCGAACGCACCGGGTGTCCGGACCGCTGGAATTCTCTGTCGAAACGTTATGAACACGGGGGCGGGCCGTGTCAAAGGACACAGCCCGCCCCGTCACAACTACGACAAGTGCCGTATGTCGCCGTCTACTTGAGTCGGGCCATCAGGGCGTGTTCGACCAGTGTGATCAGGGCACTCTTGGCGTCTGCGCGGTGGCGGGCGTCGGTGGTGATGATCGGGGTGTCGGGGCCGATCTGGAGTGCTTCGCGGACTTCTTCGGGGTTGTAGGGCTGGTGTCCGTCGAAGCCGTTGAGGGCGATGACGAACGGGAGGCCGCTGTTTTCGAAGTAGTCGACGGCGGGGAAGCAGTCGGCGAGGCGGCGGGTGTCGACGAGGACGACGGCGCCGATGGCGCCGCGTACGAGGTCGTCCCACATGAACCAGAAGCGGTCCTGTCCGGGGGTGCCGAACAGGTAGAGGATCAGGTCCTGGTCGAGGGTGATGCGGCCGAAGTCCATGGCGACGGTTGTCGTCGTCTTGTCCCCGGTGTGTGTGAGGTCGTCGATGCCGGCCGAGGCTGAGGTCATGACGGCTTCGGTACGCAGCGGGTTGATCTCCGAGACGGCGCCGACGAACGTGGTCTTGCCCACGCCGAATCCGCCCGCCACCACGATCTTCGCGCTGGTGGTCGATCGGGCTGCACCGCCGCTAGAGCTTGCGAAGTCCACTGAGCACCCTTTCGAGCAGTGTCACATCCGGCGTGCCGCCGGCCTCTCCGTTGCCCGGCTGGTGGATCGCCACCATGCCCGCCTCCGCCAGGTCCGCCACCAGAATCCGTGCGACACCGAGCGGCATGGACAGCAGCGCCGACACCTCGGCCACCGACTTGACCTCACGGCAGAGGTGGCAGATCCGCTGGTGCTCGGGAAGCAGTCCGGCAAGGAGCGCCGGATCGGCCGTGGTGGACACCAGCGCCTCGATGGCGAGCTGGTACCGCGGCCGGGTCCGGCCGCCGGTCATCGCATACGGACGTACCAGCGGCTGGTCGCCCTCCAGTCCGTAGGCGTCTGCCGACGCTCCGTACGGATCGTGAGAGGCGGTTGGCGGGGTCATGAGTCCTCCGGGCGGGACAGCAAGTGGTCGGCGTGCCGTCTGAGTGGGCCGGTGGGGGGCAAAAGAGCGACCTGACGGGTTGGTGCGTTGGCGCTTGCCTGCGGAGCCGTGTGTGGGGCACGGCTCAGTGCAGGAGGCTTCCCTGAAGCTCGGCGCGCAGGTCCGGTGTGAGGACGCTGCCCGCGCGGTCGACGAGAAGGGCCATCTCGTAGCCGACGAGGCCGATGTCGCACTCGGGGTGTGCGAGCACGGCCAGCGACGAACCGTCGGAGACGGACATCAGGAAGAGGAACCCCCGTTCCATCTCGACAACCGTCTGGCTGACGGGTCCCCCTTCGAAGATCCGGGACGCCCCCGCGGTCAGCGAGGTCAGGCCGGATGCGACAGCCGCCAGCTGATCGGCGCGGTCACGGGGAAACCCTTCGGACATCGCCAGCAGAAGACCGTCGGCGGAGACCACCACCGTGTGCGACACCCCAGGGGTGTTGTCCACGAAATTGGTGATCAACCAGTTCAGATTTTGCGCCGCCTGGCTCATCGGGCTCAACTATCGCTCCTGCTGGTGAGTGGGGCCGAGGTTGAAGCTGCCGGTCGTCGAGTTCTGCTGACGGCCCTGCTGAATGCCACGACGGAGGTTGGTCAGCCGGCCGCGTACGTCGTTCGGCGCACGCGAGACCTGCGGACCTGTTTGGGTGTTCTGTTCCTGCGCGGTTCCCGCGACGAGATTGGCTCGCGGGACCCGACGGGGCAGACCTGATGTGGTGACGCCGCCGGCCGCGGGCTTCCTGACCCGCTCGGCCTGGCGCACCAGCTCGTCATTGGGGGAGGAGCGCCAGCCGCCACCGTTGGTGCTCTGCCCATTGTGCGGTGCCGCGGCAGGGGTGCGCTGCGGCATCGGCGGGGCGGGGCGCTCCGCGGACTGCTGCGGAACGGGGGCGGGCGACGCGGGCCGGGACGGCTCCTGCTCCTCGGACCGGCCCTGCGGGCCGCCGTGGAACCAGTTCGTCTCGAGCGTGTCGTACAGCGGCGTACGGCCGTCGCCGGGACCGGTCGCGGGCGGCAGCGCCTCGGGCTGCGGCTGCGGCGGCAGGGCGTTCGGCCGGCGCGCGCCGTAGTCGCCGTTCTGGGCGCTCTCGCGGCGCGGTGCCGGAGCACGGCCCGGAGCGGGCGGCTGGGGAGCCCCGAGGTCGGGACGGGCGAACTGCCCGGTGGACGCGGGGTCCTGGGACGGGCCGCCCTGCGAGCCGTTGCGCGGCGGCTGGAAACCGCCACCGGGCGTCTGGCCGGCCGGAGAGGTCGGGCCGAACACGTCCGGGCGGACGAACTGCCCGGTGGACGAGCCGGAACCCGAACCGCGCTGCGGCGGAGGAGCGTTGAAGTCGGGACGTGCGAACTCCGCCGTGGCGGCTGCGCCGCGGTCGTTGTCCTCGTGACCGCGCGGCGCGTCGGCCGGACGCTGGTTGCGCGCGGGCGGCTGCTCGCTGCCCCAGCTGGTGGACGGCGGACGCTGCGGGCCACCGGCACCGGGGAGTTCGGCACGCGGACCGCCGGGCAGCTGCTTGCCGCGGTCGCCGGAACCCTGAGAGAAGCCCTCCGAGCGGGATTCGCCGCGGGCCGGGGCGTTCTGCGCGCCACGGCCGGCACCCGAGCCGAAGGCGCCGGCGAGGCCGCCGCCCTGCCGGCCCTGGCCGGGCTGACCCTGGCCGGGACCGCCGTCGCGACCGGGAAGCGCGGCACGCGGAGCCGAACCGGCCCCGACCTGACCGCGCGGAGCGCCCGTGCCGATCCGGCCGCCCGTGGGAGCACCGGCACCGCCGGGGCCGCCGCCGAGGCCGGGACGGCTGCCGCCGCCCGCGCCACCGGGACCGCCGCCCGGGCGCCCGCCGAGACCCGCGGGACCGCCGGGACCCGGGGGAACGGCACCCTGGCCGTTGCCCGGACCGCCGGGGGAGCCGGGAGCCTTCTTGCCGCCGTGGGCGACGTCGACGGGCAGCATGACCAGTGCGGTCGTGCCGCCGGAGTCGGACGGGCGGAGCTGGATCCGGATGCCGTGTCGCAGGGACAGGCGGCCGACCACGAACAGACCCATGCGGCGGGAGACCGAGACGTCCACGGTGGGCGGCGACGCCAGCCGCTCGTTGATCGCGGCGAGGTCCTCGGGGGAGAGGCCGATGCCGGTGTCGTGGATCTCGACCAGGACGCGGCCGTCGGGCAGTGCGTGACCGGTGACGCGGACCTTCGTCTGCGGCGAGGAGAACGACGTCGCGTTCTCCAGCAGCTCCGCGAGGAGGTGCACGAGGTCGTTGACGACGCGTCCGGCGACCTCGGTCGCCGGGACCGCGGCCAGTTCGATGCGCTCGTACTGCTCCACCTCGGAGGCGGCGGCGCGGAGCACGTCGACCAGCGGGACCGGCCGGGTCCACCGGCGGCCCGGCTCCTCGCCCGCGAGGACGAGGAGGTTTTCGCCGTTCCGGCGCATACGGGTCGCGAGGTGGTCCAGCTTGAAGAGGGAGGACAGCTGGTCCGGGTCGGCCTCGCGGGACTCCAGTTCGGAGATGAGCGAGAGCTGACGCTGGATGAGGCCCTGGGAACGGCGCGAGAGGTTGGTGAACATCGCGTTGACGTTGCCTCGCAGGAGGGCCTGCTCGGCGGCCAGACGGACGGCCTCGCGGTGCACGTCGTCGAAGGCCGCGGCCACCTTGCCGATCTCGTCCCGGGAGTGCACACCGACGGACTCGACCGAGGTGTCCACGTCCTGCGGGTCGGACTCGGAGAGCTGCTTGACCAGGTCCGGCAGACGGTCCTGGGCGACCTTGGTCGCGGTGTCCTGGAGCCGGCGCAGCGAGCGGATCATGGACCGCGCCACGACGAAGGCGCCGACGAGCGAGACGCCGAGGACGAGCAGGATCAGCGCACCGTTGATGATCGCGTCGCGCTGCGACTCCTCGCGCAGTTCACGCGCCTTGGCCTCCATCTGGCCGAGCAGCGTGGACTCGATGACACGCATGGCCTGGATACGGACGCCGTAGTCGTCGGTCCAGTCCAGGAAGGAGCGCTCGTCCTGGCTGGCCAGACCGTTGCTGTTGTCGAGGACGCGCTTGGCGTACTTCTCGGAGGCCTCGATGGTCGGGTTGCCGTTGTCCAGCGGGTCGGTGAGCTCCTGGGCGTTGCCGCCGGAGGACTCGTAGACCGACTCGAAGGCGGCCAGCGAGGACTCGCCGTTCTCGAGAGCGGCCTTGCCGTAGAGGCGGTCGTTGTCCTCGAGGCCCTTGCCCTTGGAGCCGCTGCCGCCGGGAAGCGCGGCGGCGATGATCGCGCGCTGCATGGAGGCGTACTCCTTGGCGGACGAGAACGCCGCCAGCGCGCGGGTGCGCTTGATCATCTCCGGGCTGCTGGTGGCCTGCGCCATGTCCTGCGACAGGCTCAGCAGCGACTCGATGAGCCGGTGGTAGTTCTCGACCGTGAGGGAGTGCGGGCGACCGGTCTGGTAGGCCGTCTCGCGGATGGAGCCGAGGTTGTTGACCTGGACGGCGATCTGGTTCGCGTTGGCCCGGATGCTCTCGAGCGCGTCGTCCTTGTCCGTGTTGGGGATGTCACGGGTGGCTTCGAGGAAGGACTTCCGGGCGCGGTCGGTGACCGTGCGCGGACCGGTGACCTTGAAGTCGGTCGCGTCGGGGTTGTTCGCCAGCGGGCCGGCCGTCAGGTCACGCTCCGCCTGGAGCGCCTGGGCGAGGTCGGTCGCCTGCTTGGTCATGTTGGTGAGCAGCTGCATGTGATCCAGCTGCTTCATGTCCGCCATGGACTCGTTGATACGGAGTCCACCCAGCGTGGTGGCCGCGACGACGGGCAGGGTCAGCAGGGAGACGAGTCTCGTGCTGATGCGCCAGTTGCGCAGAGCTATTCGTGAGCCGGTGTCCGTCGGGCTCTTCGCCTTCGGCGGGGCCTTGGGGCCGTCGCCTCCGGGCGAAGCCGCGCCGGAGCGTGCGGCACGGTCACCGCTGTCGCCGGGGGATGCCGGATCTGCCTTGTGGGTGTGCTGGGCGTGCTGGGGCGAGGAGCCGCGGTCGGTCCCGCCGCGCGGCTCCTGTTCCGCCGCAGCGCTGCCATCCCTCTTGAAACGTCCCTGCACTAGCGTCGCAACCTCTGGACCAGGCGTCCCTCCGCGAGCGGCGGGACGGTGTCGGCGTCGGTGAGGGGCGCGACAGCGCCCCTTTTGTTGGTCGTTGAGTGACCGGCGCTTCTCCCCCTTCTCCGCCGCTGCCCGGCGCTGCGTTGCGCCCGTTGCGCGCCGGCCTGAAGCCGCGGCGGTGCGTGGAATTCCAGCACAGTGCCGGATCTCCAACAAGGGCCGCGTACCGGGCTGTGACCTGGATGACACGGTGTGAGCGTCGCGTCACAAGACGTAGAAGCTTTTCCCGGAGAAAAAGGGGCATTCCTCTACGACTCGACTGGGGGTGAAGGCTCCCCAGTCGCCATGATCAGGAGCGGAATGGCTGGTTCAGCTATGCAATGTCCGTTTCACTCTGGACGATTCATAGTCCGCATTGCCCGGATTGCCCGTCCCCTGGTGAGGAAACTCACACCTAGATCGCGGACTTGGGCGCCCCTCCTCGGGGAATTGGATGTTTAGCCTGGCGCTTTACAGGGATGGGTAATCCGTCAACCGCCGCTCATCGAGCGGCCGTACGCCGACAAGGGCTGAAACCACCGATGAAGACGATGATGTTCCGCAACATAGCCAACCCCCGGCGCACCACTCTCGCCCACCTCAAGGACGCGGACGAACTCCAGACGCCGGAGCAGCAGGAGCACTCGCTCGATCTTCCCACGCAGACGGCCAACCCCCGCCGTACGGTCCTGATGGACGCCCCCGCAGCGTAATGCGCGAGGCGGGAGCCCCCTACCGCGTTAGCCTGAAGCGTCAGACGCCAGCAGCGTAAGAAGTAGTAGAGGGGCCTCCGCATCCCGTGCGCATCGCCAGATTCTCCATCGACGGGAATGTCGCCTTCGGCGCGGTCGAGGGCGACAGTCCGGACGACCTCGTCCTCGACATCATCAAGGGCATCCCGTTCGCGGAGTTCGAGCTCTCCGGCACCAAGGTCCCCCTGAGCAAGGTCCGCCTGCTGCCGCCGGTGCTCCCCAGCAAGGTCGTGGCCTTCGGCCGCAACTACGCGGAGCACGCGGCAGAGCTCGGCCACGAGGTGCCCGACGCGCCGTTCGCCTTCTTCAAGCCCTCCACCTCGGTGATCGGCTCCGGCGACGACATCGCGTACCCCTCGTTCTCCCAGGAGCTCCACCACGAGGCCGAACTCGCCGTCGTGATCGGCCGGCTGTGCCGCGAGGTCCCGCGCGAGCGGGTCAAGGACGTCATCCTCGGCTACACCTGCGCCAACGACGTCACCGCCCGCGATGTGCAGAAGCGCGAGAAGCAGTGGGCGAGGGCCAAGGGCTTCGACACCGCGTGCCCGCTCGGCCCCTGGGTGGAGACGGACCTCGACCCCCACGACCTCGCCATCCAGTGCACGGTCAACGGAGAACAGCGCCAGCTCGGCCGCACGAGCCAGATGATCCACTCCATCGAGGACCTGGTCGTCAACATCACCGAGGCCATGACGCTGCTCCCGGGCGACGTCATCCTCACGGGCACCCCCGCGGGGGTCGGCCCCCTCAACGTCGGCGACGAGGTCGCCGTCACCATCCAAGGTATCGGCACTCTCGCCAACAAGGTGATCAAGCGTGGCTAACGCGAATGTCCGCGTACGTTTCTGTCCCTCCCCGACCGGCAACCCCCACGTGGGGCTGGTCCGCACCGCCCTGTTCAACTGGGCCTTCGCCCGGCACAACGGCGGCACCATGGTCTTCCGTATCGAGGACACGGACGCGGCCCGCGACTCGGAGGAGTCCTACACCCAGCTGCTCGACTCGATGCGCTGGCTCGGTCTGGACTGGGACGAGGGCCCCGAGACCGGCGGCCCGCACGAGCCCTACCGTCAGTCGCAGCGGATGGACATCTACCGCGACATCGCCGAGAAGCTGCAGGCCGGCGGCTACGCCTACGAGTGCTTCTGCACCGCCGTCGAGCTGGAGGCCCGCCGCGACGCGGCCCGCCTCGCCGGCAAGCCCTCGGGCTACGACGGCACCTGCCGCAACCTCCCCGCCGAGCGCATCGCGCGCTACAAGGAGGAGGGCCGGCCGGCCATCGTCCGGTTCCGGATGCCCGACGAGCCGATCACCTTCACGGACCTGGTCCGCGGCGAACTGACCTTCACGCCCGACAACGTGCCGGACTACGGCATCGTCCGGGCCAACGGCGCCCCGCTCTACACGCTCGTCAACCCGATCGACGACGCGCTGATGGAGATCACCCACGTCCTGCGTGGCGAGGACCTGCTCTCCTCCACCCCGCGGCAGATCGCGCTCTACAAGGCCCTGATCGAGCTGGGCATCGCCCAGCAGATCCCGGCCTTCGGCCACCTGCCGTACGTGATGGGCGAGGGCAACAAGAAGCTCTCGAAGCGCGACCCGCAGGCGAACCTCAACCTCTACCGCGAGCGCGGCTTCCTGCCCGAGGGCCTGCTCAACTATCTCTCGCTGCTCGGCTGGTCCTTCTCGGCCGACCAGGACGTCTTCTCCATCCCGGAGATGGTGGAGAAGTTCGACATCTCCGAGGTCAACGCCAACCCGGCGCGCTTCGACCTGAAGAAGGCCGAGGCGATCAACGCGGACCACATCCGCATGCTGGACGTGAAGGCGTTCACCGAGGCATGCCGCCCCTGGCTCCAGGCCCCGCACGCGGCCTGGACGCCGGAGCAGTTCGACGAGTCCCGCTGGCAGGCGATCGCCCCGCACGCGCAGACCCGCGTCACGGTGCTCTCCGACATCACCGCCAACGTCGACTTCCTGTTCCTGGACGCCCCCGTCGAGGACGAGGCGTCGTGGACCAAGGCGATGAAGGAGGGCTCGGACGCGCTGCTGCGGACGGCCCGCGAGAAGCTGGAGGCCGCGGACTGGAGCAGCGCCGACTCCCTCAAGGAAGCGGTCCTGGCCGCGGGCGAGGCCCACGGCCTCAAGCTCGGCAAGGCGCAGGCCCCGGTCCGTGTCGCGGTCACCGGCCGCACGGTCGGTCTGCCGCTCTTCGAATCGCTGGAGATCCTGGGCCGGGAGAAGACGCTCGCCCGGATCGACGCCGCGCTGGCGAAGCTCACCGCCTAGGGTCGGACCATGCCGATCCGCGCGGTCCTCTGGGACATCGACGACACGATCTTCGACTACTGCAGCGCCGACCGCGCCGGCATGATGCGGCACCTCAGGACCGAGGGCCTGGCCGACGGATACTCCTCCGTCGACCAGGCCCTCGGCCGTTGGCGCGAGGTCACCGCCCTGCACTGGGCGCGCTTCTCCGCGGGGGAGGTGGGGTGGCAGGAGCAGCGGCGTGATCGCGTACGGATGTTCACCGGGCTGCCCCTGAGCGATCCCGAGGCCGACGCGTGGTTCGACCGGTACATCGTTCACTACGAGGCCGCCTGGTCCCTCTTCCCGGACGCCGTGCCCGCCCTCGACCTGCTGGCGGGGGAGTACCGGCACGCGGTCCTGTCGAACTCCTCGCTCCACAACCAGGAGCGCAAGCTGCGGGTGCTGGGTGTGCGGGACCGGTTCGAGGCGCTGCTGTGCGCCGCCGAGCTGGGGTTCTCCAAACCCGCCGCCGAGGCCTTCCACGCCGGCTGCGACGCGCTCGGTCTGCCGCCCGACCAGGTGCTCTACGTCGGCGATCAGCCGGACATCGACGCCCGCGGTGCGATCGATGCGGGGCTCGCCGCGGTCTGGCTGGACCGGACCGGTGCGGGAGGGCGCCCCGAGCTGATCCGGATCACCGGCCTCGGGGAGCTTCCCGGCCTGCTGCGCGGGGAATCCCGTTTTGGAGCGCCGGACACCTTCAGGTAATGTTCTTCCTGCGCCGCCCGAGAAGGCCGAAAGGCCCGCCCGGACAGTGCGAATCAAACAAAAACCCCCAGGTCGGGGGTTGAGTTTTGATGGCCTATGGTGTAATTGGCAGCACGACGGTTTCTGGTTCCGTTAGTCTAGGTTCGAGTCCTGGTAGGCCAGCTCGCAGAGCTCATCTGCATCGCCCCCGTTGTGTAGCGGCCTAGCACGCTGCCCTCTCAAGGCAGTAGCGCCGGTTCGAATCCGGTCGGGGGTACAGATCCATCCTGCTGATCATCAGGGTCGCTCCCGATGACCGCGCAGTGACATCACCCGGCCCCGCCGGGTGGGATCGCTAGGGCCCCCGTTGTGTAGCGGCCTAGCACGCCGCCCTCTCAAGGCGGTAGCGCCGGTTCGAATCCGGTCGGGGGTACGTAAGTCACCATGGCCTATGGTGTAATTGGCAACACTACGGTTTCTGGTACCGTCATTCTAGGTTCGAGTCCTGGTAGGCCAGCTCGCGGAGCTCATCCGCAAGGCCCCCGTTGTGTAGCGGCCTAGCACGCCGCCCTCTCAAGGCGGTAGCGCCGGTTCGAATCCGGTCGGGGGTACAAACGAAAAAGGCCCTCCGCATCATGCGGAGGGCCTCTTCGCGTTGTCCGACGGGGTCGGCCTGGCCGCTGTTTCCTGAACTCGCCGCCTGGTGACGTCAGTTGGTCCCGCGGCTGTCCCTCGCCAACTCGCGCCCGCGCAACGGGGAGTTGTGCACGGGGATGCACGCGGTGAAGACGAGCGGGCCGGCCGCTGCGGCGTCGGAGCGGCCGGCCCGGAAGCAGTGCGGACGGCAGGTGTCAGCCGGTACGGCGCAGGGCCTCGCTCAGGCGGCCGGCGGCGTCGATGACGGCCTGGGCGTGCATGCGGCCCGGGTGCCGGGTCAGGCGCTCGATCGGTCCGGAGACCGAGACGGCCGCGACCACGCGGTTGGAGGGGCCGCGGACCGGTGCCGAGACCGAGGCGACGCCCGGCTCCCGCTCACCGATCGACTGGGCCCAGCCCCGGCGTCGTACGCCGGACAGGGCCGTGGCCGTGAAGCGTGCGCCCTGAAGGCCGCGGTGGAGCCGCTCAGGCTCCTCCCAGGCCATCAGGATCTGGGCCGACGACCCCGCCTTCATCGTGAGCGTGGAGCCGACCGGCACGGTGTCCCGCAGACCGGACAGCCGCTCGGCCGCCGCCACGCAGATGCGCATGTCTCCCTGCCGGCGGTAGAGCTGCGCGCTCTCGCCGGTCACATCGCGCAGATGCGTCAGCACCGGCCCCGCCGTGGCCAGCAGCCGGTCCTCGCCCGCCGCTGCGGCGAGCTCCGCCAGCCGCGGGCCCAGGATGAACCGGCCCTGCATGTCCCTCGCCACCATCCGGTGGTGTTCCAGTGCCACGGCAAGGCGATGTGCCGTGGGCCGTGCAAGCCCTGTCGCCGCGACCAGCCCGGCGAGGGTGGCCGGACCGGACTCCAGAGCGCTCAGAACCAGAGCTGCCTTGTCGAGAACGCCGACGCCGCTAGAGTTGTCCATGCAACGATATTCACGTCTCACACTGTGAAACGCAAGTTCAATTTTCCTGGAAACCCGCCAGTCTGTAGAGGCGGCCCGCAGACCAACGGGTTCCGCGACAAGATCTCTAGTGGTGTCGGCCCCCGGGCCGGCCGGAGGGAAAGCGATGGGTAGGACACTCGCGGAGAAGGTCTGGGACGACCATGTCGTCCGGCGCGCCGAGGGCGAGCCCGACCTCCTCTTCATCGATCTGCACCTGCTGCACGAGGTGACCAGCCCCCAGGCCTTCGACGGTCTCCGTCAGAACGGCCGGCAGGTCCGCCGCCTCGACCTCACCATCGCCACCGAGGATCACAACACCCCGACCCTCGACATCGACAAGCCCATCGCGGACCCGGTTTCCCGTGCCCAGTTGGAGACGCTGCGCAAGAACTGCGCGGAGTTCGGCGTACGGCTGCATCCGCTGGGCGACGTCGAGCAGGGCGTCGTCCACGTCGTGGGCCCCCAGCTGGGACTGACCCAGCCCGGCACCACCGTCGTCTGCGGCGACTCGCACACCTCCACCCACGGCGCATTCGGCGCGCTGGCCTTCGGCATCGGCACCTCCCAGGTCGAGCACGTACTGGCCACCCAGACGCTGCCGCTGGCCCGGCCGAGGACCATGGCGATCACGGTCGAGGGCGAGCTGCCCGACGACGTCACCGCCAAGGACCTCATTCTGGCGATCATCGCGCGGATCGGCACCGGCGGCGGCCAGGGCTACATCCTGGAATACCGCGGCTCGGCCATCGAGAAGCTCTCGATGGAAGCCCGGATGACCATCTGCAACATGTCGATCGAGGCGGGCGCCCGCGCGGGCATGATCGCCCCGGACGCCACCACCTTCGACTATCTGCGCGGCCGCGACCACGCCCCGCAGGGCGCGGACTGGGACGCCGCGGTGGAGTACTGGAAGACGCTGCGCACCGACGACGACGCCGTATTCGACGCGGAGGTCTTCATCGACGCCGCCGAACTGGCGCCGTTCGTCACCTGGGGCACCAACCCCGGCCAGGGCGCGCCCCTGTCGGCCAACGTCCCCGACCCGGCTTCGTACGACGACGCTTCGGAGCGCTTCGCCGCCGAAAAGGCCCTGGAGTACATGGGGTTGAGCGCCGGGCAGCCGCTGCGCGACATCAAGGTCGACACCGTCTTCGTAGGCTCCTGCACCAACGGCCGTATCGAGGACCTGCGCTCGGCGGCGTCCCTGCTGGAGGGCCGCAAAGTCGCCGACGGCGTACGGATGCTGGTGGTCCCCGGGTCCGTGCGGGTCGCTCTCCAGGCCGTCGAGGAGGGCCTGGACAAGGTCTTCACCGGCGCGGGAGCCGAATGGCGGCACGCCGGCTGCTCGATGTGTCTGGGCATGAACCCCGACCAACTCGCGCCCGGCGAGCGCTCCGCGTCGACGTCCAACCGCAACTTCGAGGGCAGGCAGGGCAAGGGCGGACGCACCCATCTGGTCTCGCCCCAGGTCGCCGCGGCCACCGCGGTACTGGGCCATCTGGCCTCGCCGGCCGATCTGGTCGCATCCGACTCGGCCGCCACCCCCGCAGGAGTCTGAGAACCATGGAAGCTTTCACCACACACACCGGCCGGGCCGTGCCGCTGCGGCGCAGCAACGTCGACACGGACCAGATCATCCCGGCCCACTGGCTGAAGAAGGTCACCCGCGACGGCTTCGAGGACGGGCTCTTCGAGGCGTGGCGCAAGGACGCGTCCTTCGTTCTCAACCAGCCCGAGCGGCAGGGCGCCACGGTGCTGGTCGCCGGCCCCGACTTCGGCACCGGCTCCTCCCGCGAACACGCCGTCTGGGCCCTGCAGAACTACGGCTTCAAGGCGGTCATCTCCTCGCGGTTCGCCGACATCTTCCGCGGCAACTCGCTCAAGAACGGGCTCCTGACCGTCGTTCTGCCGCAGGAGACGGTCGACCGGCTGTGGGAGCTCGCCGAGACGGACCCGAAGGCCGAAATCACTGTTGACTTGGAGCAGCGGCAGGTGCGTGCGGCAGGCATCACCGCCGACTTCGAGCTGGACGAGAACGCCCGCTGGCGACTGCTGAACGGTCTGGACGACATCAGCCTCACCCTTCAGAACGAAGCGGACATCTCCACTTACGAGGCCTCCAGGCCGGCCTTCAAGCCGCGCACAATTCAGGTCTGATCAGCGCTTTTCCCCGACTGCGCCCCCCACCGTCCGGTGGGGGGCGCAGTCGTCTGTTGAGGTCCTGCCGGGCGACAACTCGCCCCAGATGGCACAATCGGTGCATGGACCGTGACAGCCAACTCGAGCTCTACGAGGCGGTGGCGGCCCGGCTGAAAGAAGCGCACACAAGAGTGCGCACACTGCAAGTCCCGGAGGGCGTAAGGATGGCGCTGTCCCGGAAGCTGCTGGTCGTCACGGCAGCGGCGAAGCACGATCTCCCGGATGCGGCCAGGCGTCTGGACCGCTTCATGCAGGACCTTGACGAGGGCCGATTCCCTGAAGGCGACTGACACCCGAACTCCACAGCGGAGCACTTCGTTGCGGCACTAGGGTGATTAGCCCGTTTCGTGTTTGATTTGCGGTATATATCTGCCTAACGTGCGAAAAAGCCTGGACGCATTCGTTCCGGCAATGTCTCCGAAGGGGAAGACGTGAACAAGGCGCAGCTCGTAGAAACGATTGCCGACAAGGTCGGTGGCCGTCAGCAGGCCGCCGAGGCTGTCGACGCGGTACTTGACGCGATCGTCCGCGCAGTTGTCGGCGGCGACCGTGTCTCGGTCACCGGTTTCGGCTCGTTCGAGAAGGTCGACCGCCCCGCCCGCTACGCCCGCAACCCGCAGACCGGGGAGCGGGTCCGGGTGAAGAAGACCTCTGTTCCGCGCTTCCGTGCCGGTCAGGGCTTCAAGGACCTGGTCAGCGGCTCGAAGAAGCTCCCGCGCGGCGGCGAGGTCTCGGTCAAGAAGGCGCCCAAGGGCAGCCTCTCGGGCGGTCCTTCCACCCGCACGACCACCAAGGCCGCGGCCAAGAAGGCCACCGCCAAGAAGGCCACGGCGACGAAGGCCACGGCGAAGAAGACCGCCGCGAAGAAGACCGCGACCAAGAAGACCGCGGCCAAGAAGACGACGGCCGCCAAGAAGACGGCGACCGCCAAGAAGACCACGGCCAAGAAGACGACCACCAAGAAGGCGGCCGCCAAGAAGACCGCGCCGGCCAAGAAGGCCACCGCGAAGAAGGCGCCGGCCAGGAAGGCGACGGCGCGCAAGACCGCCGCCAAGAAGGCCACTGCCAGGAAGAGGTAAGCGGCACAAGGTCGCAGGGCCACTCACGCGCCGGGCCGGGCTCCTCTGGGGGAGCCCGGCCCGCGGCGTGTTCCGGCACAGATGCCCACCGGATGCCGGCGAACCCCGCGCCTGGTGAACGGCTTCCCGTCGCCGTCCTCGTCCCGTCGTCGAACCGTTCGGCCCGACTCGGCCCGTCAGAGAGTCTGCAGCGTCACCAGCGTGATCCTGCGGGCGTCGCCCTCGCCCTCGGTCTCGATGCGCACCCGCTGGCCCGGCCTCAGCAGCCGCAGACCGCCGGCGTCGAAGGCCGCGGCGTCGAACTCGACCGGCGTGCCGTCGTCGAGGAGCACGCTCCCGCTGCGGGTCAAAGCGTCGTAGGTGTACGAGGTTGCCTGCATACGGCCAGCCTAAGGGCTGTCCCGGGAATCCCCGGTGGATCAAGCGCGCGACGTCGTATGCGGTGCATCGCAAGGCGGTGGGGCGCCCCCGCCGGAGGCTGGGGGAGGGCGTCCTCATACTGGGCGTATTCGGGCGATCCGACAACGCGGCGCGGGGGTCCCCTGCTCGAAGAGCCTGGGGGAGTGCCGTGGCTGTCGTCGAGCGCCCGCTGGGGATTACGGGACAGCCCTTGGCGCCGCTCCCGGCAGGCGGTGCCCGGTCCGGGCGGGAAGCCGGGGATGACGGGACAACTCAGTGCACGCCTCCGGCGGGCCGTGCCCCGTCCGCGTCGCGGTCGGCCATCGCGAGGCGCTCGGCCGTCCGCGGGCCGACCTCCAGGGCCAGTGCCGCCGCCAGATCTTCCGCGGTGTCCACGTCCTGACGTACCGAATCGACTCCGGCGAGCGGGATTTCCACGGCTCCCGACGCCAAATGCCTGCGCCGTGATCGCCCTCCGAAACCGGGTCGCAATTCGGTGCCCGCGGCCGCCGAGAGCAATGTGGTGCCGACCCCGGCCCTATCCGTCAGAAATGCCCGGGGAAATCCCGATGCGTACGCGAGTACTCGTGCCAATTCCTGAGGACGCAGCGCGGGCAGATCGGCGTTGAGGACGGCCACCGCGGCGCCCGGACACAGGCGGCGGACCTCTTCCGCGCCGTGCGTCAGCGCCGCGTTGAGACCTGCCGACGGGGTGTCCGGCACGATCCGCGCGCCCAGCGCGGCGAGCCGGAACGATGCCGCGGGATCGTCCGTGACAACGGCCACATTCCGTACCGACGGGCAGGCCAGGGCCGCTGCGACGGTGTCCTCCGCGAAGGCGAGCGCCAGATGCGGGCGCAGGCTGTCGTCGGCAGCGGCCGCGAGCCTGCTCTTCGCCTCCGCGAGCCGTTTCAGCGGGACGACCAGGGACCAGCGGTCCGTCGGGTCGCAGTTGGTGGCACGCTCATCGTCCATGTGCATCGCAACCCATTGTGTCGTGGCCCCGCGAAGGGGCGGACGACCGGCCCGGTGACCGGGGCGTACGGTGTTCTCGACAGACCAGGGGCCTGGGGCGACACTTGACCCCCAGCAGCCGGGCAGTGGCCCGGCAGTAGAGGAAGGTGCTCGCGTGTCCCGCCGTAGAATCGGCTTCTGGTACCGCCTGGCGGCGGTCATCGCTAAACCGCCGCTGTTGGTTCTGTTCAAGCGGGACTGGCAGGGAATGGAACACATTCCCGCCGCGGGCGGATTCATCACCGCTGTGAATCACAACTCGTATCTGGACATGTTTTCCTATGGCCACTTCCAGTACAACAGCGGACGTGTGCCCCGATTCCTCGCCAAGGCGGCGCTCTTCAAGGCGCCCGGCGTGGGGATCCTCCTGAAGGGCACCGGGCAGATTCCCGTCTACCGCGAGTCCTCCAACGCCTTCGGTGCCTTCCGGGCCGCCGTCGAGGCCATCGAGGCCGGTGAATGCGTCGCCTTCTACCCGGAGGGCACTCTCACCCGGGACCCCGGGCAGTGGCCGATGACCGCGAAGACCGGAGTCGCGCGGGCGGCCATGATGACGCACGCACCCGTCATCCCGGTCGCCCAGTGGGGCGCCAACTTGGCGATGCCGCCGTACGCCAAGGGGAACCGGCTCCGGCTGTTTCCGCGCAAGACGCTGCAGGTGAAGGCCGGTCCGCCGGTCGACCTCGACCGGTTCTACCACCAGGAGCCGACGCCCGAGGTACTGAAGGAGGCGACCGAGGTCATCATGGCCGCGATCACCGAACTGCTGGAGGAGCTGCGCGGCGAGCAGTCCCCCGGCAAACCGTTCGATCTGCGCGAAATGCGCGCGGAGCAGCGCCGCAAGGCCGCCGAGGAGGGCACCAAGTGACACACCCCGCCAAGGCGGCCGTCTTCGGAACGGGCTCGTGGGGCACGGCCTTCGGCATGGTGCTCGCGGACGCCGGGTGCGATGTGACCCTCTGGGGCCGCCGCGCCGAACTCGTCGACGCCGTCAACACCACCCGGACCAACCCCGACTATCTGCCGGGCATCGAACTTCCCCCGACGCTGCGGGCCACCACCGACCCCGCCGAAGCACTGCACGGCGCGGACTTCACCGTGCTGGCCGTTCCGTCCCAGACGCTGCGCGCCAACCTGGCGGCGTGGGCGCCGAAGCTGCCGTCGGACACCGTGCTCGTCTCCCTGATGAAGGGCATCGAACTCGGCAGTGCCAAGCGGATGAGCGAGGTCATCGAGGAGGTCGCGGGGGTTCCCTCCGACCGCGTGGCCGTGATCACCGGGCCCAACCTCGCCAAGGAGATCGCCCAGCGCCGTCCTGCCGCGGCCGTCGTCGCATGCCGGGACGAAGCCGTCGCCCAGCGCCTCCAGGCGGCCGCCCACACCCCCTACTTCCGCCCGTACACCAACACCGACGTCGTCGGCTGTGAGCTCGGCGGCGCCGTGAAGAACGTCATCGGCCTCGCCGTCGGCATCGCGGACGGCATGGGCCTCGGCGACAACGCCAAGGGCTCCCTCATCACCCGCGGCCTCGCCGAGACCACCCGCCTCGGACTCGCCATGGGCGCGGACGCGCTCACCTTCTCCGGCCTCGCCGGGCTGGGCGACCTGGTGGCCACCTGCTCCTCGCCGCTCTCGCGCAACCACACCTTCGGCACCAACCTCGGCAAGGGCATGACGCTCCAGGAGACCATCGCGGTCACCCGGCAGACCGCCGAGGGCGTCAAGTCCTGTGAGTCGGTGCTGGATCTGGCCCGCAGGCACGGCGTCGACATGCCGATCACCGAGACCGTCGTCGGCATCGTCCACGAGGGCAAGCCGCCGGTGGTGGCCCTCAAGGAGCTGATGTCGCGCAGCGCGAAGCCCGAGCGCCACTGACCCGGCACGCGCTGTGCCTGCACTCCACCGCGCCGGGTGCGCACGGTAGTCTCAACGCGATATGAGCACCGAGAACCTCCCCCAGAGCCCGGAGCAGCCGCTCCGCAAGCCGCGTGTGGCTGTCGTCTTCGGCGGCCGCAGCTCCGAACACGGGATCTCCGTGGTCACCGCCGGAGCCGTGCTGAGGTCCATCGACCGGACGAAGTACGACGTACTGCCCATCGGCATCACCGCGGACGGCCGGTGGGCGCTCACCGCCGACGAGCCCGACCGCATGGCGATCACCGATCGTCGTACGCCGAGCGTGGAGCAGCTGGCCGATTCGACCGAGGGCGGCGTCGTGCTCTCCGTCGACCCGGCGAACCGCGAGGTCGTGTACAGCGAACCCGGCGCCGTGCCCAAGGCGCTCGGCGAGGTCGACGTCGTCTTCCCGGTGCTGCACGGCCCGTACGGCGAGGACGGCACCCTCCAGGGACTGCTCGAACTCGCCGGCGTCCCCTATGTCGGCGCCGGTGTCCTCGCCTCCGCGGTGGGCCAGGACAAGGAGTACATGAAGCGGGTCTTCGTCTCCTTCGGACTGCCCGTCGGTCCGTACGAGGTGATCCGCCCTCGCGAGTGGAAGCTCGACCCCGCCGCGGCCCGTAAGAAGATCATCGACTTCGCCGGTGAGCACGGCTGGCCGCTGTTCATCAAGCCCGCGCGCGCCGGTTCGTCGATCGGCATCACCAAGGTCGACGGCCTCGCGGGCCTCGACGAGGCGATCGCCGAGGCGCAGCGCCACGACCCCAAGATCCTGGTGGAGGCCCTGCTGCGCGGCCGCGAGATCGAGTGCGGTGTGCTGGAGTTCGCCGACGGTCCGCGTGCCAGCGCGCCGGCCGAGATCCCGCCCGTCAGCAGCCACGACTTCTACGACTTCGAGGCCAAGTACATCGACTCGGCGTCCGGGATCGTGCCCGCCCCGCTCACCGAGGAGCAGACCGCCGAGGTGCGCCGGCTCGCCGTGGAGGCCTTCGACGCCGCGTCCTGCGAGGGTCTGGTGCGCGCGGACTTCTTCCTCACCAAGGACGGGGAGTTCGTCATCAACGAGATCAACACGATGCCCGGCTTCACGCCGATCTCCATGTACCCGCGGATGTGGCAGGAGAGCGGGGTCAGCTACCCCGAGCTCGTCGACCTGCTGATCCAGGCGGCACTGCGCCGGTCCACCGGACTGCGCTAGGGAACGCTTCCTCCCCCGGGACAGGTCCTAGGGGACTTCGAGTGTGGCCGGCACCGTCTTCTTGACGGCGCCGGCCAGCTCGGCGAGCGGGGTGACGTCGTGCGCGTACCGCTCGTCCATCGTGACCTCCACATAGGTCTTGCGGTACGTGGTGGTGAACCGCGGACCGTCGGCCCGCTGCTCCAGCAGCCAGTTGACCCCGTTCGCGTCGACGGCCTGCGACTGGGCGTCGCTCATCTTCTCCGGCCGGGGGACACCGCAGCGCAGTACGATCGCGGCGTCGCCCCAGCCGGCGGTCAGTTCGGAGTCCGGTTCGGTGCCGGTACGGCGCTGCCCGGCGACGGTCTTCGGCAGCTCCTTGTGCAGCGCACCGCACAGGGCCGCTTCCTCGGGCGGGGGGCTGGGAACCGCCACCGGCGCCGCCGCGTCCGTGGTGGAGCAGCCTGCGGCGGCGAGGAACGCCGCCGCGGCGGCGAACAGACGGAGGGACCGGTGGGCAGACGTCACCGGCCAAGCGTAGACGGGGGCTACAGGTGCACGACCGGGCAGGTCAGGGTTCGGGTGATGCCGTCCACTTGCTGGACCTTGGCGACCACCATGCGACCGAGATCGTCGACCGTGTCGGCCTGCGCACGCACGATCACGTCGTAGGGGCCTGTGACGTCCTCGGCCTGAATCACTCCGGGAATCTTCCCGATGGTCTCGGCGACGGTCGACGCCTTGCCCACCTCGGTCTGAATGAGGATGTACGCCTGTACCACGGAACCTCCAGAACGGCCCGGGGATCGTTTCCCCTACCTTCGGTGGGGAGATGCCGGGGGAGAGAAGGGACGCCACGGTATCGCGTCGTGATGGGGCGCGGGGAGACCCGCGCGCCGGGTGGCACCCGCAGCGTGGCGCAGGAAAAGCAGAAGTTGACGTATCTCTTGACGGTACCCACCGCCAAGACCGCTCGCGACCGCAAGGAAGCGGCTCTGCCGGACGTTCCGGCAGCACGACGGAGAGGTGAGACTCGGTGAAGGGCACTGTGGGCGAGTTGGGGGAGTTCGGGCTCATCAGAGAGCTCACCTCCCGGCTCACCTCCACCCCAGCGGTCCGCATCGGACCGGGAGACGACGCGGCGGTCGTGGCCGCGCCCGACCGCCGTGTCGTGGCGAGCACGGACATCCTGCTGGAGGGGCGGCACTTCCGCCGAGACTGGTCGACGGCGTACGACGTGGGCCGCAAGGCCGCCGCACAGAATCTGGCCGACATCGCGGCCATGGGCGCGGTCCCCACCGCGCTGCTGCTCGGGCTGGTCGTCCCCGCCGAACTCCCCGTCACCTGGGCCACCGAGCTGATGGACGGCATCCGTGACGAGTGCCAGGTCGCGGGAGCCTCGGTCGTCGGCGGCGACGTCGTCCGCGGCGATGTGATCACCCTCGCCATCACGGCGCTCGGCGATCTGCGCAACCACGAGCCGGTGACCCGGGGCGGCGCACGGCCCGGCGATGTCGTCGCGTACACCGGCTGGTTGGGCTGGTCGGCCGCCGGGCACGCGGTCCTCTCGCGCGGGTTCCGCTCCCCGCGCGCGTTCGTCGAGGCGCACCGGCGCCCCGAACCGCCGTACCACGCGGGTCCCGCCGCGGCCGGTCTCGGTGCCACCGCCATGTGCGACGTCAGCGACGGACTCGTCGCCGACCTCGGACACATCGCGGAGGCGAGCAAGGTCCGGATCGACCTGCGTTCGGGCTCCATCGACATCCCGAGCCAGATGAACGACATCGGCCAGGCCGTCGGCGTCGACCCGTTGCAGTGGGTGCTCACCGGGGGCGAAGACCACGCCATCGTCGCGACCTTCCCGTCCGACGTGAAGCTGCCCGCCCGCTGGAAGGTGATCGGCGAGGTGCTCAACCCGTCGGCGCTGCCCCAGGTGACCGTGGACGGTCTGCCCTGGCACAGCAAGAGCGGCTGGGACCACTTCGGGGAGGACTCGTGACGCCGGTGCGCGTCCTGACCGTCGCCGGCTCCGACTCGGGCGGCGGCGCGGGGATCCAGGCCGATCTGAAGACCATGATGGCGCTCGGCACCCACGGCATGAGCGTGATCACCGCGGTCACCGCGCAGAACTCGCTGGGTGTGCAGGGCGCGTGGGAGCTCCCCGTCGAGGCGATACGGGCCCAGTACCGCAGCGTCGTCGACGACATCGGCGTCCAGGCCGTGAAGACCGGCATGCTGGCGTCCGCGCCACTGGTGGAGGCCGTGGCCGAACTGCTGGCCGGCACCGACGCGCCCGTCGTCGTCGACCCGGTGGGGGTCTCCAAGCACGGCGACTCGCTGCTCGCGGCCTCGGCGCTGGACTCGGTCCGCACGAAGCTGCTGCCGGTCGCCACCGTGGCCACACCGAATCTGGACGAGGTGACCCAGCTCACGGGCCTGGAGGTGACGGACGAGGCCGGGATGCGCCGGGCCGCGGACGCCGTGCTCCGCTTCGGCCCGCGCTGGGCGCTGATCAAGGGCGGGCATCTTTCCGGCGACGCCGTGGACCTGCTCACGGACGGGACCGAGGAGCACTGGCTGCGCGCGCCCCGGCTCGACAACCGGCACACGCACGGGACCGGCTGCACGCTCGCCTCCGCCGTGGCCGCGGGGCTGGCGAAGGGGCTCACCGTCCCGGAGGCGGCAGTGGCCGCGAAGGAGTACGTCACGGGCGCGATCGCGGCGGGGTTCGCCCTGGGCGGGGGCATCGGCCCGGTGGATCACGCCTGGCGTCAGCGGTAGCGGGGGCGACTGCCCGGTACGGCGCGGCCGTGTGTCAGCACGGCCGTGCACGCTCCGTCGGCCGCGGCGGGGTGGCGCGGTCGGGCAGGACGACAGCACGACAACAGCACGACAGCACGGCGGTACGGCAAAAAGCCGGTCCACTGATGTGGACCGGCTTTTCAAGGCAACCGCAGGGGCTGCGCTACGACGAAACGTCGCGGTTAGCGCGAGACCTTGCCGGCCTTGATGCACGAGGTGCAGACGTTGAGCCGCTTCGGCGTCCGACCGACCACGGCACGCACACGCTGGATGTTCGGGTTCCAGCGACGAGACGTACGGCGGTGCGAGTGCGAAATGTTGTTGCCGAAGCCCGGCCCCTTGCCGCAGACGTCGCAGTTGGCAGCCACGGGTCACTCCAAAGACTTCAGATGCACTTACAGTGAATTCCGGCGGCCGGAAATCAGTGATCTGATTCGGTGGCTTTGCCGGGGGAATGGCCCGACTTTCATCGGGCAACCGGAGCAGCATACAACGACTGCGTCCGAGATACGAAACTACCACGGTTCGCCCCGCCCCCTCCCCGGCCCCCGCTCCCACCGGGGTCTACTCTGCGGTGCAACCCGCCGCTCAAGGAGGATCACCAGGTGCCGCAGACCCTCGACGCCGCCTCGGTACGCATCTGGTGCTCACGGGCGCTGGAGGCACTGGGCCGGGAGCGCGAGGAGATCGACGCGATCAACGTCTACCCCGTCGCGGACGGGGACACCGGCACCAATCTCTATCTGACCCTCGAGTCGGCGGCCCAGGCGGTCGAGGCCGTCTTCGCGGCGCACGAGACGGGGTCCTCGGCCCCCGCGGCGTCCGACGCGGTCCGCTCCATGGCGCACGGAGCGCTGATCGGGGCCCGCGGGAACTCCGGCACCATCCTGGCGCAGCTGCTGCGGGGCATGGCGGAGCGGCTCTGCGACGGGGACCACCTGGCGGGCGCCCTGCGCCGGGCTTCCGCGCTCGCCCGTGAGGCTGTCGCGCACCCTGTCGAAGGAACGATCCTGAGCGTGGCCGCGGCGGCCGCGGAAGCCGCGGAGAGCGCCCCCGAGGATGCCGCGAGAGCGGCCTACGAGGGGGCACGGGCCGCGCTGGACGCGACGCCCGGACAACTCGACGTGCTCAGCCGTGCGGGAGTCGTGGACGCCGGCGGGCGTGGACTCCTCGCGGTGCTGGGCGCGCTGGTCGAGGCGGTGTCGGGCGAGGCCCCGGTTCCGCCGCCGCTGGCGCACGTACGGCCGGATCCCGCGGGTCCCGGCGCCGCGGCGCAGCCCTGTGCCGACGACGGCGGGCCCGCGTTCGAGGTGATCTATCTGCTGGAGGCGGAGGACGAGGCCGTGGCGCGCCTGCGGACCCGGCTGGACGCCCTCGGCGATTCCCTGGTCGTCGTCGGCGGCGACGGGCTGTGGAACGTCCACGTCCATGTCGATGACGCTGGTGCCGCCGTGGAGGCCGGTGTCGAGGCGGGGCGGCCCTACCGGATCCGCATCACGCACTTCGACCTGGCTGCGGCCCCCGTACGGGAGCAGGTGCAACGGGCGGTGGTGGTGGTCGTCTCCGGCGAGGGGCTCGCCGGGCTGTGCGCCGAGGCGGGCGCGACGACGGTGCTCGCACGGCCGGGGGAGCCGCCCGTCAGCGGCGAACTGGTCGACGCCATCCGGCGCGCGCACGCCCGCGAGGTCGTCCTCATGCCGAACTCCGCCGATCTGCGGCACACGGCGGCCGCCGCCGCCGAACAGGCCAGGACGGAGGGCGTCCGGGTCGCTCTCGTCCCCACGCGCGCGGCCGTCCAGGGAATCGCCGCATTGGCGGTGCACGAGCCGGACCGGCGCTTCGACGAGGACGTGGTCGCGATGACGGCGGCCGCCGGAGCGACGCGCTACGCCGAAGTCACGGTGGCCGAGCGGCAGTCGTGGACGACGGCCGGCGTGTGTCAGGAGGGCGATGTGCTCGGTCTGATCGACGGAGACGTGGCGGTGATCGGCACCGACCTCATGACCACGGCGACGACCGTGCTGGACCGGATGCTGGCGGCCGGCGGCGAACTGGTGACGCTGGTGCTGGGGGAGGGCGTCGCCGACGGCGACGAGGTGGCCGCGAAGCTGGAACGTCACGTCAGGGACACGCACTTGGCCGTGGACACCGTGCTCTACCGCGGTGGGCGGGGCTCGACACCGCTGCTGATCGGCGTGGAGTAGGCGGAGCGGCCGGCCGGGGCCGGAGGGAGTACCCCCGGCCCCGGGGCCGGCCCCGCCGTGCGACCGGCCTCAACGCCAGGGGCGAGGCCGGGGCCGCCGTGAGGCAGCCTCAAGGTCCCGGGGCGCAACGCCCTGGGCGAGGCCGGGGCCGCTGTAAGACCGGCTTCAGGTTCCCGAGGCCCGGGCCTGGTGCGGGGCCCGGTTTCAGGTTCCCGCCGCCCGGGCCCCCGGCTCACTCCCGGCCGGGAGGCCCCCGTTCACCCCCTGCCCACGTACTCCAGCAGCGACCGCGCATCCGCGCCCACACCCTCGGCGTCGTGCCGCGCCAGCACGCCCCGGGCCCGGGCCTCCGCCGCGTCGGCCGCGCCCAGGTCCGCCTCCAGCCAGCCCGCCAGCAGCTCCGACCGGGCCCGCTGCTCGGCGTACTGCTCGCCCGCCGCCGTGAACGCGGCGATCGCCTTCTCCGCGGACTCCACCGCCTCCGTGTACGCGGCCCGTGCCGAGCCGTCGGTGTCGTCCTCGCCCGGTCCGCCCTCGATGGCGGACGCGATCAGCTCCGCAGTCTGCCGATGGGTGTCGGCCAGTTCGGCGCGCAGCCCGTCGCGTGCCTCCCGGTCGTCGGCGCCTTCCAGGGCGGTCTCGCACGCCTGCGCCGCCGACGTCATCAGCTCGCGCGCCACCGCCGGGCCGGCCTGGCCCTCACGGACGGCGATCCAGGCCCGCACCCGCAGCGTCCGCACATACGCGTGGACGTCGCCCAGCTCCCGCCACAGCTCGCCGGCCCGCTGATAGGCCAGCTCCGCCTCGGAGTTGAGGTCGGCCCGGTACAGCGCCTGGCCGGCCAGGTTGGCGAGCATCGCGTGGTCGCGCTGCTCAGGCCACCCGCGCGCGATGTCCGCGGCCCTGAGCCAGTGCTCGGCAGCCGCGCGCGCCTCGTTCAGCGTCGCCAGACAGTCGCCCAGCCACCACAGCGTCTGCACGATCATGCCGTCGCCGTGATCGTCGGGCGTCAGGTCCGGCAGCACGGCCTCCAGCACCGCGGCGCTCTCGTCGACGCGCCCCAGCTGGAGCAGGAAGCCGCCGAGCCGGTGCCGCGCGTACGCGCCGTTGCCCTTGCTCTCGCCCGCCTCGTCCGCCCAGTGCGCCGCCTCCAGCGCGTGCTCGGCGGCCTCGGCGAGCTTGTCGTTGTCGGCGAGCGACTCGACGAGCTGGAGGTGCAGCCGGCACAGCCCGCCCGCTTCGGCATAGGCGCGTGCGTGCTCCAGGGCCGCGCGGGAGGCGCGCTCGGCCGTCTCCGGGTCGCCGAGATGCCGGCTTACTCCCGCGAGCTGGGTCTCGACCTCGACGGCGTACCAGGGGCGTTCCGCGGCGATGTACGCCTCGGCGGCCCGGGCGTAGAGCCCGGCGGCCTCCTGTGCGTCACCCCCGAAGGCGGTGATGTTGCCGAGGTAGCCGAGCGCCTCCCCGAGCGTGGTGCCGACGCCCGCGTCGTCCCGGTGCGGCTCGGCGAAGGCCAGCAGCTCCCGTACGGACTCCTCCAGCGCACCGACCGCGGCCGCCGTGTCCTCGGACAGGTGGATCCGGTCGTTGAGGATGCGGCAGCGGCACAGCAGCACCCGGCTCACCTGGTGGGCGCTCGCGCCGCCTTCCGCATGAAGGGCGAGCATCCGGGCGCGGAGCCCGGCCAGTTCGGCCAGCGCCTCGTCGAAGCGCTCCTCGGAATGCTCGTCCTGGCAGAGCGCGTAGGCGGCCCTCGCCCGTGCGGCCAGCGCCCGGCCGAGGTCGCCCGCGCTCTCGTAGAGGTCCGCGGCGGCGCGGAAGTGCGCGGCGCTCTCGGCGGGGGGCACCGTGCGGTCCAGGCCCCGGTGCTCCTCCAGCTCGGCTCGGTCGCGCGCGCCGAGCTCGGCACCCTCGCGCACGGCCGCGGCGGCGACGGCCGCCCAGGCCTCCAGCGAGTCGGGGCGCTGCGCCTCCGAGAGGCCGCGCGCCTCGGCCAGCAGCGAGTCGAGGGAGGCCGCGGGCGCGGGCACCGGGGCCGGGCGCGGCGCCGGGACGGGCCGGGAGGGCCGCAGCCCCAGCGGCAGCCGCTCCAGCAGCGGTTCCTGATCCATCCGTTCCCGGATCGTGCGGCTCACCTCGGAGCCGCTGTTGCGCTCGTCGAACCGCGCCGCGAGGGCGAGAGCCTCCTTGCGGGCGTGCACGGCCAGTTCGCGCGCCGTCCAGTCGCGGCCGCCCGGTCCGGCGAGACTCTGCTCTCCGTGGCCGAGGGCGGTGAGCCGGTCGGTGAGCAGCGCCGTCACCGCGAGATAGCCCATCAGGCTGCTCGGCTCCCCGGAGTCGGTGAAGTACGCCGGACGCTCGGCGAGGATCTCCAGACCGCGTGCCTCGTTGCCGGTCAGCGCCAGGAACTCGACGTGCTGGGCGACGGCGCTGCGCATGCTCTCCATCGAGCGCACCAGCCGGTGGCCGCGCAGATGGTGCGCGCGGGCCTGGTCCTGCCGCCCGAGACGCAGCAGGGGCAGCAACGAGGACGAGAGCACCGCGTGCGGCTCGTGCGCACAGCTGAACTCGCCCTCGTACACCGGCCGCCAGACCTCCAGCGCCTCGGCGTCGTCGCCGCGGTGCGCCAGGTACGAGCCCTGGGCCCGCAGCTCGCAGGCCCGGCAGTCGCTCTTGTTGTCGCGGTCCGCCGCCTGCCAGGCCGCGTACGCACGCGCCGCGCGCTCCGTGTCGCCCACATGGCGCGCGATCCGCAGCTCGCCCTGGCGCACGGCACGCTCGGAGTGCCCGGCGACCCGGTAGCGGTGCTCCATCTCGCCCTGCCACTTCTCGATGGAGGCGAGCGGGATGTGCGGCTGGTCGATCATGCCGCTGGAGACCCACTTGAACATCCAGAAGAGACTGTGTGTCTGCTGTCCGTCGAAGTCCCCGGGCCGTTCGTCCCACATGCGCAGCAGCCGCGCGAAGGGGACGAACATCTTGTCCGCCTCGGAGCTGTAGTTGTAGACCTGCATCAGATGGTTGAGGCCGTCGATCAGCAGATCGGTGTCGCCCGACTGCTCGATGCCGGCGAATATGCGCTCCGCGCGGGCGTTGCGCGCCGGGCCCTCCGGCTCCTCGTAGTTGTCGGCCAGGGCCTGCCGCAGGGAAGTGACGTCGGTGCTCATCGGCCGTTCTCCTGGTCGTGGGTGGCCCATTCGAGCAGGCCGACGAACGCGCGGTTGAGCAGCGCGGAGTCGGCCGGGCGCAGCGGCCGCTGGGCCATCAGCAGGGCCTGCCCGTACAGGGCCTCCGTCGCCGTTCCGGCGAGTTCCCTGTCATCGAGCGAACTGATCCTGCGGATCAGGGGGTTGAGGTGGTTCAGCACCAGCCGGGCCCGCGGCGCGCTGCCGCGCAGCGACCCGAGGATGCCGGCCCACAGATCGTCCGCCTGCTCCTCCGCCTCGGCGCGGGAGCGCTCATGCCGGGCCGCACGGTCGTCCAGATGCAGCGCGGGCACGGTCAGCGGGTGGAAGGCGCGCAGCGCCACGTCGCAGCCCAGCGGGTCGAGCTTGGCGCGGGCCGCCGCCAGGAAGCCCGCCAGCGCGAGTTCGGCGTTCGGGTCCACGGTGTCGAGATGCGCGGTGACGGTGTCGGCGTCCAGCTCGGCGACAACCGTCCCGGGCCGTACCGACGGGAGCTTCTCGACCAGTTCGGTGTCGTAGGTGTAGCCGCCGTTGACGACGCCGATGCCCTGCGCGGACGCGATCGGCGCCACCTGGCGGTACTCCTCCACGGTCCGCGTGAAGTGCACCACCGGATGCCGGCGGGCGAACTCCTCCAGCGAGAGCGAGCCGTCGGTGGTCTCGAACGGCAGCCACGGCAGCATGGTGCGCAGCATCTCGCCGTCGTGCCTGGCGAGCGACTTCACACCCAGGTGGTGGACGGACAGGAACTGCGCAAGCCGCTCCGGATCACCGGCCGCCAGAGCGGTGAGCCACTCCCTGATCCGGGCGCCGAGCGCCTCCCGTACGGCGGCCAGCGTCTCGTCGGCGTACAGCGACTCGCGGGACGCGGTGGGCCGCAGCGAGTCGGTGTCGATCACGCAGCGTACGAAGAAGGCCCAGTCCGGGAGGAGTTCGTCGGCCCGGTCGGTGAGCAGCATGCCCTTCAGATGCACACGGTGACCGGAACGCTGGGCGGGGCTGACGGCCTGGGGCAGGACGTAGGCGACCCCGCGGACCCCGGCGAGCGGGATGTTCAGGTCGAGCGAGTCGAGCGGGGTGAAGCCGAACAGCTCGTGGCAGTGGCGCGCAAGAGCCACCCGGCGGGCCGCCGGGCCCGGGTGGGCGCGGTCCCAGGGCGAGGGCAGATCGGTGACCGCGGTGTCCCCGACCCGTACGTCGTAGGGCAGCAGCGAGCCGAAGTCCCGGGCGAGTGCCAGCACCCGCTCCTCGGTCAGCCAGTCTCCGCTGCCCGGGCGGGCGGTCAGATGCACGGTCGTGCCCGGCTCGGGACGCGCGCTGTCCGGCAGCGTGCGCACGGTGTACGAACCGTCGTCACGGGCCGACCACTCCACGGGCGGCGCGTCCGGAGTCCGCGCCGAACGGCTGACCACCCGGATCTCGGCCGCCACGACGAAACAGGCGAGCAGCCCGATGCCGAACTGGCCGAGGAAGTCGGCGCGCGCGGACGCGATGCCGTCGGCGCCGGCGCGCTTGGAGCTGCGGCCGATCGTGGCGAGCAGGCTGTGCACATCGCTCTCGGTCAGACCGATGCCGGAGTCCTCGACGCGCAGCCGCCCGTCCTCGGCGAAGAGGCGTACCCGCGTGGGCGCGTCCGGTTCCTCGGCCCGCCGGGCCGTGATCGCGTCCACGGCGTTCTGCAGCAGTTCGCGCAGATACACCCTGGGGCTCGAATAGAGGTGATGGGAGAGAAGATCCACCAGGCCGCGCAGATCCACCTGGAAGGTGTGCGGGGTGGTCTCGGACGTGGGTCGCGTGGTCTCAGAAGTCATCGTCGCTGCGCCGGTGGGGGGACGAGCGGCGGCGCGGGTCGGGCGATCCCGGCGAAGGTGATCGCGGCGTGGGCAAGCAGCGGGGAAGGCGGGGGAGACCGCGCCATCCTAGGGTCCACGGCACCGGTGTGACCAGCGGTTATCCACAGGTGCACGACGTCTGTCGGTGCCGTGGTGTGCAATGGATCGCGTGTCCGCGCTCGACGAACCCCTGAAGAAGACGCTCGGAGCCGCCACCGCGAAGGTGATGGCCGAGCAGCTCGACCTGCACACCACCGGCGATCTGCTGCACCACTACCCCCGGCGGTACGAGGAGCGCGGCCAGCTCACCCGGCTCGCCGAGCTGCCGCTGGACGAGGACGTCACCGTGGTCGCGCAGGTCGCCGACGCCCGGGTGCACACCTTCAACGCCGGCCGCGGCAAGCGGCTGGAGATCACCATCACGGACGGCAGCGGCCGGCTCCAGCTCGTCTTCTTCGGCCGGGGCGTGCACAAGCCGCACCAGGAACTGCTGCCCGGCAGCCGGGCGATGTTCGCGGGCAAGGTCTCCGTCTTCAACCGCAAACTCCAGCTGGCCCACCCGACGTACGCCAAGCTCGCCGCCGACAGCGGTGACGACTCCGCCGACGTCGAGTCCTGGGCGGGCGCGCTCATCCCCATCTACCCGGCCTGCAAGGGGCTGGAGTCGTGGAAGATCGCCAAGGCGGTCGACGCCGTGCTGCCGAGCGCCCCGGAAGCGGTCGATCCGCTGCCGCCGGCGCTGCGGGAGGGGCGCGGCTTCGTCCCGCTGCCCGAGGCGCTGCTGAAGGTCCACCGGCCGCACACCAAGGCCGACATCGAGGACGCCCGGCAGCGGCTCAAGTGGGACGAGGCGTTCGTGCTCCAGGTCGCGCTGGCCCGGCGCCGCTTCGCCGAGACCCAACTGCCCGCAGTGGCCCGCCGGCCCGTCCCCGGCGGGCTGCTCGACGCGTTCGACGCCAAGCTGCCCTTCACCCTCACCGACGGGCAGGTCAAGGTCACCGAGGAGATCTTCGACGACCTGGCCACCGAGCATCCGATGCACCGGCTGCTCCAGGGCGAGGTCGGCTCCGGCAAGACCATGGTCGCGCTGCGCGCCATGCTCACCGTGGTGGACACCGGCGGTCAGGCGGCGATGCTCGCGCCGACCGAGGTCCTCGCCCAGCAGCACCACCGCTCCGTCGTCGAGATGATGGGAGAGCTCGCCGACGGCGGCATGCTCGGCAGCGCGGAGAAGGCCACCAAGGTCGTGCTGCTGACCGGTTCGATGGGCGCCGCCGCCCGCCGGCAGGCGCTGCTCGACCTGGTGACCGGCGAGGCTGGCATCGTGATCGGCACCCATGCGCTCATCGAGGACAAGGTGCAGTTCCACGACCTCGGACTCGTCGTGGTCGACGAGCAGCACCGCTTCGGTGTGGAGCAGCGCGACGCCCTGCGCTCCAAGGGGAAGCAGCCGCCGCATCTGCTGGTGATGACCGCGACCCCGATCCCGCGGACGGTCGCCATGACCGTCTTCGGCGACCTGGAGACCTCCGTACTGGACCAGTTGCCCGCCGGCCGCTCACCCATCGCCACCCATGTCGTCCCGGCCCAGGACAAGCCGCACTTCCTGGCGCGCGCCTGGGAGCGGGTCCGCGAAGAGGTCGGCAAGGGGCACCAGGCCTATGTGGTGTGCCCCCGCATCGGCGACGGCGAGGACGAGAAGACGAAGAAGAAGTCGGCCGAGGACGAGGCGGAGAAGAGGCCGCCGCTCGCCGTCCTGGAGATCGCCGAACAGCTCTCCCGCGGAGCACTCGACGGGCTGCGCGTCGAGGTCCTGCACGGCCGGATGGCGCCCGACGACAAGGACGCCGTCATGCGCCGCTTCGCCGCGGGCGAGGTGGACGTCCTGGTCGCCACCACCGTCATCGAGGTCGGGGTCAACGTCCCGAACGCCACCGCCATGGTGATCATGGACGCGGACCGGTTCGGCGTCTCGCAGCTGCACCAGCTCCGCGGCCGGGTGGGCCGTGGCTCCGCACCCGGACTGTGTCTGCTGGTGACCGAGATGCCCGAGGCGACCCCGGCCAGGGCGCGGCTTGGCGCGGTCGCCGCCACCCTCGACGGCTTCGAGCTCTCCCGTATCGACCTCGAACAGCGCCGCGAGGGCGACGTCCTCGGCCAGGCCCAGTCCGGTGTGCGCTCCTCGCTGCGGATGCTCACCGTCATCGACGACGAGGAGGTCATCGCCGCCGCCCGCGAGGAGGCCGTCACGGTCGTCCGAGAGGACCCGGAGCTGGAGCGGCTCCCCGAGCTGCGCACGGCCCTGGACGCCCTGCTGGACAAGGAGCGCGAGCAGTATCTCGACAAGGGCTGAGACACTGGTCCGTGAGGATGTTGGCCAGGCCGGCCGGCACGAGCTCCCGGCCGCTTGCGAGTGAGGACTGAGATGACCCGCGTGATCGCCGGTACGGCCGGCGGACGCCGCCTGGCCGTCCCGCCCGGCACCGGCACCCGCCCCACGTCCGACCGCGCTCGCGAGGGCCTCTTCTCCAGCTGGGAATCGCTCCTCGGCACGCTGGCCGGACTGAGGGTCGCCGATCTGTACGCGGGCTCCGGCGCCGTCGGCCTGGAGGCGCTCTCCCGCGGTGCGTCCCACGCGCTGCTCGTCGAGGCGGACGCCCGCGCCGCCCGCATCGTCCGGGAGAACGTCCGGACGCTCGGACTGCCGGGTGCCGAGGTCCGTACCGGCAAAGCGGAACAGATCGTGACGGGTCCGGCGCCGAGCGACCCCTATGACGTGGTCTTCCTCGACCCGCCGTACGCCGTCACCGACGATGATCTTCGCGAGATCCTGCTCACACTCCGCTCTGAGGGCTGGCTCGCGGACGATGCCGTCGTCACCGTGGAGCGCAGCACCAGAGGCGGTGAATTCGTCTGGCCGCAGGGCTTCGAACCGGTGCGGGCCCGTCGCTACGGCGAGGGAACGCTTTGGTACGGTCGCGCCGCCTCTACGTGCGAAGACGCACCATGACCGGACCGGAGAGCGAGGGACTTCAGTTGCGCCGAGCAGTCTGTCCGGGGTCGTTCGACCCCATCACCAACGGACACCTCGACATCATCGCCCGCGCCTCCAAGCTGTACGACGTCGTACATGTCGCGGTGATGATCAATCAGTCCAAGCAGGGACTGTTCACCGTGGACGAGCGGATCGAGCTGATCCGCGACGTCACCAGCGACTACGGCAACGTCGAGGTGGAGTCCCACCACGGCCTGCTCGTCGACTTCTGCAAGCAGCGGGACATCCCGGCCATCGTCAAGGGCCTGCGGGCGGTCAGCGACTTCGACTACGAGCTGCAGATGGCCCAGATGAACAACGGCCTCTCCGGCGTCGAGACGCTCTTCGTCCCGACCAATCCCACCTACAGCTTCCTCTCCTCCAGCCTCGTCAAGGAGGTCGCCGCCTGGGGCGGTGACGTCTCCCACCTGCTGCCTCCCGTCGTGCACGAGGCACTCGTCCGCCGGCTCGCCGAGAAGTGACGTACTGACAGCCCGTCACCCGGTGTCCGGCGGGCGGTCGGGGGCCGTACAGTCGTCCCGTCCGTCTCATATCAGGCAGAGAGTGGCGAACCACGGTGGACGTGCAGAAGAAGCTCGACGAGATCGTCGAGGCGGTGGGCTCAGCCCGGTCCATGCCCATGTCGGCCTCCTGCGTGGTCAACCGCGCCGAGCTGCTCGCCATGCTCGAAGAGGTCCGTGAGGCACTGCCCGGCTCGCTCGCGCAGGCCCAGGAGCTGATCGGCGGCCGTGAGCAGCTGGTCGCCCAGGCCCGCCAGGAGGCGGAGCGGATCATCGAGAGCGCCCACGCGGAACGTGGCTCGCTCGTCTCGGACACCCATGTCGCCCGCCAGTCCCAGGACGAGGCGGACCGCATTCTCTCCGAGGCCCGCCGGGAGGCCGAGGAGATCCGTGCGGAGGCCGACGACTACGTCGACTCCAAGCTCGCCAACTTCGAGGTCGTCCTCACCAAGACCATCGGCTCGGTGGACCGCGGCCGCGAGAAGCTGCTCGGCCGCGGGCCCGGCCTGGACGCGCAGGGGTACGCCGACGAGGACGCCCCCGAGTACAGCTCGGACCCGCAGACCCTGATCGGCCGCGCCGACGAGTACGTGGACGCCAAGCTCGGCGCCTTCGAGGCGGTCCTGTCCAAGACCCTGGAGGCCGTCGGCCGCGGCCGGCTGAAGCTCCACGGCCGCACCACCAGCGACGCGCTCGGCGAGCACATGGCCGCCCAGGACGCCGCGGGCGCCCAGACCCGCTCCAGTGACGCCGACTATCTGGCCGGACTGGCCGAGATCTCGGAGCCCCAGCAGACTCCCGTGCCGCAGCAGGCCCCTGTACCCCAGCAGCCGCAGTACCAGCCGATGGCCGAGGCCCAGCCCGCGATCCCGGCCCAGCAGGACCCCTACGCCGCCGCGGGCTACGGCGACCAGCACCAGCAGTACGCCGCGTACCAGCAGGACCCCTACGCCGGATACCAGCAGCAGGGCTACGACCCGCAGTACGGACAGCAGGACCCGTACGCCTACCAGCAGCCGGTCCAGCACCAGCCCCAGCAGCAGGCCGCCGCCCTCGACGAGACCAGCCTCTTCGACACCAGCATGATCGACCTCGAACAGCTGCGCCGGTACGAGCAGGGGCACTGACCCCGGCGGAGCGGCTGACGACGAGTACCGGATTGGGTCTACGGCGGCCCGTCCGGTAACCTGGTTCTTCGGTCGCGCGTAGATCCGCGATCCAGGCTGCCCGCTCCCTCGGAGCACGGGCCGGCCCACTCCCCACGATTCGAAAGCAGGAAGACCCCTGAACGCCCGCCTCGACCACCGCAACCCCCTCGTGTTCGACACGCACGAGCTGGGCCGGCGTCCCGGCGCGCTCCAGCGGCTCTCCCGCTCGGTGGAGGCGCCCGGTCCGCCGGCGACCTTCGGTATCGAAGGAGTCATCGGCGTACCGGAAGACGCGCCGGTGAAGCTCGACCTCCGTCTCGAGTCGGTCATGGAAGGTGTGCTTGTCACCGGCACCGCCCGTGCGACCGCCGAGGGGGAGTGCGTAAGGTGTCTGGAGCCGCTGCACCAAGAGGTCGCTGCGGACTTCCAGGAGATGTTCTCGTACCCCGACGCCGATGACCGGAGCCGCACTCGCACTGCGGAGCCCGTCGACGACGCCGAGGACGAGGACACGCTCTTCCTCGAGGACGGCCTGTTCGACCTCGAGCCCGTGCTGCGTGATGCGGTGGTGCTCGCACTGCCGATGCAGCCGGTGTGCCGGGAGACCTGTGCCGGCCTGTGTTCCGAATGCGGGATCAGGCTGGACGAGAACCCCGGTCACCACCACGACGCCGCCGACATCCGTTGGGCGGCACTGCAGGGACTCGCCGAAACCATCAAGGACGGCGAGAAGGACAACATGGGCGGCGCCGAAGCGGGCGTCGACGAGAAGCAGGAGAAGTAGCCGTGGCTGTTCCGAAGCGGAAGATGTCGCGCAGCAACACGCGCCACCGCCGGTCGCAGTGGAAGGCTGCGGTCCCCACCCTGGTTTCGTGTGAGCGTTGCCAGGAGCCGAAGCAGCAGCACATCGCGTGCCCGAGCTGCGGCACCTACAACAAGCGCCAGGTCCTCGAGGTCTGAGCGGCTGGTGAGAGGCCCGATGTCTGAACTGTCCCATGCCAAGAAGCAGGCAGACGCAGTAAACACAGCCAACGCAGCCTCGTCCCACACGCTTCTGGAAGGGCGGCTCGGGTATCACCTCGAGTCCGCCCTTCTGGTGCGAGCACTGACCCACCGGTCGTACGCGTACGAGAACGGCGGCCTGCCCACCAACGAACGGCTCGAGTTCCTCGGGGACTCGGTGCTCGGTCTGGTGGTCACCGACACGCTCTACCGCACCCACCCCGACCTGCCGGAAGGCCAACTGGCCAAACTGCGGGCCGCGGTGGTCAATTCGCGTGCGCTGGCGGAAGTCGGTCGCGGTCTGGAACTGGGTCTCTTCATCCGGCTCGGCCGGGGTGAAGAAGGCACGGGCGGACGGGACAAGGCATCCATCCTCGCCGACACCCTTGAAGCGGTGATCGGCGCCGTCTATCTCGATCAGGGTCTCGAAGCGGCGTCCGAGCTGGTGCACCGGCTCTTCGACCCGCTGATCGAAAAATCCTCGAACCTCGGTGCGGGCCTGGACTGGAAGACCAGTCTTCAGGAGCTCACCGCGGCCGAGGGACTCGGTGTTCCGGAATATCTCGTCACGGAGACGGGCCCGGACCACGAGAAGACCTTCACTGCTGCCGCCCGCGTCGGTGGTGTCTCGTACGGCACCGGCACCGGCCGCAGCAAGAAGGAAGCGGAGCAGCAGGCGGCGGAGTCCGCATGGCGGGAGATCCGTGCCGCCGCGGACGACCGTATCGCCGCCGCCAAGGCCGAGAAGGCCGAGGCGGAGAAGGCCGAGGCCGACAAACTCGCTGCTGCGGCAGCGAGCTCGGAGGAGAAGGCGGTCACCGCTGCCGACGCCTCCGACGGAGAGGCCGCCGACACCTCTTCGTCCTCGGAACCGGCGGACCGGGCCACGGCCTAGTCCTCGGAGCCTTCTGTCCGGGCCCCGGCCCGGACCATGGCGCTGCATTCCTTCCGACCTCGTCGGGGCCCCTCGTTCCCTCCCGGAGCGCAGGGGCCTCGGCGTTTTTCCGCAGGTGACGGAGAGGTACGCTGCGGGCGTCACTCCGAGCCTCCCCGGAAGGAGCCCCGTGCCCGAGCTGCCCGAGGTCGAGGTCGTACGTCGCGGACTGCAGCGCTGGGTCAGCGGACGGACGATCGCCGAGGTGCAGGTTCTGCACCCGCGCGCCGTGCGCCGCCATCTCGCCGGCGCCGGGGACTTCGCGGCCAGGCTCAAGGGACACAGCGTCGGGATAGCGCGCAGGCGGGGAAAGTACCTGTGGCTGCCGCTCGCGGACACCGACAGCTCGGTCCTCGGGCACCTCGGGATGAGCGGACAGCTCCTGGTGCAGCCGGAGGACGCCGCCGACGAGAAGCATCTGCGGATCCGGATCCGTTTCGACGACGCCCTGGGCACCGAGCTCCGCTTCGTCGACCAGCGCACCTTCGGCGGACTCTCGCTCCACGACAACACCCCGGACGGACTGCCCGACGTCATCGCGCACATCGCCCGCGATCCGCTGGACCCGGCCTTCGACGACGGTGGTTTCCACACCGCGCTGCGGCTGCGGCGTACCACGATCAAGAGGGCGCTGCTGGACCAGTCGCTGATCAGCGGGGTCGGCAACATCTACGCCGACGAGGCCCTGTGGCGGGCGAAGCTCCACTACGAGCGCCCCACGACCGGCCTGCCCCGCGCCCGCTCGGCCGAACTGCTGGGCCATGTGCGGGACGTGATGAACGCGGCCCTGGCCGTCGGAGGCACCAGCTTCGACAGCCTGTATGTGAACGTGAACGGCGAATCAGGCTATTTCGACCGCTCGTTGGACGCCTACGGCCGTGAGGGCGAGCCCTGCCGTCGCTGCGGCACCCTGATGCGGCGACGCCCCTGGATGAACCGTTCCAGCTACTTCTGCCCGCGCTGCCAGCGGCCGCCGCGCATCGTGCGCACATCGCTGCCCGGGAAGCTCTAGGGCGCTATTTCAGAAGTCCCGCCTGCCCGCGAGACACGCCCCAGCCCCCGGCGGGTCCCGGCGCGACTGCTAGAAGCCGAAGTCCTGCGTCCACCACGGGCCGCCGTCGGCCATGTGCACACCGACGCCGAGGGTCTTGTAGTCGCAGTTGAGAATGTTTGCTCGGTGGCCTTCGCTGTTCATCCACGAGTTCATGACCGCGGAGGCGTCGGCCTGGCCGCGGGCGATGTTCTCGGCGCCGAGGCGGTTCACGCCGGACTGTGCGGCGCGGGCCCAGGGGGAGTCGCCGTCGGGGTCGGTGTGGCCGAAGAACCCGCGGTCGGCCATGTCCTTGCTGAAGGTGCCGGCGAGCTTGGCGAGCGGGGCGTCGGTCCGGACCGGGCTGCAGCCGACCTTGGACCGCTCCTCGTTCACCAGGTTGAGCACCTCGGCCTCGGCCGCCGCCTCGGAGGAGGACGAGACGGGCTTCTGCCGGTCGGGAGCGCGGTCAGGGGAGCGCGACTCCGTACGGGTCGGGGCGCTCTCCTTCTTCTCCTTCTTGCTCTTCTCGGGAGCGGGCTTCGCCGGCTTCGGGGCCGGAGCCTTCGTCGACCGCTCGGCCTTCGGCTTCGCCGGCTTGGTGGGCTCCGCGCGCTTCGCAGGCTTCACGGGCTTGGCGGGCTTCTGAGCAGGGCTCTTCGCCGGTGCCTTCGCGCGCGGAGGCGTCGCGGCGGGCGCGGTCGGTGAAGACGATGAGGACGACGCGGCCGGCGACGATGCCTCGGGCGTCGGTTCGGCGCTCGCGTCCCCCTGGGTCTGCAGCCGGGCGGATCCCTCGCTGCGCACCTGCTTGGCGGGCGAGCCCTCGCCGCCCACGACGGAGGTGTCGTCACCCGGCAGCAGGCCGGACGCGACGATCACGGCGCCCACCGCCACGGCAGCGGAGACGCCGAGCAGCCCAGTGCGTACGGGCCTGCCCGCACGTTTGGCGGAGCGTCGATGACGTCCCATCTGCTGGCCTTCCTTGTGCTCGACGGCAGTACAAAAAGAGGCTCACCCGAATGGGTGAGTTTCATTTCGACCGGACTGTACGGCATAACACCGAATAGGGATGTGATGCAGCACTGATCCATTCGCTACCTTGCAGCCATGAATGATGTTGCACGTCTGACGGCGTGGGTACGCGGCCGAGTACAGGGAGTGGGCTTCCGCTGGTTCACCAGGGCAAACGCTTTGGAGATCGGCGGCCTCACCGGCTTCGCCCTCAATCTGGACGACGGCAGGGTGCAGGTCGTGGCCGAGGGGCCACGTGAGAATTGCCACCGTCTGCTCGACTGGCTCCGGTCCGACGACACACCCGGTCGCGTCGACGGCGTCACTGAGATCTGGGACACGCCCCGCGGGGGGTACGAGGGCTTCGCGATCCGCTGAAGGACCGCCGCCGGCCCGCCCCCGCCGTCGCGGAACGCACGCCTCCGGCACCTGTCCGTGGCAGAAACAGCCTGGTGGTTGCCAAGAAGGGCTTGTCATGCCAGGCTGCGGCCGTAAGGATGATCTCCACGCCCCTCGGCCCCGGAGAAGAGGCTCCACCGCGCGTTCCGCGGCAGTGAGCACCCGGGCTCGCCCTTGATACGGGGTGTGATCGTGTTGACCGTCAAACTTTTTGGTGAGACTCTGGAAGCCCCGCGCACCTTAGCTGTTTGGCAGTACGAACCGCAGCGACATGAGCACCAATAGCACTGTCGAGCACCGCGGGTGCGATTCCCTCACGACCCACACCGCTTCCGGTCGGTCACTCAGTGTGGAGGACCATCCATCATGGCAAAGGCGCTTCTCGGTTACGTCGGCGGCTCCGACCCGCGACTCCTCGCCGAGATGCGACGGCTTCAGCAGCGCGTCCAGGACCTCGAATCCGAGCTTGTACGGATCCAGTCCGAGAATGACGCGCTCAACGCTGCCGTCGCCAAGCACCCTGGAGAGTCGCTGCTTGACGGCATCGACATCGACGTACCCCAGGCGGAGCCCGCGCTCACCTGACAGAGCTCGGTCACGCCGGTAGATCAACCGCACAAGATATGCAAGGGACGCTTCGGCGTCCCTTCTTTCTTTCCCCCCGGCGCTTTACAGTCCTTCTTCTACCGCCTGATCTGCCCTGCGCCCTCACGGGTGAAACCGTGAGCCGCCCGCCGTCCCGGATGGCGAGACCGACTGCACCCGCGAACTGTTCCTGGAGGCAGGCCGGGACGGGCCGGGTCCGGCGGTCCGAGCGAGGCGAAAGGTAGAGTCCGGCTGCGTGCACCTCAAGGCCATGACCCTGCGCGGGTTCAAATCCTTCGCCTCCGCCACGACACTGCGGTTCGAGCCGGGCATCACCTGTGTCGTCGGCCCCAACGGCTCGGGCAAGTCCAACGTCGTGGACGCGCTGTCCTGGGTCATGGGCGAACAGGGCGCCAAGTCGCTGCGCGGCGGCAAGATGGAGGACGTCATCTTCGCCGGGACGACCGGGCGCCCGCCGCTCGGCCGCGCCGAGGTCTCCCTCACGATCGACAACTCCGACGGCGCTCTGCCGATCGAGTACGCCGAGGTCACCATCACGCGGATCATGTTCCGCAACGGCGGCAGCGAGTACCAGATCAACGGCGACACCTGTCGGCTGCTGGACATCCAGGAGCTGCTCTCCGACTCCGGCATCGGCCGCGAGATGCACGTCATCGTCGGCCAGGGCCAGCTCGACTCCGTCCTGCACGCCGACCCCATGGGGCGGCGGGCGTTCATCGAGGAGGCCGCCGGCGTCCTCAAGCACCGCAAGCGCAAGGAGAAGGCGCTGCGGAAGCTGGACGCGATGCAGGCCAACCTCGCCCGTGTGCAGGACCTGACCGACGAACTGAGGCGGCAGCTCAAGCCCCTCGGACGGCAGGCAGCGGTCGCCCGCCGCGCCGCCGTCATCCAGGCGGACCTGCGCGACGCCCGGCTGCGGCTGCTCGCCGACGATCTCGTACAGCTCCGGCAGGCGCTGAGCACCGAGGTCGCCGACGAGGCCGCGCTCAAGGAACGCAAGGAGGCGGCCGAGGCCGAACTCAAGGCCGCGCTGGGCCGGGAAGCCGATCTCGAGGACGAGGTGAGGCGGCTCGCACCGCGGCTCCAGCAGGCCCAGCAGAGCTGGTACGAACTCTCCCAGCTCGCCGAGCGCGTGCGCGGCACCGTCTCGCTGGCCGATGCCCGGGTCAAGAGCGCGACCGCGCAGCCCGCGGAGGACCGGCGCGGCCGGGACCCCGAGGACATGGAGCGCGAGGCCGCCCGGATCCGTGAGCAGGAGGCCGAGCTGGAGGCCGCGCTGGAGGCGGCGGAACGCGCCCTGGAGGACACCGTCGCGCACCGCGCCGATCTGGAGCGGGAACTCGCGGTCGAGGAACGCCGGCTCAAGGACGTGGCACGTGCCATCGCCGATCGCCGCGAAGGACTGGCCCGGCTGGGCGGCCAGGTCAACGCCGCCCGCAGCAGGGCGGCTTCGGCGCAGGCCGAGATCGACCGGCTGGCCGCCGCCCGGGACGAGGCACAGGAGCGGGCGGTCGCCGCCCAGGAGGAGTACGAGCAGCTCCAGGCCGAGGTCGACACCCTCGACGCCGACGACATGGAGCTGGGCGAGCGGCACGATGCGGCCAAGCGCGAACTGGGCGAGGCCGAGGCGGCCCTGAGCTCGGCACGCGAGGAACTCACCGCGGCCGAGCGCAAGCGCGCCGCCGTCGCCGCCCGGCGCGAGGCGCTCGCGCTGGGCCTGCGCCGCAAGGACGGCACCGGCGCCCTGCTGGCGGCGAAGGACCGGCTCGGCGGACTGCTCGGACCGGCGTCTGAGCTGCTCACGGTCGCACCCGGCCATGAGGTACCGGTGGCGGCGGCACTCGGGGCGGCCGCCGACGCCATCGCCGTCTCCACCACGGCGACCGCCGCGGAAGCCCTGCGGCTGCTGCGCAAGACGGATGCCGGCCGCGCCGCCATACTGCTGGCCGGCGGCCCCGAGACCGCCGGACAACGGCACCCGGACGGTCATGTGTACGCCGCCGATCTGGTGCGCGGGCCGGAGGAACTGATGCCCGCCGTGCGATCGCTGCTGCGGGGCATCGTGGTCGTCGGCACGCTGGAGGACGCCGAGGACCTGGTCCACGCACGGCCCGGACTCACCGCCGTGACGGCCGAAGGCGATGTTCTCGGCGCGCACTTCGCACAGGGTGGCTCGGCCGGTGCGCCGAGTCTTCTGGAGGTGCAGGCATCCGTCGACCAGGCCGCCGCCGAGCTGGAGGAACTCGCCGTACGGTGCGAGGAGCTGGCGGCTGCCCAGCAACAGGCGGCCGGGCGGCGCACCGCGTGTGCCGGGCTCGTCGAGGAGTTGGGGGAGCGCCGCCGGGCGGCCGACCGGGAGAAGTCGGCCGTCTCGGGCCGGCTGGGCCGGCTCGCGGGGCAGGCGCGCGGCGCCGCGGGCGAGGCCGAGCGGACGACCGCGGCCGTCGCCCGGGCGCAGGAGGCTCTGGAGCGGGCCCGCGGGGAGGCCGAGGAACTGGCCGAACGGCTGCTGGTCGCCGAGGAGTCCCCGGTCGAGGAGGAGCCCGACACCCATGTACGGGACCGGCTGGCCGCGGACGGCGCCAACGCGCGGCAGACCGAGATGGAGGCCCGGCTCCAGGTCCGTACGCACGAGGAGCGGGTGAAGGGGCTCGCCGGGCGGGCCGACGCGCTCGACCGCGGAGCGCGCGCCGAGCGTGAGGCGCGGGCACGGGCCGAACAGCGCCGCGCACGGCTGCGCCACGAGGCGGAGGTCGCCGCCGCGGTGGCGAGCGGTGCGCGTCAGTTGCTGGCCCACGTCGAGGTCTCGCTGGTGCGCGCCGAGGCCGAACGGGTCGCGGCCGAGGCGGCGAAGGCCGAGCGGGAGAGGGAGCTGGCGGCCGCCCGCAGCGAGGGCCGCGACCTCAAGAGCGAGCTCGACAAGCTCACCGACTCGGTCCACCGGGGCGAGGTCCTGGGCGCCGAGAAGCGGATGCGGATCGAGCAGCTGGAGACGAAGGCGCTCGAAGAGCTCGGCGTGGAGCCCGCCGGTCTTGTCTCGGACTACGGGCCGGACCAGCTCGTGCCGCCGTCGCTGCCGGCCGAGGGCGAGGAGCTGCCGGAGGATCCGGAGCACCCGCGCAACCAGCCGCGACGTTTCGTCCGCGCCGAACAGGAAAAACGCCTGAAGTCGGCCGAACGGGCGTATCAGCAGCTCGGAAAGGTGAATCCGCTGGCCCTTGAGGAGTTCGCGGCGCTGGAGGAGCGCCACAAGTTCCTCTCGGAGCAGCTCGAAGACCTGAAGAAGACGCGGGCCGACCTTCTTCAGGTGGTGAAGGAGGTGGACGAGCGTGTCGAGCAGGTCTTCACCGAGGCATACCGCGACACCGCCCGGGAGTTCGAGGGCGTCTTCTCGCGCCTCTTCCCCGGGGGCGAGGGACGGCTGATCCTGACCGACCCCGCCAACATGCTCACCACGGGTGTGGACGTGGAGGCCAGGCCGCCGGGCAAGAAGGTCAAGCGGCTCTCCCTGCTGTCGGGAGGCGAACGTTCGCTGACCGCGGTGGCGATGCTGGTGTCGATCTTCAAGGCGCGGCCGAGCCCGTTCTACGTGATGGACGAGGTCGAGGCGGCGCTCGACGACACCAACCTCCAGCGCCTGATCCGCATCATGCAGGAGCTCCAGGAGTCGTCCCAGCTGATCGTGATCACGCACCAGAAGCGGACGATGGAGGTCGCGGACGCGCTGTACGGCGTGTCCATGCAGGGCGACGGAGTCTCCAAGGTCATCAGTCAGCGCCTCCGCTGACAACTCTTCAACTCTTGAACTGAGGTCGACACTCCTGTGTCACGAATCCGTTTGCGGTGAGGTATTGACTTCGAAACTTGAACGAATAGTCTCTTCGACGTTGCTTTTACCTTCAAGTGGTGGGCCGCATGAAGTTGTGCGCCACTGGAAGGGCTCGCCCCCCACGCCCGGCGCTGCCGGAGGCCCCAGGAGTACACGTGACCAGCACTGAGCCACCACCGGCATCGGGCGCCCGAGAGGCCCACCCCGACCACCTCGGGCATGTCATCTTCATCACGGCCTCGGCCGCGATGGGCGGATTCCTCTTCGGCTACGACAGTTCGGTCATCAACGGAGCCGTCGAAGCCATCCGCGACCGCTACGACATCGGGTCCGGAACCCTCGCCCAGGTCATCGCCATCGCCCTGATCGGCTGTGCCATCGGCGCCGCCACGGCCGGCCGTATCGCCGACCGGATCGGCCGCATCCGCTGTATGCAGATCGCCGCCGTGCTCTTCACCATCAGCGCGGTCGGCTCGGCCCTTCCGTTCGCCCTCTACGACCTCGCCTTCTGGCGCATCGTCGGCGGTTTCGCCATCGGTATGGCCTCCGTCATCGGCCCCGCCTACATCGCCGAGGTCTCCCCGCCCGCCTACCGAGGCCGGCTCGCCTCCTTCCAGCAGGCCGCGATCGTCATCGGTATCGCCATCTCCCAGCTGGTGAACTACGGCATCCTCCAGATCGCCGACGGCGACCAGCGCGGTGAGATCGCCGGCATCGAGGCCTGGCAGTGGATGCTCGGCGTCATGGTCGTCCCGGCCGTGCTCTACGGGCTGCTGTCCTTCGCGATCCCCGAGTCGCCCCGCTTCCTCATCTCCGTCGGCAAGGTCGCCAAGGCGAAGGAGGTCCTCGCCGAGGTGGAGGGCACCAAGATCGACCTGGACGCCCGGGTCGCCGAGATCGACCGGGCGATGCGCCGGGAGCACAAGTCGACGTTCAAGGACCTGCTGGGCGGGCGCTTCGCCTTCCTGCCCATCGTGTGGGTCGGTATCGGCCTCTCGGTCTTCCAGCAACTGGTCGGCATCAACGTCGCGTTCTACTACTCCTCGACGCTCTGGCAGTCCGTCGGCATCGACCCGACGGACTCGTTCTTCTACTCGTTCACCACGTCGATCGTGAACATCATCGGCACCGTGATCGCGATGGTCCTGGTCGACCGGGTCGGCCGCAAGCCGCTCGCCCTGATCGGCTCCGCCGGTATGGCCATCGCCCTCGCCGTCGAGGCATGGGCCTTCTCCGCCGACCTCGTCGACGGCAAACTGCCCGACACCCAGGGCCTCGTCGCCCTGATCGCGGCCCATGTGTTCGTGCTCTTCTTCGCCCTCTCGTGGGGTGTCGTCGTGTGGGTCTTCCTCGGCGAGATGTTCCCGAACCGGATCCGCGCCGCCGCGCTCGGCGTCGCCGCGTCCGCGCAGTGGATCGCCAACTGGGCCATCACCGCGAGCTTCCCGAGCCTGGCGGACTGGAACCTCTCGGCCACCTACATCATCTACACATTCTTCGCCGTGCTCTCCATCCCCTTCGTGCTGCTGTTCGTGAAGGAGACCAAGGGCAAGGCGTTGGAGGAGATGGGCTAATCCCCGCTGCCCCTCTCCTCTTCACGGAACTGCCCCGGCTCGCCGATCGAGCCGGGGCAGTCCGCCGTCACCGTGCCTCACGAGGCGGTCAGCCGGGGGATCACCTGCTCGGCGAAGAGCTGGAGCGAACGCCATCCCTCGTCCAGCGGCATCCCGCCGCACAGCGGATGCAGGACCAGACTGTCGGCCCCGAGCCCCACGCACTCCTCGGGCGTGACGACCCGGTACACCCCTTCGGCGCGCAGTTCCTCGACCGTCGTCGCCTTCGACCGCACCGCCGAGCGGATGTCCGCGGACTGCCAGGAGGCATAGGTCCGCGCCTCGTGCAGGAAGTGCTCGCCGAACTCCGCCCAGGTGCGGTCGGGCTCCTCGGACAGATGCAGCAGCGGGGTCTTCTCCGCGGGCATCATGCAGAAGCCGTCCGTGCCGTACTGCGTGCGCAGTTCCTGGTAGTACGCCTCCAGTTCGGGCAGATGCGCGCTCGGGAAGAACGGCAGCCCGAGACGGGCCGCCCGCCGCGCGGCCGCCTTCGAGGAGCCGCCGACCAGCAGCAGGGGATGCGGCTGGGTGTACGGACGCGGGGTGACCTGGACCGTACGGCCGCGGTAGTCGAACGGCTCGCCCTTCCAGGCCGTCAGCAGCGTCTCCAGCAGTTCGTCCTGAAGCGCGCCGCGCCGGCTCCAGTCGGCTCCCAGCTGCTCGTACTCCTCCGGCCGGTAGCCGATGCCGGCGACGGTGACCAGCCGGCCGCGCCCGATCAGATCGAGCACCGCGATGTCCTCGGCCAGCCGCAGCGGATCGTAGAGCGGGCCGATGATCGCGGAGACGGTGACCGCGATACGGCTCGTGGCGCCGAGCACCGCCCCGGCGAACACGAAGGGGGAGGGCAGCCAGTTGTTGACCGCGCCGTGGTGCTCCTCGGTCTGGATGGTGTCGATACCGCGGTCGTCGGCGTACGCGGCCATCTCCAGCGCCGCGCGGTAACGGGCCGCGAGCGTCTCGGGTGTCGCGCCGGGATCGACGAGATTGAAGCGGGCCACTGTGAAGGCCATGGGGACGTCCCCCTCCACCGGTTGTGAACCTGGCGAGGGTGGACGTTAGCTGACGTGGTGTCAGATTCCCAGGGTCCGGACCGGCCGGGCTTCCGGTGGCGGGGGAGAAGCGGGGCTCAGTGGCACCGCCGGGGTCAGACCGACTCGCGTACGGGCTCGGCCTCCGCCGGCTTCGTGCTCACCGCGGCCGGGGTCCCGGTCCGGGGCAGCACCGCGTAGAGCGCCGCCGCCACGACGATCGTCACTCCCCAGCCGAGGCCGTTCTCGCCGAGCCACGACGAGGCGAGCGGCCCCGAGAACCAGTCGACCTGTGTGAACAGCAAGCCCACCAGCAGCGCGACGGCCCAGGAAGCCGTTGCCTGCCAGGCGAAACCGCCCCGGTACCAGTAGGCGCTGGTGCGCGTGGTGTCCATCAGGGCCGCGCCGTCGTACTCCTTCCGGCGCAGCATGTCCACGCCGAAGACACCGATCCACGCGGAGAACGCCACTGCCAGCAGCGTCAGGAACGAGATGAACGAACCGGTGAAGCTGGTCGCCACGACCATCAGCAGGAAGCCGAGGACGAGGCTGATGACCGCGTTCACGCTGACGGCCCAGGCGCGCGGGACCCGGATGCCCAGGGTCTGCGCGGTGAAGCCCGCCGAGTACATGGACATGGAGTTGATCAGCAGCATGCCGACCAGGGCGATCAGCAGATAGGGCACGGCGAGCCAGAGCGGCAGGATCTCGCCGATGAACGCGACCGGGTCGCTGGCGCTCGCCAGGTCCGGAGTCGAGACCGCCATCACGGCGCCCATCAGCACCATCGGCAGGACGACGATGCCGGCGCCGCCGATCGTCGAGCCGACCACCGCGCGGCTGGACGCGGTCCGCGGCAGATAGCGGGTGAAGTCCGGGCCCGAGGGGACCCAGCTGATCCCGCCCGCCGCGATCGTGCCGATGCCGGCGACCATCATCGCCGTCGACCCGGCGGGCTTGTCGAAGACAGCCGACCAGTCCGTGCCCGCGACCAGATGGACCAGGACGAGCACGCTGAAGGCGCCGAAGAGATAGGTCGACCAGGTGCTGCACCGCCGCAGGGCGTTGATGCCCAGCCCCGAGACGAGGAAGGTGCAGGCGACGAAGAGCAGCAGCGTCACGACGATCAGCGTGGTGTTGCTGCGTATGCCGAAGAGCAGATCCAGCACGGTCAGTACGGCATAGGCGCCGGTCACCGCGTTGATCGTCTCCCAGCCCCAGCGCGCGACCCAGATCAGCGAGCCCGGCAGCAGATTCCCGCGCTGCCCGAAGACCGCGCGGGACAGGGCCATGCCGGGGGAGCCGCCCCGCTTGCCCGCCACGGATATCAGGCCGACCATGCCGTACGAGACGACGGGGGCCGCGATCGCGACGACCAGGACCTGCCAGAAGTTCAGACCGTTGAACACCACCAGCCCCGCGCCCATCGTGAGCAACAGCACACTGATGTTGGCGGCGACCCAGGTGGGGAACAGTTCGCGCACGTGGCCTGTGCGCTCCCCGTCGGGGACGGGTTCGAGACCGCGCGTCTCGACCGCGCTCTCTGTCGCGCCTTCGGCTTCGGAGGCGTGGGGCATGGGGGAGCTCCGGGAAGAGGGTGGGGGACTCCGGGACGGTGCCGGCGCCGGCGGAAAACCGGAGTCACCAGCATCGTCTGTACCCCCCAAAAGGTCCAAATACAGTCCGAGGTCCCCGAAGGACCGTGCGACGCCGCCGCGGCCCGAGGGTCGTGGCCGATACTGGGTGGGTTATGGAAATCGTCATCCTTGCTGTAGTCATCGCCCTGGTCGCTCTCGGCGCCATCAGCGGTCTCGTGGTCAGCAGCCGCAAGAAGAAGCAGCTGCCGCCCTCCGCGCCGTCGAGCACGCCGACCATCACCGCTCCGCCCGCCGAGCCGCATGTCGGCGACGAGGCGGAGACACCGCGGGACGAGCCACGCCGGACCATCGAGGAGGTCGACCTCCCGTCGGCCGAGGAGGCCGCCGACACGCCGGTCGCCGTCGAGGACCCGGTCGTCGCCGAGCCCCCCGCCCCCGCGATCGAGATCCCGGAGCCCACCGCCGGCCGGCTCGTCCGGCTGCGCGCCCGCCTCGCCCGCTCGCAGAACTCGCTCGGCAAGGGGCTGCTCACGCTCCTGTCCCGCGAGCACCTCGACGAGGAGACCTGGGAGGAGATCGAGGACACGCTGCTCACCGCCGACGTCGGTGTGGCACCGACCCAGGAGCTCGTCGAGCGGCTGCGCGAGCGGGTCAGGGTGCTCGGCACGCGTACGCCGGACGATCTGCGCAACCTGCTCCGCGAGGAGCTGCTGGCGCTCATCGGCACCGACGTCGACCGCGCGGTCAAGACCGAGAGCGGCCTGGACACCCCCGGCGTCGTCATGGTCGTCGGTGTCAACGGCACTGGTAAGACCACCACGACCGGCAAGCTCGCCCGGGTGCTCGTCGCCGACGGCCGCTCGGTCGTCCTCGGCGCCGCGGACACCTTCCGTGCGGCGGCGGCCGACCAGCTCCAGACGTGGGGCGAGCGCGTCGGCGCCCGCACCGTGCGCGGACCCGAGGGCGGCGACCCGGCCTCGATCGCGTTCGACGCCGTGAAGGAAGGCATCGCCGAGGGCGCCGACGTGGTGCTCATCGACACGGCGGGCCGGCTGCACACCAAGACCGGCCTGATGGACGAGCTCGGCAAGGTCAAGCGCGTCGTCGAGAAGCACGGCCCGCTGGACGAGATCCTGCTGGTCCTCGACGCCACGACCGGTCAGAACGGTCTGGTGCAGGCGCGGGTGTTCGCGGAGGTCGTGGACATCACCGGCATCGTGCTGACCAAGCTCGACGGCACCGCCAAGGGCGGCATCGTCATCGCGGTCCAGCGTGAGCTGGGCGTGCCGGTCAAGCTGGTGGGTCTCGGCGAGGGCGCCGACGACCTGGCGCCGTTCGAACCGGAGGCGTTCGTCGACGCGCTCATCGGGGAGTGAGGAAGGGCCGGGGCGAGCCCCGGACCGCACACGCACGAGGGCGGGGCCGGATATTCCGGCCCCGCCCTCGTGCGTCCGTCGCCCCGCGGGCCGTCATGCGCGCGTCGCCCGTGGAGCTCAGGCCGCCGAGCGGTGGCAGATGTACGCCAGCGTGCCCAGCAGCAGCCGCGCCTGCGGCGGCGCCATGGCGGTGTCCAGCGAGGGCGCCCGCAGCCAGCTGACCGGTCCGAGGCCCGCGTGGTCGGAGGGCGGCGCGGTGATGTGGCTGCCCGGACCCAGACAGTGCAGATCGAGCCCGGCGTCGTCCCAGCCCATCCGGTAGAGCAGGTGCGGAAGTTCGGCGGCGGCGCCCGGCGCCACGAAGAACTGGCAGCGCCCGTCCGGAGTCGCCGAGACCGGGCCCAGCGGAAGTCCCATCCGCTCCAGACGCACCAGCGCGCGCCGGCCCGCCGATGCCGCGACGTCCAGGATGTCGAAGGTGCGGCCGACGGGCAGCAGCACGGCCGCGCCCGGTACCTCGGCCCACGACTTGGTGACATCGTCCAGCGTCGCGCCGGCCGGGATCTCGGGTGCGTACCCCAGGGGATGGGCCCCGGGAGACGTACAGTCCGGGACGCCGCACGAGCAGTCGCCGGCCGCGGCCCGCGCCCCCGGCACGACGGCCCAGCCCCACAAGCCGGTGTACTCCGCCACCACGGTGCACTCCGTGGTGCGGCCGCGACGTCGTGAGCCGGACCGGATGTCCCGCATGCCGCCGATAGTGAAGCCCATGCCCCCTCCAACGGGTTGCGCTCGCCGGTGGTTACGACCTGAAGTCTCCTCGTTACACAGCGTCGCAAACGATGAAGCTCCGGCGGCGCACTGTGGTGCGAGGAGTGGTGCGGACCGGGCCGCGCGCCCCTGCGCACATCGCTCCGCTCCCTCTCGATCGTCCCGTGTCAAGTGAATCGCGCCTGACCGCAAGGGAGTTCATTCGAAGGGGTGGCGAATGGTGGCGTTTCTGCAATCCCACTCGCTGAGCGGGTGATCGTAGGATTACGTTCAGTGCACGAACCCTGGAGGTGTGTGCACTCACGGGTATGCCGGGGGCAACTCGGCTTCCCGTTCGAAGGAGTGCATCCACCGTACGGAGAGCCGCAACTCGCGGCATTCTGGTAGGGGTTCGCGCGACAGGGCATCAGTGGATGGGGGCGTTCCAGTGGACGGCAGCGGCGCCGGTACGAATACCGGCAAGCGCCCGAACGAGCAGTTGAGTTCGTGGTTCGTGCGCAGCGGTTGGTCCAAGGGCGAGCTGGCACGCCAAGTCAACCGCCGGGCGCGGCAGATGGGCGCCCACCACATCAGCACCGACACCTCGCGGGTGCGGCGCTGGCTCGACGGCGAGCAGCCGCGCGAGCCGATTCCGCGGATCCTGTCGGAACTGTTCTCGGAGCGCTTCGGCAGCGTCGTGGCGATCGAGGACCTCGGTCTCCGCTCCGCGCACCAGTCACCCTCGGTGTCCGGCGTGGACCTTCCCTGGGCGGGCCCGCAGACCGTCGCCCTGCTCAGCGAGTTCTCGCGCAGCGACCTGATGCTGGCGCGGCGCGGCTTCCTCGGGACATCGCTGGCACTGGCTGCGGGACCCGCCCTCGTCGAGCCCATGCAGCGCTGGCTGGTGCCCTCGCCCGCCTCCGAGCAGGGCGCGCCCGAGCCGGCTGCCGGCGGGCGCAGGGGCTCCCGGCTCTCCGGTCCCGAGCTGGATCTGCTCGAATCCACCACCGCGATGTTCCGCCAGTGGGACGCCCAGTGCGGCGGGGGGCTGCGCCGCAAGGCGGTCGTCGGCCAGCTGCACGAGGTCACCGACCTGCTCCAGGAACCGCAGCCGCAGGAGACCTCCCGGCGTCTGTTCGTCTGCGCGGCGGAACTCGCCGAACTCGCCGGCTGGATGAGCTACGACGTGGGCCTCCAGCCCACCGCGCAGAAGTACTTCGTGCTGGCGCTGCACGCCGCCAAGGAGGCGGGCGACAAGCCGCTCGGTTCGTACATTCTGTCGTCGATGAGCCGCCAGATGATCCACCTGGGGCGGCCCGACGACGCGCTGGAACTCGTCCATCTCGCCCAGTACGGCAGCCGTGACTGCGCCACCCCGCGCACCCAGGCCATGCTGTATGCGATGGAGGCCCGCGCGTACGCCAACATGGGCCAGCCCAGCAAGTGCAAGCGAGCCGTCCGGATGGCCGAGGACACCTTCTCCGACGCCGGCATCGACGGCGAGCCCGAGCCCGACTGGATCCGGTTCTTCTCCGAGGCCGAGCTCAACGGCGAGAACGCCCATTCCTACCGCGACCTGGCCTATGTGGCCGGCCGCAGCCCCACGTACGCCTCCCTCGCCGAGCCGGTCATGGAGCGCGCCGTCGACCTCTTCGGCAAGGACGACGAGCACCAGCGGTCGTACGCACTGAATCTGATCGGCATGGCGACGGTCCATCTGCTCAAGAGGGAGCCCGAGCAGTCGACGGCCCTCGCGTCCCAGGCCCTCACCGTCGCCCGGCGGGTCCGTTCCGAGCGGGTCAACACCCGGCTCCGCAAGACCGTGGACACCGCCGCCCGCGACTTCGGCGACGTGCCCGAGGTCGTCCACCTCACCGACCTGCTGACCTCGCAGCTGCCCGAGACCGCGGAGGCCGTCTGAGGGCCGCGCCCCCGACACCCGGACCCGCGTCCCCTTGTACTCCGGCCGCGGCGATCACCCCGACAGCCCGACTCGGCTCCCCCGTGCCAGGTCAATCGGGTGACCGCCGCGGCCGGTCCGTGATGTGCGCAGAGGATACGCCCGGCCCACATCTGTGAGCCGTCGGTTCATGACCGCGTAACACGCCGGACCTCTTCGTCACCACGGCGAAACATCGTGCGGCATCGTCGGAAACCGCGCTGCGCCAACCTCATGGCGCATAACCGGCTCGCCCGAACCGCTCAGGCTCCGGAAGTTTCCCGGCACCCGCCGCCGCACCGACGACGAGGAGACGCCGATGCCTCCAGGCATCTCGACGCTTGCCGCAGACGCACCCACGCTGTCTGCCGCCAACACCGGCTTCATGCTCATCTGCTCCGCCCTCGTGATGCTGATGACGCCGGCCCTGGCCTTCTTCTACGGAGGCATGGTCCGCGTCAAGTCCACGCTGAACATGCTCATGATGAGCTTCATCAGCCTGGGCATCGTGACCATCCTCTGGGTCCTGTACGGATTCAGCCTCGCCTTCGGCACCGACCACGGCTCCCTCATCGGCTGGTCGTCCGACTACCTGGGCCTGAGCGGCCTCGGCCTCACGGAGCTGTGGGACGGCTACACCATCCCGGTGTACGTCTTCGCCGTGTTCCAGCTGATGTTCGCCATCATCACCCCCGCGCTGATCAGCGGTGCGCTCGCGGACCGGGTGAAGTTCACCGCCTGGGCGCTGTTCATCACCCTGTGGGTCACCGTGGTCTACTTCCCGGTCGCCCACTGGGTCTGGGGCGCGGGCGGCTGGCTCTTCGAGATGGGTGTCATCGACTTCGCCGGCGGTACCGCCGTCCACATCAACGCGGGTGCCGCGGCCCTCGGCGTGATCCTCGTCATCGGTAAGCGGGTCGGCTTCAAGAAGGACCCGATGCGGCCGCACAGCCTCCCGCTGGTGATGCTGGGCGCCGGCCTCCTGTGGTTCGGCTGGTTCGGCTTCAACGCCGGCTCGTGGCTCGGCAACGACGACGGCGTGGGCGCCGTGATGTTCGTCAACACCCAGGTCGCCACCGCCGCCGCCATGCTCGCCTGGCTGGCCTACGAGAAGATCCGCCACGGCGCGTTCACCACCCTCGGCGCCGCCTCCGGCGCGGTCGCCGGTCTTGTCGCCATCACGCCCTCCGGCGGTGCCGTCAGCCCGCTCGGCGCCATCGCGGTGGGTGCCATCGCCGGTGTGCTGTGCGCCATGGCCGTGGGCCTGAAGTTCCGGTTCGGCTACGACGACTCCCTCGACGTCGTCGGCGTCCACCTCGTCGGCGGTGTCGTCGGATCCCTGCTGGTCGGCTTCTTCGCCACCGGCGGAGTGCAGTCGGACGCGAAGGGCCTGTTCTACGGCGGCGGACTCGACCAGCTCGGCAAGCAGGCCACCGGAGTCTTCGCGGTCCTGGCCTACTCTCTGGTGGCCTCGGCACTCCTCGCCTTCGTCATCGACAAGGTGATGGGCATGCGGGTCGACGAGGACGTCGAGGTCTCCGGCATCGACCAGGACGAGCACGCGGAGACCGCGTATGACTTCAGCGGAGCGGGCGGCGGTGCCGGGTCCCGCAAGGCAGCCCCCGCGCCGAGTGACGCCGTTCCCGCAGCGCCGAACAAGAAGGTGGACGCATGAAGCTCATCACCGCAGTCGTGAAGCCGCACCGGCTGGACGAGATCAAGGAGGCCCTCCAGGCCTTCGGCGTCCAGGGGCTCACGGTCACCGAGGCCAGCGGATACGGCCGCCAGCGCGGCCACACCGAGGTCTACCGGGGTGCGGAGTACACGGTCGACCTCGTACCGAAGATCCGCATCGAGGTGCTGGTCGAGGACGAAGAGGCCGAACAGCTCATCGACGTGGTGGTCAAGGCCGCCCGTACGGGCAAGATCGGTGACGGCAAGGTGTGGAGCGTTCCCGTCGAGACGGCGGTACGGGTGCGCACGGGCGAACGCGGCCCGGACGCGCTGTAGGACGAAAGGGAGCTGCCGGGTGACGAGCCTCGAAGTGACGACCGACGCGGAAGACTCGGGACCCAGCGGCTACGCGGCGGCCCGGCTGCGCCTTCTCACCGAGAAGGAGCGGTCCGGGCCGCCGCGCCGTGCGGCGCTGGCCGGCCTCACGGACCGGTGGCTGGCGGCGCTGTTCACCACCGCCTGCGAGGAGGCCGGGGTGCGCGGCGCGGCGCTCGTGGCCGTCGGCGGCTACGGGCGGGGCGAGCTGTCCCCGCGCAGCGACCTCGACCTGCTGCTGCTCCACGACGGTTCCGCGGGCTCCGGCGCGATCGCCACCCTCGCGGACCGCATCTGGTACCCGGTGTGGGACCTCGGGCTCGCCCTCGACCACTCCGTACGCACCCCGGGCGAGGCGCGCAAGACGGCGGGCGAGGACCTGAAGGTCCAGCTCGGGCTGCTGGACGCCCGCCCGGTCGCCGGTGATCTGGGGCTGGTCTCCGCGCTGCGCACCACCGTGCTCGCCGACTGGCGCAATCAGGCCACCAAGCGGCTGCCCGAGCTGGACGAGCTGTGCCGGGAACGGGCCGAGCGCCACGGCGAGTTGCAGTTCCTGCTGGAGCCCGACCTCAAGGAGGCGCGCGGCGGGCTGCGGGACGCCACCGCACTGCGGGCCGTCGCCGCATCCTGGCTCGCCGACGCCCCGCGTGAGGGCCTCGCCGAGGCGCGCCGGACCCTGCTCGACGCCCGGGACGCTCTGCACCTGGTCACCGGACGGGCCACCGACCGCCTCGCCCTCCAGGAGCAGGACCAGGTCGCCGCCGAGCTCGGCCTGCTGGACGCCGACGCCCTGCTGCGACAGGTGTACGAGGCGGCCCGGACCGTCTCGTACGCCACCGACGTCACCTGGCGCGAGGTGAACCGCGTCCTCAAGGCGCGGTCCGTACGCCCCCGGCTGAGGGCCATGCTGGGCGCGGGCCGGCGGCCGGAGCCGGAGCGCACCCCCCTGGCCGAGGGCGTCGTCGAGTTCGACGGCGAGGTGGTGCTCGCCCGCACCGTGAAGCCCGAACGCGACCCCGTGCTGCCGCTGCGCGCCGCCGCGGCAGCCGCCCAGAACGGGCTGCCGCTCTCCCTGCACGCCGTACGGCGGCTCGCGGCCGCCACCCGCCCGCTGCCCGTGCCGTGGCCCGCCGAGGCACGCGAGGAGCTCGTCACCCTGCTCGGCGCCGGTGAGTCCACCGTCGCCGTCTGGGAGGCCCTGGAGGCCGAAGGGCTGATCACCCGGCTGCTGCCCGACTGGGAGCGGGTGCGCTGCCGGCCGCAGCGCAACGCCGTGCACACCTGGACCGTCGACCGGCACCTCGTCGAGGCCGCCGTCAAAGCCTCCGCGCTCACCCGCCGCGTCCACCGCCCCGACCTGCTGCTGGTCGCCGCCCTGCTGCACGACATCGGCAAGGGCTGGCCGGGTGACCACTCGGTCGCGGGCGAGACGATCGCCAAGGACGTCGCCACCCGGATCGGCTTCGACCGTGCCGACGTCGCCGTCATCGCCACCCTCGTCCGTCATCATCTGCTGCTCATCGAGACCGCCACCCGGCGCGATCTGGACGACCCGGCGACCGTGGCCTCCGTCGCTGCCGTCGTGAAGTCCCCAGGCACGCTGGAGCTGCTGCACGCCCTGACCGAGGCGGACGCGCTGGCCACCGGGCCGGCCGCCTGGTCGACCTGGCGCGGCTCGCTCGTGACCGACCTGGTCAAGCGGGTCGCCGGCGTCCTGGCGGGGGAGACCCCCGAGGAGCCGGAGCCCACCGCCCCCAGCGCGGAGCAGGAGCGGCTCGCGGTCGAGGCGCTGCGTACCGGCGGCCCGGTGCTCTCGCTGCACGCACAGGCCGACCACGCCCAGGGGGAGCGGGAGGATGACGGCGAGCCCGAGCCGGTCGGTGTGGAGCTGCTGATCGCCCTGCCCGACCAGCCGCGAGTGCTGCCCGCCGCCGCCGGAGTCCTCGCCCTGCACCGGCTCACGGTCCGTGCGGCGGATCTGAGCGCCGTCGAGCTGCCGAGCGAGGTGGGGCCGGGGTCCGTCCTCGTCCTGAACTGGCGGGTCGCCGCCGCCTTCGGTTCGCTCCCGCAGGCCGCCCGGCTGCGGGCCGACCTCGTCCGTGCCCTCGACGGCTCGCTCGACATCGCGTCCCGGCTCGCCGAACGCGAGGCCGCCTATCCGCGGCGCCGCGGAGTGCAGGCCCCGCCGCCCCGGGTGACCGTGGCCTCCGCGGCCTCCCGGCACGCCACCGTGATCGAGGTCCGTGCCCAGGACGCCCCCGGGCTGTTGCACCGCATCGGCCACGCGCTGGAAACGGCCGGCGTGCGGGTGCGCAGCGCCCATGTCTCGACCCTCGGCGCCAACGCGGTCGACACCGTCTACATCACGGCCGCGGACGGGTCGATGCTCTCCGACGCCAGCGCGGCCGACGTGGCACGCGAGGTGGAGCAGGCGCTGCGCTGAACGGTGTCCGGAAAGCTCCTGACGGGCCTGGTAACGCAATTTGTGCGGCCGGATACCCTGGGGGCGACTGACTCAGCCCCCGACCCGAGGATCTGCGACCACCGTGTTCGATACCCTTTCCGATCGTCTCAGTGCGACGTTCAAGACACTCCGCGGTCGGGGCCGCCTGTCCGAGGCGGACATCGACTCCGCAGCACGCGAGATCCGTATCGCGCTGCTCGAAGCGGACGTCGCCCTTCCCGTGGTCCGTGCGTTCATCGCGAACGTCAAGCAGCGGGCCATGGGCGCCGAAGTCTCGAAGGCGCTGAACCCCAGCCAGCAGGTCATCAAGATCGTCAACGAGGAGCTCATCGGCATCCTCGGCGGCGAGACCCGCCGGCTCCGCTTCGCCAAGCAGCCCCCGACCGTGATCATGCTCGCGGGTCTCCAGGGTGCCGGTAAGACCACCCTCGCCGGAAAGCTCGGCCTCTGGCTCAAGGGGCAGGGCCACTCTCCGCTGCTCGTCGCCTGTGACCTCCAGCGGCCCAACGCCGTGAACCAGCTCGCGGTGGTCGCCGAGCGCGCGGGCGTCGCGGTCTACGCGCCGGAGCCCGGCAACGGCGTCGGTGACCCGGTCAAGGTCGCCAAGGACTCCATCGAGCACGCCAAGGCCAAGCAGTACGACGTGGTCGTCGTCGACACCGCTGGCCGTCTGGGCATCGACCAGGAGCTGATGCAGCAGGCCGCGGACATCCGCGACGCCGTCAGCCCCGACGAGGTCCTCTTCGTCGTCGACGCCATGATCGGTCAGGACGCGGTCAACACCGCCGAGGCCTTCCGCGACGGTGTCGGCTTCGACGGCGTGGTGCTCTCCAAGCTCGACGGTGACGCCCGCGGTGGTGCGGCGCTCTCCATCGCGCACGTCACCGGCCGCCAGATCATGTTCGCCTCCAACGGCGAGAAGCTGGACGAGTTCGACGCGTTCCACCCGGACCGCATGGCGTCCCGCATCCTCGGCATGGGCGATGTGCTCAGCCTGATCGAGAAGGCCGAGCAGACCTTCAGCCAGGAAGAGGCCGCCAAAATGGCCTCCAAGCTGGCGAGCAGCAAGGGCAAGGACTTCACGCTCGACGACTTCCTGGCCCAGATGGAGCAGGTCCGCAAGATGGGCTCCATCTCCAAGCTGCTCGGGATGCTGCCCGGCATGGGGCAGATGAAGGACCAGATCAACAACATCGACGAGCGCGAGGTGGACCGTACCGCCGCGATCATCAAGTCGATGACCCCGGCCGAGCGCCAGGACCCGACGATCATCAACGGCTCACGCCGTGCCCGTGTCGCCAGGGGCTCCGGTGTCGAGGTCAGTGCCGTGAAGAACCTGGTGGAGCGGTTCTTCGAGGCCCGCAAGATGATGTCGCGCATGGCCCAGGGCGGCGGGATGCCGGGCATGCCCGGGATGCCCGGCACGGGTGGCGGCCCCGGCCGTCAGAAGAAGCAGATCAAGCAGGCAAAGGGCAAGCGCAAGAGCGGCAACCCGATGAAGCGCAAGGCCGAAGAAGAGGCCGCCGCTGCCCGCCGCGAGCAGGCCGCCGCGCAGGGCGGTGCCTTCGGTCTCCCGGGCGGTCAGGACCAGGACTTCGAACTGCCGGACGAGTTCAAGAAGTTCATGGGCTGACGGCTCACACACATGGCGCGAGGGGCCCACGGCCGGCAGGCCGTGGGCCCCTCGCGTGCTCTCGCGCCGCATCCGCGTGGCACCGCACCCGCGCGTGGGCCCGCTCACGACCCTCGCAGGCGCGACCGGCCGTCCCCTCCCGTCGGAAGGGACGGTCCGCGTCTCAGGGGGTCCGGGTTATCAGATAGCGGAAGACGTTCGGCATCCACACCGTCCCGTCACCGCGGACGTAGGGATGCAGCGCTTCCGCCATCTCCTTGCGGACCTGCGCCAGGTCGGTGGCGCGCACCGCCGCCGAGTAGAGCCCCGTCGACAGCAGCCCCCGCACCGCACTGTCCAGGTCCGCGTACCCGAAGGGGCACGCCACCCGGCCCGAGCCGTCCGGTTTCAGTCCCGCCTTCGAGGCCACGTCCTCCAGGTCGTCCCGTCGCGCGGGCCGCCAGCCGCTGCCGCGCAGCCGCTCGGCCACCCGCAGCACGCCCGCCGTGGCGCAGCGCTCCGGCGGTCCCCACCCGGTGAGCACCACCGCGCTTCCGCGCTCGCCGAGCTCCACGGCCTCTTCCAGCGCCGGTCCGAGCCCCTCGGTGTCACCGGCGGCACAGCCGATCGGCTGGAACGCCGTGATCATGTTGTACGGGGATCCGGCCGCACCAGCGTCCCGCACCTCGCCGTCCACCAGGTCGACGTCCGGCGGGCCCGCGCCCGGCGTCGAGGCGGCGGACGGTGTCATCCGTTCCTTCGCCAGAGCGAGCCGCTCGCGGTCCGTGTCGACGCCCGTCACGCTCGCTCCGCGCGAAGCGGCGATCAGCAGGGCCAGACCGGAGCCGCAGCCGAGGCCGAGCAGCCGGGTCCGTGAACCGACCTCCAGTCGTGAGTACACCGCTTCGTACAGCGGCACCAGCATCCGTTCCTGGATTTCGGCCCAGTCCCGGGCCCGTGCGCACGCCTCGGCGGGCGTCGGTGACGCCGTACGGGGTCGGTGTCGGACGAGCGTTGGTGTCATGGAAAGCGCCCCAATCCGCCGTGTGTGGCCGAGTACTGGACTGCCCCCGTGTTTCCGTGCGATCCCCCGTATGCCAGAGAACTCCCCATGCGTCCCCGCGTCCAGGGGGCGTGGGGGGAATGCTTGGGTTCCCGGAGCTTCCCGCACGCGTGTGCGCCCCGGCTCCGGTCGATTCACGGGACGGACCCGTGTCGCCGTACGATGCGCGCCATGGCAAAGGCACCCGTTCTCACGCCCCAGGCTGAAGACTTCCCTCGCTGGTACCAGGACCTGATCAACAAGGCCGAGTTGGCGGACAACGGCCCGGTGCGCGGCACCATGGTCATCCGGCCGTACGGCTACGGCCTGTGGGAGCGGATGCAGCAGGAGATGGATGCCCGTATCAAGGACGCGGGTGCCCAGAACGCCTACTTCCCGCTCTTCATCCCCCAGTCTTACCTGACTCGCGAGGCTGAGCACGTCGAGGGCTTCGCGCCCGAGCTCGCCGTGGTCACGCACGGTGGCGGCAAGGAGCTCGAGGAGCCCGTCGTCGTCCGCCCCACCTCCGAGACGATCATCAACGACTACTTCTCGAAGTGGGTGCAGAGCTACCGGGATCTGCCGCTGCTGATCAACCAGTGGGCGAACGTGGTCCGTTGGGAGATGCGCCCGCGGGTCTTCCTGCGGACGACGGAATTCCTCTGGCAGGAGGGCCACACGGCCCATGCCACCTACGAGGAGGCCCGGGACTACGCCGCGCACATCCACAGGAACGTGTACGCGGCCTTCATGGTCGACGTCCTCGGCATCGACGTCGTCCTCGGCCGCAAGACCGCCCGTGAGCGGTTCGCCGGAGCCGTCAACACCCTGACGCTGGAAGGGATGATGGGCGACGGCAAGGCGCTTCAGATGGGCACGAGCCATGAGCTCGGCACCAACTTCGCCAAGGCCTTCAACACCCAGTACCTGTCCAAGGACGGCAAGCAGGAGCTCGTCTGGCAGACCTCCTGGGGCAGCTCCACCCGGATGGTCGGCGGACTGATCATGTCCCACGGCGACGACAACGGACTGCGCGTCCCGCCGCGCCTCGCGGCCGTCCAGGTCGTCGTCATGGCCATCAAGGGCGACGAGGCCGTCGCCAAGGTGCGCGAGATCGGCGACCGGCTGAAGGCCGCCGGTCTGCGCGTCCACGTCGACGACCGTACGGACACGCCGTTCGGCCGCCGCGCGGTCGACTGGGAGCTCAAGGGCGTCCCGGTGCGTATCGAGATCGGTCCGCGGGACCTGGAGGAGGGCACCGCGATGCTCGCCCGCCGGATTCCGGGAGGCAAGGAACCGGTCCGCATCGACGACCTGGCCGGACTGCTGCCAGGGCTGCTGGAGGAGGACCAGGCCCGGCTGCTGCGCGAATCCCGCGAACGGCGCGAGTCCCGTACCGCCGATGTGACCGGGATCGGCGAGGCCGCCGAGGCCGCCACCGCCGGCGGCTGGGCCAGGATTCCCTGGGCGACGCTGGGCCAGGAGGGTGAGGCGAAGCTCGCCGAGCAGTCGGTGTCGGTGCGCTGTCTCGTCGCCGAGGACGGGTCGGTTCCCGACGCGGACGACGCGCCGGGTAATGTCGCGATCGTCGCGCGGGCCTACTGAGGCGGCGCGTCCCGCGCCACGCGGCCCGGCTCCGGTCCGCCGCCCCCGGCGCGCAGCGCTCGTCTACGCGCTGGGGCGTACGAGCCGCTACGTACCACCTTGTTGCGAGCTGCGAGGCTTCTCCGCAGATCAGCGCACCCGCCCTCGTCAGGACGCATCAATGGCAACTGACGGGTACGTGCAAATTATTTGGGATGCCCCGTAATGGAACCCGCGAGACGTCCGGCTCGTTATCACGACGTGAGCACGACACCACCTGTTCTCGCCGCAGAGCTGGCACAGGCGTGGGCCGACATTCAGCGGCACCACCCCGAACTGCCGGATCTTGCCGCGCCCGAGTCCCTGATCGGAGAGTCCTCGTCCGCCTGCGGCGCCGAGCTCTCCTTCGAGCGACTGCTTCACGAAGCGGTCCACGGCATCGCCGCCGCACGAGGTGTCCGCGACACCTCACGCGCCGGCCGCTACCACAACCGTCGATTCCTGGCGATCGCCGAGGAGATGGGTCTCGACCATGTGGAGGAGCCGCACCCCAGCAGCGGATTCTCCCTGGTCGCGCTCAGCCCCGAGGCGAAGCGCCGCTACCGTCCCACGATGGAGAGACTGCAGCGCGCCCTCAAGGCGCACACGGTCGCCACCGCCTCCGACACCAAGCGCTCCTTCCGCGGACCTGCCGCCCGGCACGGCTCCTCGGGCGGCGGTGTGCGGGTGAAGGCCGTCTGCGACTGCGGTCGCAACGTCCGGGTGGTGCCGTCCGTCCTGGCCCAGGCCCCGATCGTCTGCGGTGGCTGCGGCAAGCCCTTCCGTATCCCCGAAGTGGTCGCCGCGGCGAGCTGACCCCCGGCACCGGCCGCCGACGGGGGCGGTGCAGGTCCGGGGGGAAGAGCGCCGTCGGCGTGTGGCACAATGGCTAGCTGTACTCGACAGTCGCACAGGACCCCTCTCTCCTCCGGCTGACGCGTCCATCGGGCACCCCGAGTACCGCAACCCCACGTGGCATCCCGTTGTGCCCAACCACGTCAAGACCAGGAGACACCACTTCCGTGGCAGTCAAGATCAAGCTGAAGCGTCTGGGCAAGATCCGTTCGCCTCACTACCGCATTGTCGTCGCCGACTCCCGTACCCGCCGTGACGGCCGGGCCATCGAGGAGATCGGTCTGTACCACCCGGTGCAGAACCCCTCGCGCATCGAGGTCGACTCCGAGCGCGCGCAGTACTGGCTGTCCGTCGGCGCCCAGCCGACCGAGCCGGTCATGGCGATCCTGAAGCTCACCGGCGACTGGCAGAAGCACAAGGGCCTGCCGGCCCCGGCGCCGCTGAAGGTCGCTGAGCCGAAGGCCGACAAGCGCGCCGCGTTCGACGAGTTCGCCAAGAGCATCGAGGGCGGCGAGTCCAAGGGTGAGGCCATCACCCCGAAGGCGAAGAAGTCCGACAAGAAGGCGGACGAGGCGGCTGAGACCGCCGATTCGTCGGCGTCCGCCGCTGAGTCGACCGAGGCCTGAGCATGCTCGAGGAGGCTCTCGAGCACCTCGTGAAGGGCATCGTCGACAACCCGGACGATGTGCAGGTCGCTTCGCGCAACCTGCGCCGTGGACGTGTGCTCGAGGTCCGGGTTCATCCCGACGACCTCGGTAAGGTGATCGGCCGCAACGGCCGCACCGCACGCGCTCTGCGTACCGTCGTGGGCGCAATCGGCGGCCGTGGCATCCGCGTCGACCTCGTCGACGTGGACCAGGTCAGCTGACCAGAGGAACACCGGCACGGGCCGGGGAGGGCTTTCGAGCCGTCCCCGGCCCGTCGTCGTACGGGTCGTACGAAAGAGAGAGTGCAACGTGCAGTTGGTAGTCGCCCGGATCGGCCGTGCCCACGGCATCAAGGGCGAGGTCACCGTCGAGGTGCGCACCGACGAGCCGGAGCTGCGGCTCGGGCCCGGCGCCGTCCTCGCCACCGAGCCGGCCACGGTCGGGCCGCTGACGATCGAGACCGGCCGGGTGCACAGCGGCCGGCTGCTGCTGCGCTTCGAGGGCGTACGCGACCGCACCGCCGCCGAGGCCCTGCGCAACACCCTGCTGATCGCCGATGTGGACCCGGAGCAGATGCCCGAGGACCCCGACGAGTACTACGACCACCAGCTGATGGACCTCGACGTCGTCCTCGCCGACGGCACCGAGATCGGCCGGATCACCGAGATCAGCCATCTGCCGTCGCAGGACCTGTTCATCGTGGAGAGGCCGGACGGCAGCGAGGTGATGATCCCGTTCGTCGAGGAGATCGTCACCGGCATCGACCTGGAGGAGCAGCGGGCCGTCATCGACCCGCCGCCCGGGCTGATCGACGACAGCGAGGCCGAGATCGCGTCGTCGCGCGATGCCGAGACGCGTGCTGCCGAGGAAGAGAACTGATGCGGCTCGACGTCGTCACGATCTTCCCCGAGTACCTGGAACCGCTGAACGTCTCACTGGTCGGCAAGGCACGCGCCCGCGGACGGCTCGACGTCCAGGTCCACGATCTGCGGGAGTGGACGTACGACCGGCACAACACGGTCGACGACACCCCCTACGGCGGCGGCCCCGGCATGGTCATGAAGACCGAGCCGTGGGGCGACGCCCTGGACGACGTGCTGGCGAGCGGCTACGAGGCGGGCGCCCACAGCCCCGCGCTGGTCGTGCCCACCCCCAGCGGCCGCCCCTTCACCCAGGAACTCGCGGTGGAGCTCTCCGGGAACCCCTGGCTGATCTTCACGCCCGCCCGCTACGAGGGCATCGACCGCCGGGTCGTCGACGAGTACGCGACCCGGATGCCGGTCCACGAGGTCTCCATCGGCGACTACGTCCTGGCCGGCGGCGAGGCCGCCGTACTGGTGATCACCGAGGCGGTGGCGAGACTGCTGCCCGGTGTCCTCGGTAACGCGGAGTCGCACCGCGACGACTCCTTCGCACCCGGCGCGATGGCGAATCTCCTCGAAGGGCCCGTCTACACCAAGCCGCCCGAGTGGCGTGGTCGCGCCATTCCGGACGTGCTGGTCAGCGGGCACCACGGGAAGATCGCGCGCTGGCGCAGGGACGAGGCATTCCGGCGTACGGCACTCAACAGGCCGGACCTGATCGAGCGTTGTGACCCGGCCGCCTTCGACAAGAAGGACCGGGAGACGCTGTCCATCCTGGGCTGGGCCCCGGAGCCCGGCGGCCGATTTTGGCGCAGGCCCCCGGCCGTGGAAGAATAGGCCGCTGCTGTGCGTCCGGCCGGCGCCCCTGCCACAGGGGGACCGACGCCCGCTCGACGAGGACAGCAACCTCATCTCATTCTCGACCGTTCCGTCGATGACCTGTGGCATCGGCGAGGAAGCAGATCACCATGGCCCACCTGCTCGACAACGTCAACGCGGCTTCGCTGCGCAGCGACGTTCCCGCCTTCCGTCCCGGTGACACCGTGAACGTCCACGTGCGCGTCATCGAGGGCAACCGCTCGCGTATCCAGCAGTTCAAGGGCGTTGTCATCCGCCGCCAGGGTTCGGGCGTCAGCGAGACCTTCACGGTCCGCAAGGTCTCCTTCTCCGTCGGCGTCGAGCGCACCTTCCCGGTGCACAGCCCGATCTTCGAGAAGATCGAGCTCGTCACCCGTGGTGACGTCCGTCGCGCGAAGCTGTACTACCTCCGTGAGCTGCGCGGCAAGGCCGCGAAGATCAAGGAGAAGCGCGACAACTGAGCGTCGTGCGACTGAGCTTCGGCTCACACGACGCCCGTGTCCACAGAAGGGCCGGATAGGCTTCGCCCTCGATGGACACCGAAGCGAAGAACACAGAGCGCGACCGCTCTTCCACCCCCGCAGCCGGGGCAGAGGGAGAGGGGTCGCGCTCCGTGCGTTCCTCACGGCTCTCCGGAATGTCGTGGAGGAGAGCCGCGCTGCTGGGTGTGGCCTGCGCGTTCGCGGTCCTGATGTTCAGCCGTTTCGTGGTGCAGCCCTTCCAGATCCCCAGCGGTTCCATGGAGCCGGCGCTTCAGGTCGGGGACCGGGTGCTGGTGAACAAGCTGGCGTACCGTTTCGACTCGGAGCCGCAGCGCGGGGACATGGTCGTCTTCGACGGCACGGGCTCCTTCGTCCAGGAGGGCCTGGCGGAGAATCCGGTCAGCGCCGCGGCACGGGGAGCACTCGCGGCACTGGGTCTCGCCGAGCCGGCCGAGACCGACTTCGTGAAGCGCGTGGTGGGTGTGGGTGGCGACCGTGTGGTCTGTTGCGACAAGGGGGGCAGGGTCGAGGTGAACGGCGTACCGCTGGACGAGAGATATCTCCATCCCGACGACGTTCCGTCCGAGGTGCCCTTCGACATCGTCGTGCCCGAGGGCACCCTGTGGGTCATGGGGGACCACCGGAGCAATTCTCGCGACTCCCGGGACCATCTCGGTGAGCCCGGCGGCGGCATGGTGCCCGTCGACAAGGTCATCGGGCGTGCGGACTGGATCGGCTGGCCGCTGGGCCGCTCGACCTCCCTGGAGCGCCCGGACACCTTCTCCCGCGTACCGGAAGCGGGACGAATGCCGGACGGCGCCCATGGGTAACCGTGGGCGTCGCGCCAGCCACCGATCCGACACCCGGCTGCCGACCGGGACCCGGCCGACCAACGGCTCCAGGTCCCTGCCGGGCCGGGCCGAACGGCGCCGGCTCGCGCAGAAGGTGAAGCGCAAGCGCCGTCGTTCCGCTGTCAAGGAGATACCCCTCCTCATCACGGTGGCGCTGATGATCGCGCTGGTGCTGAAGACGTTCCTGGTGCAGGCGTTCGTGATCCCGTCGGGCTCGATGGAGCAGACGATCCGCATCCAGGACCGGGTGCTGGTGGACAAGCTCACGCCGTGGTTCGGCTCCAAGCCCGAGCGCGGTGATGTCGTCGTCTTCAAGGACCCCGGTGGCTGGCTCCAGGACGAGCAGAACCCGTCCACGACCGAGGATCCGATCGTCGTCAAGCAGGTCAAACAGGGGCTGACGTTCATCGGGCTGCTCCCGTCCGACGACGAGCAGGACCTGATCAAGCGGGTGGTCGCGGTCGGCGGGGACACCGTCAAGTGCTGCGACAAGGACGGTCGCGTCACGGTCAACGGGACCCCGCTCGTCGAGCCCTATCTGAACCCCGGAAACGTTCCTTCGACGCTGAAGTTCGAGGTCGCCGTACCCAAGGGGCGGATCTTCGTGATGGGTGACCATCGCGCCAACTCCGCCGACTCGCGCTTCCATCTCGACGAGAAGGACCGGGGCACGGTCTCCGAGGAGGAGGTCGTCGGGCGCGCGGTCGTGATCGCCTGGCCCATCGGTCACTGGCGCAAACTGGAAGAGCCGGAGACATACGCATCGGTCCCGAACGCGCGTGCCGGTTCGACCGGGGCACTCGGAGCGTCGAATAGTGTGTCCCCTCAGGATCAGAACGGATTGATCCTGCTCCCGAGCCCTGCGGAACTCCCGCTCGTTATGGGAGTGGTGGGCCTGCTTCTCCTTCGGGGCAGGCGGTACGCACGGAGACAGGAGTGGATGTGGGGGATGTGGCGGTCGGCGCACGATCCGGACACGGACAGCCGGAGGACAGGCCGGGCGGGCACGCCGAACCACCCGCGGAGATGACGGGCGGGACGGCGGACGATCCGCCGCGCGGTGACGACCACGGCGCGGACGGCGGATCGGCGGAGGGCAGTGGTACGGGACAGAAGAAGCAGCGATCCTTCTGGAAGGAACTGCCGCTCCTGATCGGTATCGCGCTGCTTCTCGCGCTGCTCATCAAGACGTTCCTCGTGCAGGCCTTCTCGATCCCGTCGGACTCGATGCAGGACACCCTGCAACGGGGCGACCGGGTGCTCGTGGACAAGCTCACGCCGTGGTTCGGCTCGGAGCCGGAGCGCGGCGAGGTCGTGGTCTTCCACGACCCGGGCGGCTGGCTCGACGGCGAGCCCACCCCGGCCCCGAACATCGCGCAGAAGTTCCTCAGCTTCATCGGTCTGATGCCCTCGTCCGAGGAGAAGGACCTGATCAAGCGGACGATCGCGGTCGCGGGCGACACGGTGGAGTGCAAGAAGGGCGGCCCGGTCAAGGTCAACGGGAAGGCGCTCGACGAGCCGTACATCTTCCCCGGGGACACCCCCTGCGACGACCAGCCGTTCGGGCCGTTCAAGGTGCCCAAGGACCGGATCTGGGTGATGGGCGACCACCGCCAGAACTCCCGGGACTCCCGGTACCACATGGAGGACGTGAACGGCGGGTTCGTTCCGGTCGACAAGGTCGTCGGACGCGCTGTCGTGGTGGCATGGCCGCTCAACCGCTGGGCGACGCTGCCGGTGCCCTCCACCTTCGACCAGCCCGGCATCAACACTGCCGCGGCCGCCGTCTCGTCGAGCGCCCCGCTGGCGATGGGCGCGGTGGGCGCCCTGCCGATCGTGCTCTGGCGCCGGCGGAGGCTGACCGACGGGCGTACCGCCGGGTAGGGTGCCGTCCCAGATCGCACGATCCCCGGGCAGCGCATCCCGGGGGCGAGTCTCCGAGGTGGGGAGCGCTGGGATGGGAACAGGACGTACGGATGACGGCCACGGCCGGCTCGGCAGTGCTCTGTCGGGCGTGGCCGTGGCCGTCGGCTGTGTGCTCTTCCTCGGAGGGTTCATCTGGGGTGCCGTGGTCTATCAGCCGTACACCGTGCCCACCGACTCCATGACACCGACCGTGCGGGTCGGGGAGCGGGTGCTGGCGGAGCGGATAGACGGCGACGAGGTGCGGCGCGGGGACATCGTCGTGTTCCGCGACTCCCAGTGGGGAGACATGCCGATGGTCAAGCGCGTGGTCGGCGTCGGCGGGGACAAGGTCGCGTGCTGCGGCGACGGCGGAAAGCTGACCGTCAACGGCACGGCGATTGACGAACCGTATCTGCAGAAGAAGGGCCCCGCCTCGGGGAAGACCTTCAGCGCGACGGTCCCGCAGGGCCAGCTGTTCATGCTCGGGGACGAGCGTATGGGGTCGCTGGACTCCCGTGTGCACCTCGAGGACCCCGGGCAGGGGTCGGTGCCCCGTTCGGCGGTGGAGGCCCGGCTGGACGCCGTGGCCTGGCCCCTGGACGGCGGGCTGCTGGAGCGGCCCGAGGGATTCGAGGCGCTGCCGGGAGGGATCTCCCGGATCGGGCCGGTGCAGCTGATCGTCGGTGTGATCGTGACCGGCGCGCTGCTGATCTTCGGCGGGGCGGCGTACGGGCCGCTGGCCAAGCGGCTGTCCAGGAAGCGGGGGGCGTCCGGGAGCGGGGGCAGGAAGGCGACGGCCGGTGTCGGGTGACGATGTCGGGCCGGTCCCCGGACGAGTCTCCGGGCCGGTTCCCGGACCCGTCTCCGGGGCGATCTCGGAGGGTTCCGGGAGCGCAGGGGGCCTCGGGGGTGGCGAGGGGCCGGCCGGCTCCGAACGCGAGCTGCGGAAGGTCGCACGGGTCGTCCTGCTGGATCCCGAGGACCGGATTCTCCTGATGCACGGCTTCGAGCCCGACGATCCGGCCGCCACCTGGTGGTTCACCCCCGGGGGCGGGCTGGAGGGCGACGAGACCCGCGAGGAGGCGGCCCTGCGGGAGCTGGTGGAGGAGACCGGGATCACCGAGGTGGAACTCGGGCCGGTCCTGTGGCGCCGGACCTGCTCGTTCCCCTTCGCCGGACGCCGCTGGGACCAGGACGAGTGGTACTTCCTGGCGCGTACGACACAGACGGCGACCGATCCGCGTGGTCTCACGGAGCTGGAGCGACGCAGTGTCGCGGGTCTGAGGTGGTGGACCTCCGCCGAACTGTCGGCGGCCCGTGAGACGGTGTATCCGACCAGGCTCGCCGAGCTGCTGCGCACGCTGCTCGACGAGGGTCCTCCGAGTACACCGGTGGTCCTGGCCCCAGAAGTGGTCTAGGGGTCCCAGGGCTGTCGCACAATAGGGGGACGCACGGCTGAAGGGGAACATGCCATGAGCGCCGAGGACCTCGAGAAGTACGAGACCGAGATGGAGCTGAAGCTCTACCGGGAGTACCGAGACGTCGTCGGGCTGTTCAAGTACGTGATCGAGACCGAGCGTCGGTTCTACCTCACCAACGACTATGAAATGCAGGTCCACTCGGTGCAGGGCGAGGTCTTCTTCGAGGTCTCGATGGCCGACGCCTGGGTCTGGGACATGTACCGACCGGCCAGATTCGTCAAGCAGGTACGAGTACTCACGTTCAAGGACGTGAATATCGAGGAGCTCAACAAGAGCGATCTCGAACTTCCGAGTGGCTGAGTTTTCCACAAGGGGCGAGTTGTCCACCAAGATCCACAGCTGAGGGTCTGAAGCGTCACAGTCGGTGCCGGAGGTGGTGCCGAGATGAACGCTACGGGGGCACTGGGACGGTACGGCGAGGGGTTGGCGGCGCGGCTGCTGACCGAGGCCGGGATGACGCTTCTCGCGAGGAACTGGCGGTGCGGGCGGACGGGCGAGATCGACATCGTCGCCCGGGACGGCGACCTGCTGGTCGTCTGTGAGGTCAAGACCCGCAGAGCGGGTCACTTCGAGCATCCGATGGCGGCGGTCACGCCCGTCAAGGCGGACCGTCTCAGACGGCTCGCCGCCTGCTGGCTGGACCGGCACGGCGGCCCGCCGCCGGGCGGGGTGCGCATCGACCTGGTGGGCGTGACGCTGCCCCGCCGCGGTGCGCCCTTCGTGGAGCATGCGCGGGGGGTGGCCTGATGGGGTTCGCACGAGCGTGTTCGGTGGCCCTGGTCGGCGTCGAAGGCGTGGTGGTGGAGGTCCAGGCGGACCTGGAGCCGGGCGTAGCGGCGTTCACCCTGGTCGGACTGCCGGACAAGAGCCTGGTGGAGAGCCGCGACCGGGTCCGGGCCGCGGTGGTGAACTCGGGCGGGGAGTGGCCGCAGAAGAAGCTCACGGTGGGGCTCAGCCCGGCATCCGTGCCCAAGGGCGGCAGCGGTTTCGATCTCGCCGTGGCCATGGCCGTGCTCGGTGCGTCGGAGCGGGTCGACCCCAAGGCCATCGCCGATCTGGTGCTGATCGGGGAGCTGGGGCTGGACGGCCGGGTGCGGCCGGTGCGCGGTGTGCTCCCCGCCGTCCTCGCCGCCGCCGAAGCGGGGTACCGGCAGGTGGTCGTTCCCGAGCAGACCGCGGGGGAGGCCCGGCTCGTCCCCGGCGTCTCGGTCCTCGGAGTCAGAAGTCTGCGCCAGCTGATCGCGGTGCTGAACGACGAGCCGGTCCCCGAGGAGGAGCCGGTGCCCGAGGGCAGTCCGGACCCGATGCTGGCCGGGCTGATGGTGCCCGGAGCGGGCGTCGGCACCGGTCTCGCGCCGGAGGCGGTGGACGGACCCGACCTCGCCGATGTCGCGGGCCAGTGGGCCGCGCGGACGGCGCTGGAGGTCGCCGCGGCGGGCGGCCACCATCTGATGCTGTACGGCCCGCCGGGCGCGGGGAAGACGATGCTGGCGGAGCGGCTCCCCGGCGTGCTGCCGCCGCTGACGCGACAGGAGTCCCTCGAAGTCACGGCGGTGCACTCGGTGGCCGGCATCCTGCCGCCCGGCGAACCGCTGGTGCGCACACCGCCCTACTGCGCACCCCACCACTCGGCGACCATGCAGTCGCTCATCGGCGGCGGGAACGGGCTGCCGAGGCCGGGGGCCGTCTCGCTGGCCCACCGGGGCGTGCTGTTCCTCGACGAGACCCCGGAGTTCTCCGGCAAGGCGCTGGACGCCCTGCGTCAGCCACTGGAGGCGGGCCATGTCGTGGTGGCGCGCACCGCGGGCGTGGTCCGGCTGCCGGCGCGTTTTCTGATGGTCCTCGCGGCCAATCCGTGCCCCTGTGGACGGCACACCCTGCAGGGCACGGGCTGCGAGTGCCCGCCGTCGGCCGTCCGCCGCTATCAGGCGCGTCTGTCCGGACCACTGCTCGACCGGGTCGATCTGAGGGTCGAGGTCGAAGCCGTCAGCCGCAGCGATCTGCTCGGTCCGGACGGACGGGGTGAGCCGACAGCGGTGGTCGCCGAACGGGTGCTCGCGGCGCGAGGGCGCGCCGCCGCCCGGCTGCGGGACACCCCCTGGAACGTCAACAGCGAGGTGCCGGGGCACGAACTGCGGACCCGCTGGGTCGTCGCACCCGGCGCCCTGCACGCGGCCGAACGCGACATGGAGCGCGGACTGCTCACCGCCCGCGGACTGGACCGGGTTCTGCGGGTGGCCTGGACGATCGCGGACCTCGCCGGGCACGACAGGCCGCAGCCGCAGGACGTCGATCTGGCCCTGGAGCTGCGCACCGGGGTCTCGCGCGGTGCGCCGATGCCGACGGGTGGAGGTGGGCTGTGATGCCGGACCGCGGCTCGTCGGTGGGAGACGACGAACGCATCGCACGGGCCGCCCTCACCCGGGTGATCGAGCCGGGGGACGAGCACGGCGGACGGTGGCTGGCCGAGATGGGACCCCTCGAACTCATGGCCCGTCTCACCGCACCCGGGCCCGACGACGTACCGCTGCCGGGCGCGTCACCCCGCCGGGTGGCGAGCTACCGCATACGGGCGGCGGCGGCCGATCCGCTGCGCGATCTGGAGGCCGTGGCCTCGTTCGGCGGCCGGTTCATCTGCCCGGGGGAGCGGGAGTGGCCGACCCAACTGGACGACCTCGGCGATGCCAGACCCGTGGGGCTGTGGGTCCGGGGGCGGCCCGACCTGCGGAAATGGGCGCTGCGGTCGGTCGCGGTGGTCGGCGCCCGGGCCTGCACGCCGTACGGGGCGCACATGGCCGCCGGCCTCGGGTCGGGGCTGGCGGAGCGGGGCTGGGTCGTGGTGTCCGGTGCGGCCTTCGGGGTCGACGGCTCGGCGCATCGCGGCGCGCTGGCGGCAGGCGGTGCCACGGTCGCCGTGCTGGCCTGCGGCGTGAACGTCGCCTATCCGCGAGGCCACACCGAGTTGCTCGGACGGATCGCCGAACAGGGCCTGGTCGTGGGGGAGTTGCCGCCGAGCGACCATCCGACGCCCAGCAGGTTCATCCTCCGGAACCGGGTGATCGCCGCCCTGACTCGGGGCACGGTGGTCGTCGAGGCCGAGTACCGCAGCGGGTCGCTGGCCACGGCGCGCAGCGCCCAGAGACTGGGCCGTCACACCATGGGTGTGCCCGGACCGGCGACCAGCGGCCTCTCGGGCGGCGTGCACGAACTGCTGCGCGGCGAGGCGGTGCTGGTCACCGATGCCGACGAAGTGGCCGAGCTGGTCGGAGAGATCGGCGAACTGACGCCGGAGCGCCGCGGCCCGGTGCTGCCGCGAGACATGCTGGATCCCCTCAGCGCGCGGGTTCTTGATGCCCTGCCGGCGAGTGGCCCGGTCGACGGCGGCCGGATCGCCCGCGACGCCGGCGTCACTCCGGACGAGGCGCTCGGCAGGCTGTACGAACTGCAGGCTCTGGGTTTCGTCGAACGGCACGGAGAGGGATGGCAGTTGACGCGCACCGACGTCCGGCGGTCGAACGCGCGGCGAGGCGGTCCTTGACCTGGAGCATTCGGGTGAAAAGGTGTGAGCGATGACCTCCGCAGGCCTGTTGGTGACACCGGAAGGACCGGCGCGTGCCGTGCTCGCGCCGGTTCGAAGGTGTGGCCGATGGCTGATACCCCGCACAGGTTCCATCCCCTCGCCTTCGCCCACCGCGACCGCGCAGTCACGCTACGCTCACCATTTCCGCCCAGACGCTCGTCCCCCTTCACTCCCCTCCCCCCACAGCAGAACGGCTCAAGGCAACGCATGCCCCAGCACACCTCCGGGTCTGACCGCGCGGCAGTGCCCCCCGCTGCCCGTGGCACCGTGCGGCCCCCCGCTCCCTCCTCCCTCGAGGAGCTGTGGCGGTCGTACAAGGACACAGGGGACGAGCGGCTGCGGGAGCAGTTGATCCTCCACTACTCACCGCTGGTGAAGTACGTCGCGGGCCGGGTGAGCGTCGGGCTCCCGTCCAATGTCGAGCAGGCGGACTTCGTGTCCTCGGGGGTCTTCGGGCTCATCGACGCCATCGAGAAGTTCGACATCGAGCGGTCCATCAAGTTCGAGACGTACGCGATCACCCGCATCCGCGGCGCGATGATCGACGAACTGCGGGCCCTGGACTGGATCCCGCGCTCGGTACGGCAGAAGGCCCGAGCCGTCGAGCGTGCCTACGCCACGCTCGAAGCGCAGTTGAGACGTACCCCGTCCGAGGGGGAGGTCGCCTCCGAGATGGGCATCGGCGTGGACGAACTGCACGCTGTTTTCAGCCAGTTGTCCCTCGCGAACGTGGTCGCCCTGGAGGAGCTGCTGCATGCCGGCGGGGAGGGCGGCGACCGGCTCAGCCTGATGGACACCCTGGAGGACACGGCCGCGGACAACCCGGTCGCGGTGGCCGAGGACCGCGAACTGCGCCGCCTGCTCGCCCGCGCCATCAACACCCTTCCCGACCGTGAGAAGACCGTCGTCACCCTCTACTACTACGAGGGCCTGACCCTCGCCGAGATCGGCAACGTCCTCGGAGTGACCGAGAGCAGGGTCAGTCAGATCCACACCAAATCGGTCCTCCAGCTGCGGGCGAAGCTCGCCGACGTGGGACGTTGACGCGGATTCTTGCCTGCCTCCGGCGGGACATCCGTAGAGTGGGCGCGTGCCAAGGATTCGAGCGGCCTCCGTGGCCGAGCACCGGACGATGCAGCGCGACGCTTTGCTGGATGCCGCGCGCTCCCTGTTGTCCGAGGGCGGGACGGAGGCGCTGACCTTCCCCGCTCTCGCCGAGCGCACGGGCCTTGCCCGGTCCTCCGTGTACGAGTACTTCCGTTCGCGAGCGGCGGTCGTCGAGGAGCTCTGCGCGGTGGACTTTCCCGTGTGGGCGGCGGAGGTCGAGACCGCGATGCAGCGCGCGGACTCGGCGGAGGACAAGGTCGAGGCGTATGTGCGCCGGCAGCTGGCCCTCGTGGGGGACCGGCGGCACCGGGCCGTGGTCGCGATCTCGGCGAGTGAGCTGGACGCGGGTGCGCGGGAGAAGATCCGTGCCGCGCACGGAGGCCTGATCGCGATGATCGTCGAGGCGCTCGGCGAGCTGGGTCACGAGCAGCCGCGGCTCGCGGCGATGCTGCTTCAGGGCGTGGTGGACGCGGCGGTCCGGCGGATCGAACTGGGCGCGGCGGAGGACTCTGCGTCGGTCGCGGACGCGGCCGTGTCCATGGCGCTGCGGGGTGTGCGGGGCTGAGCCCCGGTTTCTTCCCGCGGGACGCTGTTCCCTGTCGCTGCTGAACGTCGGCCGACCTGGCTGACCCGGCGGTCCGGTCCCGCCCGGCGCCTGCGCTCGCCGGGACGCTCTCGCCGCGGAGCGCCACCATGGGTCCGCCCTCCGCCGCGGCCCTGCGCTTCTCACGCTGACGCACGTATCGCCGCAGATCGCAGGTCGCAGGCGGGGCCCGGCGCTCGCGGCGGACGGACCCCACCGCCCGGGCCCGCCGAGGCCGCGCCGGACCGGGCCCCCTCCCCCTCAGCCCTGCGCGCACCAGCGCCACCGTCATCAGTAGCGCCGCCGCGTGCAGCACCCCGGCCGTGCTCGCCGAGCCCATCGCACTCGCCGCCACCGGCTCCGCCGTCCGCTCTGCGGGTGGCTCCGCCACCGTCCCCACGGCCAGGCCGGCGCTCCCCTCCGCGATCCCGCCCGCACCCGCGTCCAGCTCCGGTACTCCCAGGACCGGAAGCAGCCTCGACGGGCCGCCACGCAGCAGCCACGCAGGAAGCAGTGAGAGCGGATCCAGGTACTCCGCGCCCCGCAGCAGACCCCAGTGCAGACAGCCGGCCGCACAGTGCGAAGCGCCGGCCTCCACGTGGCCCACCACCTCGCCGGCGCGCACCTCCGTGCCCACCGCGGCAAGCGCGGTGACCGGCTCGTACGTCGTGCGCAGGGGAGGGTCCCCCGTACCGGTGAGACTGATGGTGAGCACTCCCCGGCCCGCCACCCTGCCCGCGAAGGAGATCCGTCCCGACGCGGCGGCACGCACCGGTGCCCCGGGCGAGGCCGCGAGGTCGATGCCCCGGTGCCCCCGTCCGTACGCCGAGGCCGGTGGCTCCCAGCCCCGTAGAATCTGGGGACGGGGTGGCCCCAGCGGCCAGCTTCCGGTGTCACCCGCGGGCAGGGGGCGAGCGGACGCACGGCCGGCCGATGCGCTCGCCACGACCAGCAGGAACAGGGCGAGCAGGAGTCCGAGAAGTCTGCGGTTCATGGCACAGACCGTCCCGTACGACGCAGGAACCGAGTGGATCATGCTCCGGATCTGTGGAGTACCGATCGGTTGTGGACAGCGCCGTCACCCGGCACCTTCCGGGTCCCGTACACTTCTTCTGGCGATCCGGGTCACCGGGTCGACTTCGCACGCCCCGCCATCCACCCTCTGAAGGTCGATGGCCGCGCTCCTCGGTCCCTTGTGGCATGGCGCGTCGGGGCGTCAGGACAAACCGAGAATCCAAGGAGATACGGCCATGGCCGTCGTCACGATGCGGGAGCTGCTGGAAAGCGGCGTCCACTTCGGTCACCAGACCCGTCGTTGGAACCCGAAGATGAAGCGATTCATCTTCACGGAGCGCAACGGCATCTACATCATCGACCTGCTCCAGTCGCTGTCGTACATCGACCGCGCCTACGAGTTCGTCAAGGAGACCGTCGCCCACGGCGGCTCCATCATGTTCGTCGGCACCAAGAAGCAGGCCCAGGAGGCCATCGCCGAGCAGGCGACGCGCGTTGGTATGCCGTACGTCAACCAGCGTTGGCTCGGCGGCATGCTGACCAACTTCTCCACGGTCTACAAGCGCCTGCAGCGCCTCAAGGAGCTCGAGCAGATCGACTTCGAGGATGTGGCCGCGTCCGGCCTCACCAAGAAGGAGCTCCTGGTCCTCTCGCGCGAGAAGGCCAAGCTGGAGAAGACCCTCGGCGGCATCCGCGAGATGCAGAAGGTGCCGAGCGCCGTCTGGATCGTCGACACCAAGAAGGAGCACATCGCCGTCGGTGAGGCGCGCAAGCTCCACATCCCGGTCGTCGCGATCCTCGACACCAACTGCGACCCCGACGAGGTCGACTACAAGATCCCGGGCAACGACGACGCGATCCGCTCCGTCACCCTGCTCACCCGCGTGATCGCCGACGCCGTCGCCGAGGGCCTCATCGCCCGTTCCGGCGTCGCCACCGGCGACTCCAAGCCGGGCGAGAAGGCCGCCGGCGAGCCCCTCGCCGAGTGGGAGCGCGACCTCCTCGAGGGCGAGAAGAAGGCCGACGAGGCTGAGAAGCCCGCCGAGGCCCCGGCTGCCGAGGCCGACAAGCCGGCCGAGGCCGCGGCCGACGAGGCTGAGAAGCCCGCCGAGGCCCCCGCCGCCGAGGCCGACAAGCCGGCTGACGCCGAGCAGGCCTGAACCGCACAGCTTCGGTAGGTGAACGGCGGGGGACGGTGCCACAAGCGCCGGCCCCCGCCGCTCACCCGTAGATCTTCGACTTTCGACTTTCGAGAGAGATTCAAGGACATGGCGAACTACACCGCCGCTGACGTCAAGAAGCTCCGCGAGCTCACCGGCGCCGGCATGATGGACTGCAAGAAGGCACTCGACGAGGCCGAAGGCAGCGTCGACAAGGCCGTCGAGCTCCTTCGCGTCAAGGGCCAGAAGGGCGTCGCCAAGCGCGAGGGCCGCAACGCCGAGAACGGCGCCGTCGTCTCCCTCATCTCCGAGGACAAGACCTCCGGTGTCCTGCTCGAGCTGAAGTGCGAGACGGACTTCGTCGCCAAGGGTGACAAGTTCCAGGCCGTCGCCAACTCCCTCGCCGCGCACGTCGCCGCCACCTCCCCGGCCGACCTCGACGCGCTGCTCGCCTCCGAGATCGAGGCCGGCAAGACCGTCCAGGCGTACGTCGACGAGGCCAACGCCAACCTGGGCGAGAAGATCGTCCTGGACCGCTTCGCGCAGTTCTCCGGTGCGTACGTCGGTGTCTACATGCACCGCACGATGCCCGACCTCCCGCCGCAGGTCGGCGTGCTGGTCGAGCTCGACAAGGAGAACGCCCAGATCGCCAAGGACGTCGCGCAGCACATCGCCGCGTTCGCGCCGAAGTACCTCAACCGCGACGAGGTCCCGGCCGACGTCGTCGAGAACGAGCGTCGCGTCGCCGAGGCCACCTCGCGTGAGGAGGGCAAGCCCGAGGCCGCCCTCCCGAAGATCGTCGAGGGTCGCGTCAACGGTTTCTTCAAGGAGGTCACCCTCCTCGACCAGCCGTTCGCGAAGGACAACAAGAAGTCCGTCCAGAAGGTTCTGGACGAGGCCGGTGTCACGCTGAAGCGCTTCGCGCGCATCCGCGTCGGCGCCTGAGCAAGTACGCGATCGCCACGGGAGCCCGATAGGGTTTCCTACGCAGTCATCGGCCGCGCGTGCCTGACGGCACCACTGCGTTGCAGCGCCGGACGACCGCAGATCTGACGAGGAGGCCATTGCCGACAGGGAAACAGACCCACCGGCAATGGCCTTCTCGTATGTGCACGAGGAGATCTCCATGAACAAGGGCGCGGACGCCAACCAGGCAACCGGCGACAAGAGCGACCACGACGACAAGAAGGCCGGACGCTTCATGCTGAAGCTGTCCGGTGAGGCGTTCTCCGGCGGTGGGGGTCTCGGCGTCGACCCCGACGTCGTGCACGCCATCGCCCGCGAGATCGCCGCCGTGGTACGCGACGGCGCCGAGATCGCGGTCGTCATCGGCGGCGGAAACTTCTTCCGCGGCGCAGAACTGCAGGTCCGCGGCATGGACCGGGCCCGCTCCGACTACATGGGCATGCTCGGCACGGTCATGAACTGCCTCGCTCTCCAGGACTTCCTGGAGAAGGAGGGCATCGACTCCCGTGTCCAGACCGCCATCACCATGGGCCAGGTCGCGGAGCCGTACATCCCGCTGCGCGCCGTGCGCCACCTGGAGAAGGGGCGCGTCGTGATCTTCGGCGCCGGTATGGGCATGCCGTACTTCTCCACCGACACCACCGCCGCGCAGCGCGCCCTGGAGATCGACGCCGAGGCCCTGCTGATGGGCAAGAACGGTGTCGACGGTGTCTACGACTCCGACCCCAAGACCAACCCGGACGCGGTGAAGTTCGACGCGCTGGAGTACGGCGAGGTGATCACCCGCAACCTCAAGGTCGCGGACGCCACGGCGGTCACCCTCTGCCGCGACAACGCCCTTCCGATCCTCGTCTTCGAACTCCTCACCGAAGGCAATATCGCGCGGGCCGTCAAGGGTGAGAAGATCGGGACTCTCGTGAGCGACCAGGGCACCCGGGGCTGACCCGGGGCGTCCCTCCGGGGATAGACAAAGCCCTGCCGGTCGGACACCGTGCAGGGGAAGACGCGACACAGGTTCCGCCCAGCCCAGTTGCATGCCGGGCCCACTCAAGACACGCAGGAGCAAGTGGTGATCGAAGAGACCCTCCTCGAGGCCGAGGAGAAGATGGAGAAGGCCGTCCTGGTCGCCAAGGATGACTTCGCCGCGATCCGCACCGGACGTGCGCACCCGGCGATGTTCAACAAGATCGTGGCCGACTACTACGGTGCGCTGACCCCGATCAACCAGCTGGCCTCGTTCTCGGTGCCGGAGCCGCGGATGGCCGTGGTGACCCCGTTCGACAAGACCGCGCTGCGCAATGTCGAGCAGGCCATCCGCGACTCCGACCTGGGCGTCAATCCCAGCAACGACGGCAACATCATCCGTGTGGTGTTCCCCGAGCTCACGGAGGAGCGCCGCCGCGAGTACATCAAGGTGGCCAAGAGCAAGGCCGAGGACTCGAAGATCTCGATCCGCTCGGTGCGCCGCAAGGCCAAGGAAGCCATCGACAAGCTGATCAAGGACGGCGAGGTCGGCGAGGACGAGGGCCGCCGTGCGGAGAAGGAGCTCGACGACACCACCGCGAAGTACGTCGCGCAGGTGGACGAGCTGCTCAAGCACAAGGAAGCCGAGCTGCTCGAGGTCTGATGAACGACTCTTCCTGGGGGGCTCCGCAGAGAGCCAGGTACGTCGGAGAATGGCTGCCCCCCGACCAGGGGCCTGCCCCGGCGGGTCCCGCATACGATGAGCATGACGCACAGCAGACTCGGCCCATGCCCATCGTGCCGGACTTTCCCGACGCAGGTAGAGACGCCGAAGACCGTGACGACCGCGACGAGCGCAACGACCTCGACCGGGGGGCCGCTCCACTGAGTGGCCCCCTGTTCCGGGACGAGATTCCGCAGGAGCCCATGCCCACCCCGCAGCCGGCGCCCGAACCGCCGCAGAGGAAGCGGGCCGGGCGTGACCTGAGGGCGGCCATAGGGGTCGGCGTCGGTCTGGGCGCGGTGATCGTGGCGTCGCTCTTCATCGTCAAGGCCGTGTTCGTCGGCGTGATAGCGGTCGCCGTCGTGGTCGGGCTGTGGGAACTGACGTCCCGGCTCGAGGAGCGCAAGCAGATCAAGGCCCCGCTGGTGCCGCTCGCGGTCGGCGGAGCGGCCATGGTGGTGGCCGGCTATGTGCGCGGAGCCGAGGGTGCCTGGGTCGCCATGGCCCTCACCGCGCTGGCGGTGCTGGTCTGGCGGATGACCGAGCCTCCCGAGGGATATCTGAAGGACGTCACCGCGGGTGTGTTCGCCGCGTTCTACGTCCCCTTCCTCGCGACGTTCGTGGCGATGATGCTCACCGCCGACGACGGCGCGGAGCGCGTGCTGATGTTCCTCGTGCTCACGGTGGTCAGCGACACCGGCGCGTACGCCGTGGGCTGGCGCTTCGGGAAGCACAAGCTGGCGCCCCGCATCAGCCCCGGGAAGACCCGTGAAGGGCTGCTGGGCGCGGTCACGTTCGCGATGGCGGCAGGTGCGCTGTGCATGCAGTTCCTCATCGACGACGGCACCTGGTGGCAGGGCCTGCTGCTGGGCTTCGCGGTCGCGGCCAGCGCCACCCTCGGTGACCTGGGTGAGTCGATGATCAAGCGGGACCTCGGCATCAAGGACATGGGCACGCTCCTGCCGGGGCACGGCGGCATCATGGACCGGCTCGACTCCCTGCTGCCGACGGCGCCCGTGGTGTGGCTCCTGCTGGTGATCTTCGTGGGAAGCGGCTGACCCGCAGCCGACGCCCTGCTGTTCCGAGGCAGTGACAGGCCCCCTTCCGGAAACGTTCCGGAAGGGGGCCTCTCTCGTGTCCGCCCGGAATTCCTCGTCAACGGAGAAGTTTCTTCCCGGCTCACTCATACGGGGACAGCGTGAGTCCCGTCCCTTCCCCGAGCGGAATCACGGCCCATTCCCGATTGCGAGCAACCTCTTCCCGAGACCGAGGGCCGTGGCGACGCAACAAACAGGTCACCGGGCTGCCGAAGTCGTCGCAGGCAGTCCGGTAACAGTCGTGTCCAGCACCTTCCCACCGAATATCGTTGGCACCGCAAGTGAGGGGCCGCGACATCGGAGGACGACGTTGGAGGTGCGCCTTCTGGGCCCGGCCGAGGTGTGGGACGGACATCGGCGCATTCCGCTGAGCGGCCCGAAACCCACGGCGATTCTCGCGGCTCTCGTCGTCAATCTCGGTGAGGTGCTTTCCACCGACCGCCTCGTGGACCTGGTCTGGGAGGAGCAGGCGCCCGTCACCGCGCGGGCCCTCGTCGCCTCGCATGTGTCGGCACTGCGCCGGGCGCTGGCCGGGGCGGGGGGCGACACCGCGATTCAGACCCGGTCGCCCGGCTATCTCGCAGCCTTCCCGCCGTCTCGCATCGATGCCCACCGGTTCGAGGAGGCGCTCGCGCTCGGCCGGCGTACGGCCTCCGAGGGGCGGGCCGCCGAGGCCGTGGAGATCCTGCGGGACGCCATGGGTCTGTGGCGGGGGCAGGACGCGCTGGAGGGTCTCGACCAGTCCTTCGCACGGATCGAGGCCGCGCGTCTGGCCGAACTGCGGTTGGTGGCCCAGGAGGCGAGGTTCGCCGCGGAACTCACCCTCGGGTGCCGGGCGGAACTCGTCGCGGAGCTGCTCGCACATGTGGCCGCCCACCCGCTGCGGGAGCAGCCCCGGGGGCAGCTGATGACCGCGCTGTTCCGGACCGGGCGGGTGCCCGACGCCCTGCGGACCTACCAGGAGGGGCGCGAACTGCTGCGTACGGAGCTGGGGATCGACCCCGGTCCGGACCTGCGTGCGCTGCACCAGGCCCTGCTCACCGGTGACACGGCGCTGCTGGCCGTCGGGCCGGAGTCCGGCCCCGCCGGGACCGAGCCGCGCGCCGAGCGCGCGCCGCACGAGGCGACAGCGCGGCAGACCGTCCCACGCGAGGCCTTACCCCGTCAGGCCGGCGCTCGCCAGGCCGTACCGCGCGAGGCCGTACGCCGGGAGACGGTGCCGGATGCCCCCGGGCACCCCACGCCGTCCCATCTGCCGCCCGACGTCTCCGACTTCGTCGGCCGGAGCGAACAGATCGCCTGGGCCACCACCCTGCTGGACAGAGTCAACGATCCCGCGAGCACCGCGCCACCGATCGGGGTGATCTCGGGGCGTTCCGGGATGGGCAAGACGACGCTCGCCGTGCACATCGGCCACCGTCTGGCGGCGCTCTTCCCCGACGGGCAGCTGTTCCTGGATCTGCGCGCGTCGGACTCCGCGCCCGTGCAGACCGCCGACGCCCTCGCGAGGCTGCTGCGAGCCCTCGGGGCCGACCCCGACGCACTGCCCGGTGACCTGGAGGATCTGGTCGGGCTGTATCGCACGCACATCGCCCGCCGCCGGATACTCCTCATCCTGGACAACGCTGTCGGCGAGACCCTGCTGCGGCCTCTTCTGCCGCCGGGATCCGGCTCCGCCGTGCTGATCACCAGCCGGCGGCGGCTGGTCGCGCTCGAAGGGGCGGCCCATCTGGACCTCGCGGCCCCCGGAGAGCAGGAGGCGCTGGCCCTGATGGCCAAGGTCGCCGGACCCGGGAGGGCCACCGCCGAGCCGGGGCAGGTCGCCGAGATCGTCGCGCTGTGCGGCAGGCTGCCCCTGGCGGTACGCATCGCGGGCGCCCGGCTCGCCGCCCGCCCGCACTGGACACCCGCCCGGCTCGCCGCCCGGCTGCGCGACGAGCGTCGCCGGCTCGACGAACTCCAGGCAGGTGACCTGGAGTTGAGGGCCAGTCTGGAGCTCGGATACGCGGACCTCGGAGGGCAGGAGCGCCGCGCGCTGCGCCGACTGGCGCTGATGGATCTGCCGGACTTCGCCGCATGGGTCGCGGCCCCGCTCCTGGACGTGGGCGTCGACGAGGCCGAGGAGGCCGTCGAGCGCCTGGTGGACTGCCACTTCATCGACCTCGTCGGGGTCGACGAGACGGGGCAGACCCGGTACCGCATCCATGATCTGGCCCGTGAGCACGCCCGCGAGCGCTGTCTGACCGAGGAGACCGAGCAAGCGCGCGAGGACGCCGTCCTGCGACTGGTCGCCTGCTGGCTGTCGCTGGCGAAGGAAGCGGCGGCGCGCGGGCCGGGCGGCGCCGCACGGCTCTTCGCCGGCGAGAGCGCGGAGGTGACCCTGGACCCGTTCGTCGTACGGGAACTGCTGGCCAGGCCCGCCGCCTGGTTCGCGGCCGAACAGCCCTGTCTGGTCGCGGCCGTCACGCACTGCGCGGACCACGGACTGGCCCGGGCGGCGCGCGACCTCGCGGCCGTGTTGATGGCGAGCTCGGCGGCGCTCTACAACCAGTTCGACGCCTGGTCGCGTTCGCACACCGTCGCCCTGGAGGCGGTCCGCCGCGGCGGCGATGCCGAGGGCGAGGCGTGGCTGCTCAGCGGACTGGGCCAACTCCGCCTCGAACAGGACAGCTTCGAGGCCGCGTACGCGTACTTCAAGGACGCACTGCGGCTGTTCGAGGAGGCGGGTGACGCGCGCGGTCGCGCGGGCGCCCTCGCCGGCATGGGCTCGGCGCGCCGCGAACAGGCGCGGTTCACCGAAGCCCTGGAGCTGCTGGGACGGGCGCTCGAGGTGTGCGAGGAACTGGCCGACACCACCGCGGTGGCCCAATTGCACTACGGCATCGGCAGTGTGCACCGCGATCTGGGCCGGTACGCCGAGGCCTGGGACGAACTGTCCCTGGCCCTTGAGCTGTACCGGGAAGTGAACGACCGGCACGGCGAGGGGCTGACCCTGCGCTCCCTCGGTCTGTGCCACCGGGCCAGGGGCGAACTGGACGACGCCGAGCGGATGTTGTCGCGCTCCCTGGACATCTTCGAGCAGACCGGGGACACCTTCGGCTCGATGTACGCCGGTCAGTCACTGGCCAAGGTCCACCTGAGGCAGGGCCGGCTGCCCGAAGCGAGGGAACAGCTCGAACGGTGCCTGGAGGTGACCCGTGAGCGCCAGGACCTGTTCGGCGAGGCGCTGGTCCTGCGGTCGCTCGGCGAGTGGCACCTCGCGGCGGGGGAGTGGGACGCGGCGGAGGCGGAGCTTCAGCGTTCGATCGTCCTGTGGGAGAAGCTCCAGTTGCCGCTGTGGCGGGCCCGTACGGTGAGGGACCTGGGGGCGGCGGCCGCCGGCAGGGGTGACGCACAGGCGGCCCGGGCCGCGCGGGCCGAGGCACTCGAGGTGTTCCGGGAGCTCGGCAGCCGGGAGGCCACCGAATCGGTCGCCGCCGAGACGGCCGATGCGCCCGAGGCCGGCCGGGGCCCGTCTTCCTGACCGGGGCCGACACCGCCCGAGGGTCTTCCGCACAGTCCTGCACGGCGTCTCCCGCATGCCCTCCCGCGGGACCCGGCAGGCGTGCACCACGTGATGCAGAGGGGTCTGCAGAGGATCTGCATCGCTTCTGCAGGGCCCCCGGGCACGCTGGTGAGCGTGACAGAGATCATCCTGCTCTCGGACCGCCGAGTCGCCGCAACGCCCGTCGTGGACAACGGCGAGCCGCTGGTCGATGTGCGCGAGGTCGCCGGACTGCGCGTCGACGCGCGACAGGCCGACGGCGACGGCTCGTACGCCCATCTGCGGGCGGACGTGGTGCGCCGGCTGCTCATCGCCCAGGACGAGCTGCCCACGGGCATCCGCCTGCTGCTGGTGGAGGGCTTCCGCCCGCCTCAGCTCCAGGGCCGCTACTTCCAGGAGTACGCCGCCGTCATGCGGGCGGCCGAGCCGGACGCGTCACCCGACCGGGTGCGTGAGCTGACGAGCGCGTACATCTCCCCGCCGGAGGTCGCCCCGCACGTCAGCGGCGGTGCGGTCGATCTGACTCTGTGCACCGAGGACGGCGTCGAACTCGCGCTGGGTACCGAGGTGAACGCCACTCCGGAGGAGAGCGAAGGCGGCTGCCGTACGGCCGCGCCGCGCATCACCGGTGAGCCCCGCGCCCACCGGGAGCTGATGTGCCGGGCCATGACCGCAGGGGGCTTCGTCAACTACCCCACCGAATGGTGGCACTGGTCGTACGGCGACCGGTACTGGGCGCTGCTCAGCGGAGAGCCGGCGGCCAGGTACGGACCCATAACGCGGGGCTGACGCACTCCGCGCCTCCGGCGCCCGTCCGAGGACCTTCTCCGCCACCCCACGCACCACCACGCATCGAGCCGACGAACCACACCGGCAGACGCCGGAACGCACCATGACGACACCACACGGGGGAAGTACGTGGAAAGCAGCACCTGCATCTCGCCTTCACCGACCACCGTCACGACGACCGCGACCACGACCACGACCGCGACGACGACGACGCCCACGACAGCGACGACCACGACAGCGGCGACGACGACCGCCGTCTCGAAGACCACGGGGCCGACGACCGCCACCGATGCGGCCAACGCGGTGCCGTCGGACGCGGCGACGACGACCGCCCCGAAGACCACGCGCGCCGAGCAGCTCGCCCCCGAACTCCTCGCGGGCGCCGAACGGATGACCGCCGCCGAGTTCGACGAGGCCTTCACGGCAGTCATGCCGAAGCTGCGCCGCCGCCTGCTGGCCCTGACCGGCAACCCGCACGACGCCGACGACCTGCTCCAGGAGACGTATCTGCGGCTGTCCCGCCGCGCCCGCGCCCAGACCCTGGCCCGTCAGCGGCACCCGTACGCCTACACCTGCGCCGCCGCGCTGAACCTGCTGCGCGACGCGTGGCTGCACCCCTCCCGGCGCGAGCGGTGCACCGACCGGCTGCCCGAGCAGAGCTGGGACGGCGGGCTCGCCTCACGCGAGGCGGAGGCGGTGACGGTCGCCCTGCTGCGGCATCTGTCACCCAAGGAGGCGGCCGCCGTCATCCTCATCGATCTCGAAGGCCTGAGCCATGACGTCGCAGGTCAGCGACTCGGCGCGCATCGCGGAACCGTGCAGCGCAACCGGATGCGGGGGCTCGCGAAAATTCGTGCCGCTCTCGACGCATACACAACGGTCCCCGATCCCGTCCCCTCACTGAAGGCCGGCGCCACGAACCGCGCACCGGCACCGGCTACGACGAACGAGGGCAGCGGGACCGCATGCTGCCTCCAGTTCAGCCGCAAGCAGTGGAACCGAGACGAGGGGGAACACACGTGCGCCGCATGAATCGGACGCTGGTGACGGTGGCGGGCGGAGTTCTGCTCGCCGCCGTCGGTACCACCGGCGTGGCCGTCGCCGACTCACCGCAGCAGGCCCGGACCGTGACCGCCGCCGCGGACTGCCGTCCTCTGACCGGGGCGTCCGCCCAGGCCACGGCCATCGTGAACGCCGCCTGCTCGCAGCTGGGGATGCCGTACTCCTGGGGCGGAGGCTCGATCCACGGCCCGACGTTCGGCCAGGACTATCCCGGCGGCGGTCCCGGTGCGCACGACAGCAAGGTGAAGGGCTTCGACTGCTCGCACCTGGTGCAGTACGCGGCCTGGCAGGGAGCGGGGATCGCACTGCCCGAGGGCTCGTGGAACCAGGCCAAGTGGAGCGGTGCCAGTGCCCGCTTCACCCGCGAGCAGGGCCTCGCCCCGCTGGAACCGGGCGACCTGCTCCTGTGGGCGTCGAGCCCCGGCAATCACGACACCGTGCACCACATCGCCATCTACCTCGGCAACGGCAAGATGGTCGAGGCCCGGGAGTCCGGGACCGTGGTGATGGTCAGTGACGTACGGCTGAACGCCCAGTACGCGGGCGCCCTGCGCATCACCAACAACGAGCAGCCCCCGGCGAACACCAAGCGCTTCATGACCTGGGGCACGGGCGTGGGCCTGCGCCCGGAGGCCGGCACGGGCAAGCCGCCGGTGACCCGTCTGCCCGGTCCCACGGCCGTCGACGTCCTGTGCCAGGCCTACGGGGAGACCGTCACCGCCGAGGGCTACACCAACAACGTCTGGTCGTACCTGCCCAAGTACAAGGCGTGGATCTCGAACATCTACATCGACGACCCGGCCGCCTGGCTTCCCGGCGTCCCGACGTGCTGAGCGGCGCCCGCCGGCGTCACTGAACCTCGACCCACCCTTTTCCCATCCCTGTTCGGAGGAAGATTCGTCATGCCCGTGATCAACCGCACCAAGTCCCTCGGTCTGCTCGCCGCCGCGGCCGTCGCGTCCGCGCTGGTCCCGCTCTCCGCCGCCACGGCCGAGGCCGCGCCGGCCCAGCCCGCCGGTTACGCCGGTTCCTGCCCGACCGCCGGCACCGTCACGCAGGGCTGGCACTCCGGCCACGACGGCGTCGACATCGCCAACACCCGGGGCACGCCCATCTACTCCACCGGCGCGGGCACCGTCATCGTCTCCGGCACCGCCAGCGGTTACGGCCAGTGGATCCGGATCAGGCACGACGACGGCACGGTCACCGAGTACGGCCACATGTACGAGCGGCTCGTGTCCGTCAACCAGCGGGTGAGCGGCGGCCAGCTGATCGCGCGGATGGGCTCGGAGGGCCAGTCCACCGGCCCGCACCTCCACTTCGAGGCGCACAGCTCCACGTCCAGCACGCGCGGCATGAACCCCGGCCCGTATCTCGCGGAGCGCGGCGTGAGCCTGCCGTGCACCCCGGGCGGAGGCAACCCCGGCACCAACTTCACCACCTGGGGCACGTCCGTACGTGTACGGACCGACGCCAAGCTGAACGCGGCAGTCGTGCGCACCCTGACCGGGCCGACCCCCGTCAACGTCACCTGCCAGAAGCGCGGAGACATGGTCACCGCCGAGGGCTACAGCAACGACGCGTGGGCCTACATCCCGGCGCTCGGCGGCTTCATCACCAACATCTACATCGACCACAAGGACGCCTGGCTGCCGGGAGTCCCCACGTGCTGACCGGCACCAGCGCCGGTTCGAGGGGCATCGCGGCGGCAGCTCTCGCCGCCGTGATGCTCCTCGCTCCCGGTTTCACCGCACCCGCGCAGGCCGCCGACTCCGCGCCCTGCACCCCCTACCCCGGCTACCCGGGCACCTACAAGTGCCCGATGTGGGGGACCGACATCAATCTGCGATCGGCCCCCGACCCCAACGCCCCGGTGAGCGCGAAGTCCCCCGATGACGGGTTCATCCGCGCCGTCTGCCAGGTCAAGGGCGGACGTGCCACCTACGGCGGCTACTGGCACACCTGGTGGATCAAGACGCCGGCCATGGGCATGGCGCCGTCGTCGTACATGAGCGAGATCTTCCTCGTCGGCGGTGGCGACGACGAGCGTGACTCAGGTCTGCCGATCTGCTGAACACCCTCTGCGTGTAACGCACTTCGCCCCCGGAACCGTTGGACACGGTGCCGGGGGCGACGTGCGTGGCGGGGTGAGGTCAGGAGGGGCAGACCTCGAGGCCGGGGGCGGGATCCGCGCCGACGTTGACGTTGCCGCCCCAGGCCCACACGAAGTAGTAGGTATGCCCGGGGAAGTGGACAGTGACCTGGTACCAGACGTCCGTGGTGTATCCGCCGGCCGTGACGCGCTCACCGCGGGCGTAGCACTTCGCCTGTCCCGGGGCCCCCTCCGGCCCGCTGGTGTTGAGGATTCTGTACGACGTACCGGGCCCGGTCCTGATGTTGCTGTTCGGCTGCAGGATCGGGGACGCCTGGACCGTGGCGGGAGCCGCCTGGGAGACGCCGGGGGCCGCCTGGGAGGTACCGGCCCCGCCGAACAGGGTGAGGGCGGTACCCACCGCGAGACCGGCGGCGGTGAGACGGGCGCTGCGCAGGAACATGGTGGACTCCTTGATATGCGTGTGGGGCTCTGCCTGTGAGACCGGAAGCGGCGCTACGCCATATGACGGACCCGGGCAAGAAGTTGCCCCCGGTACCGCCGTGAACGGCGGTACCGGGGGCACGTGTTGCTCACCGCACGGAGGCGGGCGCAGATCAGATGTACTCGCAGTCGATGGTCGGGTCGCTCGGCGAGTCCACCGGAGCACCGGGCACCGGGCCGTTGTTGCTGCCTCCGCTGACGTACACGGCGGAGATCCAGCCAAGGGTCCTGCCGGGAGTGATGACCTGCACCCAGTAGGTGTTGGTGTAGGGCCCGTCGGTCACCCGGCCCTTCTCGCCGTTGTCGACCTGGCAGTACGCCTTGACCCGCACATTGGTGAGCCGTTCCGTCGTGGCGAGGTCGCACGACGTGCTCTGGCAGCTGCGCACCCGCACGTCGCTGCCCCACACGTGGACCGACCCCGACGGCGGGTGGGCCGCGGCGGGCTGAGCCCCCAGCAGAAACGCCGTCGGGATGACCGCGGCCACTCCCGCCGCGCGCAGCCCACGGCGGGCGATGGTGCTGCCGCGCCGGTCCGAGCTCTTGCGTGACCACATCATGGTGAACCCCTCGTCAGGTCAGAACCGGGCTCGTCGCTCGCGGCCCGGTGGCATCCGCTTCCGCCTCACAGACGGGACCCGGTGCCTCGGCGTATGACCGTCCCGGGAGCAAATGTTTCTTCGCCCCGTCCTCATACGGCGCGGCGCGCGCACCCGTCCCCCCGGTGGTGCGGGCAACGCACCTGAGCGACCACGAGCCCGGGACGGGCACGCGTCCGAACGGTCCGAAGGGGACGACATGTTGAACAAGTCAGCGAGGCGCGGCGCCCGACTGGGCGGCGCGGCGGCACTGTTGTGCGCGCTCGCCGTGACCGTGGGCGCCGCGCCCGCCCAGGCGACTGCCGAACAGCGGGCCGCGGGCCCGGTCTTCACCACCTGGGCGACGGATGTGAACGTCCGCAAGGACTCAGCCCCGGGCTTCCGCTGCCCCGAGTTCCCCTCGCCCGGCAACTGCCCGCGGGTGATCGGCCAGGCGCAGCCGGGCGATCAGCTCGAAGTGACGTGCCAGACGCGGGGCGAGACGGTCGGCACCAACCCGAACTGGGTGTTCGTGGAGAACCGGACCCGGGGCTTCGACGGGTGGATGGCGAGCTACTGGATCTCGCACCCGGACAACTGGCTGCCCGGCGTCCCGCAGTGCTACGGGCCGTGACGCGTCGGTACGACGCGGGCCGGCCCCGCCGCTCGGCCGGCGCTGCCCGTGATCTCACGCGGGGCCCCGCCCACGACCCTCCGAGCGACCCCGCCCGCGGACCCGCTCCCGACCTCGCCCACACCCCTCTCCCCGATCCCGCACTCATGCCGGCATCGGCTTCACCTCTCGGAGGTACCACCACCATGGCCCGTCATCCCGGATCCGGACTCGTCCGCGCTCTGCCACGCCGCTCACGCCGTACCGGGGACACGAGAGCCCCGGGATCCCGGACGGCCCGCCGCGCCACCTGGGCCGGGCTGCTGTCGGTGGGCCTGGCGGCGCTGATGTCCACCACCTCGGCGGCGTCCGCCGCGCCGCCCGAGAAGCCGGCGCCCCGCGCGGCCCAGGTCGACGTGCCCGCGGGGGTCACGGCCGGCGTCGCGGTCTTCGACCGGCAGACGGGCACCTTCACCGAGCAGGTGAACAGCGCCGCCCAGTTCCGGTCGGCGTCCGTGGTGAAGCTGCTCATCGCGCTCGACCTGCTGTGGAACCGCCAGCCCGGTGATCTCTCGGCGACCGACCGGGCCCGTGTGGACGCGATGCTGCGGAGCAGCGACGACAACGCGGCCAGCACGTTCTGGGCGAACAACGGCGGCGGCGCGATCATCGACCGCATGGTGCCGCGCCTCGGCCTCACCGACACCGCCCGGCCCCCGGCGAGCCACCCCGGCTTCTGGGGCTACACGGCCCTGTCCGCCCGCGACACCGTGAAGATCTACCGCTATCTGCTGGACTCCGCCCCGGCGTCCGTACGCGACTACATGATGGGCAACCTGCGCCAGTCGACGCGCTGCGCCACCGACGGCTACGACCAGCACTTCGGCATCGCCGGAGCGTTCAACCGGCCCTGGGCCGTGAAGCAGGGCTGGTCGGGCTTCAGCTCGGGCGGCTGCACGGCTCCCGCGGGGGCGGCCGCGAAGGCACCGGCCGGCTCCGGCAAGCAGACGGCCGCGGCCGCGACCGCCGTCCGGTCGGCCGCGGGGATCAACGCCGTGGACCTGTCCCGCCCGGCGCTGCACACGACGGGCGTCGTCGGCTCCGGTGACCGTTCCATCGTGGCCGCGTACACCCTGCACCCGAGCGGCACCGCGTACGGCAAGGCCTACACGGACCTGGGCCGGCTGACCCGGTCACTGAACGTGCCCGGCGCCTCCCGCCCGGCGGGCACCTGGATCGGCACCTGGGGCAGCGGAGTCCGCCTCCGTACCCAGGCGACCACCACGGCGTCGCCGCTCACCACGCTCCCGGCCGGGGTGGAAGTCCTTGTCGGCTGCCAGAAGCGCGGCCAGCAGGTCAGCGTGCCGCCCTACCTGAACGACTGGTGGGCGTACCTGCCGCAGTACGGCGGCTACATGACCAACATCTACCTGAGCTCACCGGACAACCAGGTCCCGGGAGTGCCTGTCTGCTGAGCGGACGGTCGGCTCACCGGAGAGAAGGCCAGGTCGTACGGGGGTGCGATCTGGCCTTCTCGCCTGTCCGCGGGGCTCGCGTGCCTGCCGGGCCCGGGCACCACCCCCGGCGCCCCGCCCGCCCGCTTCGGCACAGGCGAGCGGTGACGTACGCCGTAGCGGTGCCGTTCGTCCCGATCCACGCGGGAGCAGCAGCCCGACCTCGTCGTCGTGCCGAAGGGTCGTGCCGTGACGCCCGACATCCGGGCGACCTCCGCGATCGGCCAGGCCATCGCCCGCCTCCCTCGCCGGACTCATCGGGCCGGTCCTTCCGGCCCTGCTCAGGACGGTAGAGGCTGCCGCTGCGGCAGCTTCAAGCCCGGCATCCGGGCTTCCCTCCCGGGCGGTCGCGACTGCTCGATCGCCACCCTGCACGGGGGCACGCCCGGCCGTGTCGGCGCCTGTGGACCGGGAGCCGGGCCGTCCGTGGGCCGTCTGGGCACCGACAACACCGGCCTGGAGGGGCCCGTCCTCCTCCGCGGGCGACCGGACCGGGCCACTGCAACCCGTCTGCGACACTGGTACCACCATGCCCAAGCCCGGAGAACTCACTTTCGTCGCGCCCCGCGGAGCCAAGAAGCCCCCGCGGCACCTTGCCGACCTCACGCCCGCCGAGCGCAAGGACGCCGTCGCCGCGATCGGCGAGAAGCCCTTCCGCGCCAAGCAGCTCTCGCAGCACTACTTCGCGCGGTTCGCCCATGAACCCGCCCAGTGGACCGACATCCCGGCCGCCTCGCGCGAGAAGCTCGCCTCCGAGCTGCTGCCCGATCTGATGTCCGTCGTGCGGCACATTTCCTGTGACGACGACACCACGCGCAAGACGCTGTGGCGCCTGCACGACGGGACGCTCGTCGAGTCCGTGCTGATGCGCTACCCGGACCGCGTCACCATGTGCATCTCGTCGCAGGCCGGCTGCGGTATGAACTGTCCCTTCTGTGCCACCGGGCAGGCCGGGCTCGACCGCAATCTGTCGACCGCCGAGATCGTCCACCAGATCGTCGACGGCATGCGTGCCCTGCGCGACGGCGAGGTGCCGGGGGGTCCCGCGCGGCTGTCGAACATCGTCTTCATGGGGATGGGCGAGCCCCTCGCGAACTACAAGCGTGTCGTCGGCGCCGTACGGCGGCTCACCGACCCCGAGCCGGACGGGCTCGGGCTGTCGCAGCGCGGGATCACCGTGTCGACCGTCGGTCTGGTGCCCGCGATGCTGCGCTTCGCCGACGAGGGCTTCAAGTGCCGTCTCGCCGTCTCGCTGCACGCCCCGGACGACGAGCTGCGTGACACCCTCGTCCCGGTCAACACGCGCTGGAAGGTGCGTGAGGTGCTGGACGCCGCCTGGGAGTACGCCGAGAAGTCGGGCCGTCGCATCTCCATCGAGTACGCACTGATCCGCGACATCAACGACCAGGCGTGGCGCGGTGATCTGCTCGGCCGGCTGCTCAAGGGCAAGCGGGTCCATGTGAACCTGATCCCGCTCAACCCGACGCCCGGGTCCAAGTGGACGGCCTCCCGTCCCGAGGACGAGAAGGCGTTCGTCGACGCGATCGCCGCCCATGGTGTTCCGGTGACCGTCCGTGACACCCGTGGTCAGGAGATCGACGGAGCCTGTGGACAGCTCGCGGCCTCCGAGCGGTGACCTTGTAGGCTGGGCTCGGACATTTTCATATTCCGACAGGGGAGCGCCACAGCGCTGAGAGTGCGGCACCGTCAGGCCGCAGACCCTCTGAACCTTGCCCAGGTCATTCTGGGTAGGAAGTTCGGTCGCTACTCAAGCTGTTGCGCCCTGCCCGGATCTCCTCGGAGACCGGGCAGGGCCGCGTCTCTTCCTGGTCACCCCCAGGAGGAATTCAGTGAGCACCACCAGGAAGATCACGGTCACCGCGCTGGCCGCGGCGATAGGCGTGAGCACCCTCGCGGCCTGCGGCGGAGAGTCCGACGACTCCTCGACCGGCGCCACGAAGTCCAAGACCGTGACCCTCGTCAGCCACGACTCCTTCGCCGCGTCCGACGCCGTGCTGAAGGAGTTCACCCGGCAGACCGGCTACACGGTCAAGGTGCTCAAGAGCGGTGACGCCGGCGCCGCGCTCAACAAGGAGATCCTGACCAAGGGCTCCCCGCAGGGCGACGTCTTCTTCGGCGTCGACAACACCCTGCTCTCCCGTGCGCTCGACAACGGTCTCTTCACGCCGTACGAGGCCAAGGGCCTCGGCCAGGTGCGGGACGAGATGCAGCTCGACAAGGACAAGCACCGGGTCACGCCGGTCGACACCGGCGACATCTGCGTCAACTACGACAAGAAGTACTTCGCGGACAAGAAGCTGGCGCCGCCGCAGTCGTTCGACGACCTGATCAAGCCCGCGTACAGGAACCTGCTCGTGACCGAGAACGCGGCGACGTCCTCGCCCGGCCTGGGCTTCCTGCTCGGCAGCGTCGGGAAGTACGGGGACGCCGGCTGGCAGGACTACTGGAAGAAGCTCAAGGCCAACGGCGTGAAGGTTGTCGACGGCTGGGAGCAGGCGTACAACGAGGAGTTCTCCGGCTCGGCCGGCGGCAAGAAGGCCAAGGCGGACCGGCCCCTCGTCGTCTCGTACGCCTCCAGCCCGCCGGTCGAGGTGCTGTTCGCGAAGCCGCAGCCGAAGGAGGCGCCCACGGGTGTCGCCACGGGTACCTGCTTCCGTCAGATCGAGTTCGCCGGACTGCTCGACGGCGCGAAGAACGAGGAGGGCGGCAAGGCGCTGCTGGACTTCCTGGTCTCCCGGCAGTTCCAGGAGGACATGCCGCTGAACATGTTCGTCAACCCGGTGGTCGAGGGGGCGAAGCTGCCCGAGCTGTTCACCACGTTCGGCGCGGTCGTCGACAAGCCGGAGACCGTCGCCCCCGACAAGATCGCCGAGAACCGTGAGCAGTGGGTTCAGTCGTGGTCCTCGCTCGTAGTGAAGTAACGAAGCCCGACCGCGGGACAGGCGACCGCGGCGCAGGCGACCGCGGGCCGCGGGCCCGCGGGACGGTGCTGCGCGGGAGCGCGACGCGGCTCGGCCTGATGGCCGTGCCCGTCGCGTTCTTCGCGCTCTTCTTCGCCTACCCCGTCGTCGCCATCGTCGGACGCGGCCTGGAGATCGACGGCGTCTGGCAGTTCGGACGGATCGGTGAGGTGCTCGGCCGCGCCGACATGCAGCGCGTGCTCTGGTTCACCACCTGGCAGGCGCTGGCGTCGACCGCGCTCACGCTGCTGATCGCGCTGCCCGGCGCGTATGTCTTCGCGCGGTTCGACTTCCCCGGCAAGGGGGCGCTGCGAGCGGCGGTCACGGTGCCGTTCGTGCTGCCGACCGTCGTCGTCGGCACCGCGTTCCTGGCGCTGCTCGGCCGTGGCGGGCTGCTGGACGAAATGTGGGGCATCCGGCTGGACACCACCGTGTGGGCCATCCTCCTCGCGCACGTCTTCTTCAACTACGCCGTCGTCGTGCGCACGGTGGGCGGACTGTGGGCGCAGCTCGACCCGCGGCAGGAGGAGGCCGCGCGGGTGCTCGGCGCGGGGCGCTTCGCCGCCTGGCGGCGCGTCACGCTGCCCGCGCTCGGACCCGCCCTGGCGGCAGCGGCCCTGATGGTCTTCCTCTTCACCTTCACCTCCTTCGGCGTCGTCCAGATCCTCGGCGGACCGTCGTACTCCACCCTGGAGGTGGAGATCTACCGGCAGACCGCACAGCTGCTGGACCTGCCGACGGCGGCCGTGCTGACCCTCGTCCAGTTCGCCGCGGTCGGCATCGTGCTCGCCGTGCACGCGTGGACGGTCCGGCGCCGGGAGGCCGCGCTGCGACTCGTGGACCCGGCGCGGACCGCGCGCCGCCCGAGTGGCGCGGGCCAGTGGGCCCTGCTCGGCGGGGTGCTGGCCACCATCGTGCTGCTTCTGCTGGTCCCGCTCGGCGTCCTCGTCGAGCGCTCCCTCGACGGGCCCGGAGGCTACGGCTTCGACTACTACCGGGCGCTCGGCTCCCTCGACGCGTCCGGAGGCACCTTCCTCGTGCCGCCCCTCGAGGCCGTGTGGAACTCCCTGGAGTACGCGCTCGTCGCGACCGGCATCGCCGTGACCGTCGGCGGCCTCGCCGCGGCCGCGCTCACCCGACGGGCGGGCCGGCTGGTCCGTGGCTTCGACGCCCTGCTGATGCTGCCCCTCGGGGTCTCGGCCGTGACCGTCGGCTTCGGCTTCCTGATCACGCTCGACGAACCGCCGCTGGACCTGCGGGCGTCGTGGATCCTGGTGCCGCTCGCGCAGGCCCTGGTCGGCGTCCCCTTCGTCGTACGGATCATGCTGCCCGTCCTGCGGGCCGTGGACGGACGGCTGCGCGAGGCCGCGGCCGTGCTCGGCGCGTCCCCGCTGCGGGTGTGGCGCGAGGTCGATCTGCCGCTGGTGCGCCGGGCGTTGCTGATCGCCGCGGGCTTCGCTTTCGCCGTGTCCCTCGGCGAGTTCGGCGCGACCGTCTTCATCGCACGGCCGGACAACCCGACGCTGCCGGTGGCCGTGGCCCGGCTCCTCGGGCGGCCGGGCGAGCTCAACTACGGTCAGGCGATGGCCCTGAGCACGATTTTGATGGTGGTGTGCGCGTCCGCGCTGCTGCTGCTGGAGAGGCTGCGCCCCCGGACGTCGTCCCGGGGCGCGCCCATCGACCGATCCGCCGGGGAGTTCTGATGGCCTTGCTGCGACTCGAGGACGTGACCGTACGGTTCGGGACCCATACGGCGCTCGACGCCGTGGACCTGGAGGTCACCGAGCACGAGATCGTGTGCGTGCTCGGCCCCAGCGGCAGCGGCAAGTCCACGCTGCTGCGGATTGTCGCCGGGCTGCAGAGCGCGGACTCGGGGCGGGTGCTGCTCTCCGGCGCCGACCAGGCGGGAGTCCCGGTGCACCGGCGCGGGGTCGGCCTGATGTTCCAGGACCACCAGCTCTTCCCGCAGCGCGACGTCGGAGGCAACGTCACCTTCGGGCTGCGGATGCACGGTGTCGCGCGCGCCGAACAGGAGCGCCGCGTCGCGGAGTTGCTGGAGATGGTCGGGCTGCCCGGTGCGCAGCGCCGCGCCATCGCGTCGCTCTCGGGCGGTGAGCAGCAGCGGGTCGCGCTCGCCCGCGCGCTCGCGCCCGAACCGCGGCTGCTGATGCTCGACGAGCCGCTCGGTCAGCTGGACCGCGGTCTGCGCGAGCGTCTGGTCATCGAACTCCGCGGGCTGTTCGGCCGGTTGGGCACCACCGTGCTCGCGGTCACCCACGACCAGGGCGAGGCCTTCGCGCTCGCCGACCGGGTCGTGGTCATGCGTGAGGGCCGGATCGCGCAGGCGGGGACGCCGCTGGAGGTCTGGCAGAAGCCGGCCGACGCGTTCGTGGCCCGCTTCCTCGGCTTCGACAACGTGGTGTCCGCGACGGTCAGCGGTACCGCCGCGGACACACCGTGGGGGAAGGTCCCGGTCCCGGACGGTTCGCGACAGGGCGAGGCCCGGTTGCTGGTACGGCCCACGGGCGTACGCCTCACGGGCGCCGGCGACGGGATGCGGTGCACGGTCGCGAGCCGTTCCTTCCGCGGAAACCATGTGGCCGTGCGGCTTCGGCCGGCCGACGGCCCGCCGCTGGAGGCCGAGTGCGCACCGGCCGACGCACCGCACGAGGGTGCCGAGGTGGGTGTGGTCTTCGCCGCCGACGACGTGGTGGTGCTGGGCTGACCCGCCGCCGACGGCGCCCGCAGCAGGACGGCGAGCCATGGCGACGCGGCGTGATCGACCCGGCCCTCCTTCGTGATCGCCTCCCAGCGCTCGACCTCTCAGATGTGTCGATAACGCCTAAAATGACCATGTAGCCTCCCGGGCACGGGGTCTGGGACCGCCGAGCACAAGGGGTGTGAAGCCGGTATGAGGACCACCCGGGCCGACTCCGACGCCCCGACCCCTGCGCGCCCCTCGAGAACCGTTTCGGGGGCGTCGCGTACTGTCCGGCGCACTGCTCTGGTGGGCGCGTGCGCGGCCGTCCTGGTCGCGGGCGGTGTCCTGCCCTCGGGGACGGGTTTCGCGGCCGTCGCCGCCGCGTCGGCGACCGCCGCGTCGAGTTCTCACGACCCCACTCCGTCGGCGCTGAAGACCATCGATCCGGCCGCGCTCCAGTCCGCCGTGGAGGGCGCGGCGAAGAAACTCATGATTCCCGGCTCCGTGGTCCTGCTCCGCACCCCGCAGGGAACGTTCAGCGCGACCACCGGCACCACCGAACTGGGAAAGTCCGCCGAGCCCACGACGAAGGACCACTTCCGGATCGCCTCCAACACCAAGACCCTGACCTCGGCGCTGATCAACCTGCTTGCCCAGGACGGCAGACTCCGGATGACCGACCCGGTGTCCGACTACGTTGCGGGAGTGCCCAACGGCGGGAACATCACCATCGCCGAGCTGCTGAAGATGCGCAGCGGCCTCTACAACTACACGAACGCTCCCGAACTCGCGGCGTCCCTCGACGCCGAACCCCAAAAGGCCCGCACACCGCAGCAGATGCTCGACATCGCGTTCCGGCGCCCGCCCGACTTCGCACCGAACGCCTCCTACGAGTACAGCAACACCAACTACGTACTGCTGGGCCTCGTCGCGGAGAAGGTGGGCGGCCGCCCGCTGGCCGAGCAGTTCCGGACCCGGCTTCTCGCGCCGCTCGGGCTGGCCGGGACCTCACTGCCCGGCACCGGCGATGTGAACCTCCCGGCCCCGTACTCGCACGGCTACATGTACGGCGGTACGTCCTACGCGCTGGTCGACAAGCCCTACCCCGCCGATCTTCAGGCCGCGGCCAGGTCCGGGAAGCTCGAGCCGGTGGACTACACCCACCAGAACCCCTCGTACGCCACCGCCGCCGGCGGCGCCATCTCCACCGCGGACGACATGGCCACCTGGATCCGGTCCCTGGTGACGGGCAAGGTCCTCGACCCCGCCGCCCAGAAGCAGTGGCTCAACAGCCTCCAGGCGGAGGACCCGGCCGCGCCCGACGGGCAGAAGTACGGGTACGGCATCACCTATCAGCGCTTCGGTCCACGCGCGGCGATGTACTACCACGGCGGCGAACTGCCCGGCTTCAACTCCTTCATCGGCCACGACCCGGAGAACGACGTCACGCTGGTCATCTGGGCGAACCTGACCCTGTCGCCCGACGGGAAGACCACGGCCAACTCCCTGCTCCCCTCGGTCCTCAACCAGGTCTACGCCGGCCTCTCCCTGCCCACCGTGTAGCGGTCAGGGCTGCTTCACCGCACCGGCCCGCTGTGGGCCAGCCGGTCCGGCCCCACCGCCTGTTCCGGGTCCTCGGGCAGTTGCTCCGGTTCCTGCCCGGTCGCCCCGTGTGCCTCGGGAGCGCCGAACCAGGCCACCGCCACCGCACCGGCCACCGCCAGCAGGAAACCCGTCATCGCCACCCAGGCGAAACCGGGCCGGGAGGTGTCGCCCAGCCACAGGACGCCGATCATGCCGGGCAGCACGGTCTCACCGACCACCAGTGCCGCCGTCGCGCCGTTCACCGAGCCGATCTGCAGGGCGACCGTGTGCAGATACATGCCGCCGATGCCGGCGACGAGGATCGCGTAGAGCGCGGGGTCCGTGAGCAGTGCGCCCAGGTCGAAGGGGTCGATGCCGTTCAGGATGCGCACGCCGACGCCGAGCGCGCCGAAGCCGAGGCCCGAGAGCAGACCCGCGAGGATCGCGGCGCGCGCTCCGAGGAGCCGTACGGCCACGGTGCCACCGGCCATCAGCAGCAGCGAGATCGCCAGCAGCCACCAGTGCGTGGCGATGGGAGTGTGACCGCTGCCTTCCGGACCCGCCGCCGTGGCGAGCAGCACCAGGGCCGAGCAGACGACGCCGATCGACGTCCACTCGGCGCGGTTCAGCCGGATGCCGAGCAGCTTCACACTGAGCACGGCCGTGATCACGAGGTTGGCGCTGATGACGGTCTGGGAGAGGAACAGCGGAAGCATCCGGGCGGCGAGGGCGCCGAGCCCGAAGCCCACGAAGTCCAGGATGGTGCCGACGATGAACTCCCAGGTCATCGCGGCTTTCGCGGTGGACGACAGATTCGGGCCGCCGTGTTGCGTGACACCGGCCGCGGCCGCCTCGCGCCGTGCGGACCTGCGGGAACCGACGGCTTGCAGCACCGACCCCGTGCCGTAGCAGATCGAGGCCGCGACAGCGGTCAGAAGGCCGATCAGCACCAAGGGCTCCATTCACGTCGGTCGGTTCAGCTCTCCGGCTGGACTGCCAGACGTGATTTCGGAGGATGGCGTTGCTTTTCGGTGCCTTGCGCTTCGCGCCCCGAGGCGTTCCTTCGGGAGCTTTCGCGGAACTGCGGGGAGTGCTCGCGGACTACGGGAGGCCGCCGCCGAGCCGTGCCAGTGCGGCCGGTGCCTCCTCCACGGATTCGACCAGGGCGATACGGGACTCCATCGAGCGGCCCGCCGCGAGGGCCTGGAGCAGCGGCCAGGCCGGCAGCTTCTCCGTCCAGTGCGCCTTGTTCACGAGGACCATCGGGGTCGGTTCGCCGCGGGACTCGTAGTAGTTCGGCGTCGCGTTGTCGAATATCTCCTGGAGCGTGCCCGCGGCGCCCGGCAGGAAGATCACGCCCGCGTTGGACCGTGCCAGGAGGCCGTCCTCACGGGTGGCGTTGGCGAAGTACTTGGCGATGTGTCCGGCGAAGGCGTTCGGCGGCTCATGACCGTAGAACCAGGTCGGGATGCCGACGGAGTCCCCGCCGCCCGGCCAGCGGTCACGGATGTCGAGGGCGGCGGCCGCCCAGTCCGAGACGGACGGGACGAACGAGGGTGTCTTGGCGAGGAGTTCGAGAGCCTCGGGCAGCATCTCGTCCGGGTGCGGTGCGGCGTACGCACCGAGGTTCGCGGCCTCCATCGCGCCCGGACCGCCGCCGGTGGCGACGGTGAACCCGGAGCGGGTGAGCGCCCGTCCGAGCCGCGCGGCGCCCTCGTACGCGGCGGTGCCGCGGGCCATCGCGTGGCCGCCCATCACCCCCACCACACGGGCGCCGACGAGGTGTTCGTCCAGGGCGTCGGAGATCGCGTCGTCGTGAACCGCGCGGAGCATCGAGGCGAAGATGTCGCCGTCGGCCTTGGTCTCCTGGAACCAGGCGTACCCGCGGGCGTCGGGTGTGGCCTCGTAGCCGCCCCGGGCGAGGTCCGCGAAGAGTTCGTCCGCGGTGTAGAGCAGCCCGCGGTACGGGTCGAAGGGGAGGTGGGGCACGGGCGGGAAGACGAGCGCGCCCTCGGCGCGGACCTTGGCGGCCGCGTCGGGCTGCATCGGGCAGCCGAGGAACACGGCGCCGGTGCAGTCGAGGGAGAGGAGCGGGAACGTGCGGTCCGTCAGATCGACGGACTGGACGCGGTAGCCGGCGAGTGAGCCGTGGCCGACGACATCGTCGAACTCCTCGATGGTCTCGATCTCGCGGTCGTTGCTGTGCCCGCTGCAGTCGGGTCCTGATCCGTGCGCCATGCGGCCACGATAGGGGGTGGGGCCGGGACGGCGGCCCCACCCCCTGTCCGGCGCAGGCTGCCGCCGGCGAACCACGGCGGCTCGGTGGGCTCAGCCCGAGAGCGGGATCGCCGCCAGCGTCGCCACGGTCCAGGTCAGGGGACCGAAGACCAACAGCAGGGCCGCCAGGCGCAGTCCGGCCGCCGCGCGGAGCATGGCCGCGGGGGTGCCGAGCTTGCGGAGGTTCGCGGTGGTGATCGCGCGGGCGTGGCGGGACTCGGCCACCGAGGTCAGCAGCGTCGCCGTCGTGCACGCGATGACCAGCGCGGCGCCCAGTCCGGTGAGCGGGCCGAAGGGGCGCGGGCCCGTGTCGTACAGCGTCGAGGCCGTGATCACCGCCGACGCGACCGCGGACACCACCCCCAGCGGACGGCCGATGCCGCGGGCCTCGTCCATCAGCGTCCGTCCGGCGAGCAGCCGGATCGCGCCGGGCCGCAGGGTCTGCAGGAGCCGGCCGCAGAAGTGGGTGATGGCCGGACCCGCGAGGGCGAGGCCGAGGGCGGTGAGCGTCCAGCCGGCGAGGACACCGACCGGGTTCGACTCGAAGGAACCGGCGAGCGGGAAGGACGAACCGGGGCTGGTCCGGGCCGTGTACGTCTCGATGGCCAGTCCCGCCGTCGTCAGCGCACATCCCCAGGGCAGACCTGCCGGCGGGCCCTTGGGCTCCTCGACGGGCTCCGGGTCGAGGCCCGTCGGCGTCCGCCGGGGCCGCAGGGTCAGAGCCGTCGCGGCCGTCGCGCTCAGCGGCGCGATCGCGAGCAGCATCAGCATGGCTGCCAGGGGCAGCGGCCGGTCGGCGGCGAGCAGTTCGGAGGCGGCCCCGTCGAGCGGCAGCCCGGTCAGATCGCCCCGCAGATGGAGGAAGAACAGCAGCGCGACCATGCTGCCGAGGGCGCCGGACATGGCCGTGGAGACGGCGGCGAGCGCCGCAAGACGGCCGGGTCCGAGACCGATCGCGGAGAGTCCGGGCCGCGGCCGGGTGCTCGGATCCGCGCGGGCCACGGCCACGGCGAAGTGCACGGTCGCGGCGAGCGGGATCAGACACCAGGTGAGGCGGCCGACGGACGCGGCCGATCCGGGGTGGGCGAGCGCGTACGACAGCGTGCACAGCAGCAGAAAACCGACCCCCGCCGAGGCCGCGGCCACCAGCAGCCGGCGCAGCAGGGCCAGGGGGTGGGAGCCGCGGGCTAGACGGAGAGCGAGCACTCGGCCCGGCCTTCCGCCTCGGCCGTCAGGGAGTTGACGCGACGGCCGTCCAGGAGCGAGATCGAACGGTCCGCGAGCGCCGCCACCTCCGTGTCGTGCGTCGCGAGCACCACGGTGATCCGGTGCGAGCGCGCCGCAGCCGTGATCGTACGGAGCACCTGGGCCCGCTCGGCCCGGTGCAGGGTGGCCGTCGGCTCGTCCGCGAACAGCACGGACGGCTCGCTGACGAGTGCCCGGGCGGTGGCGATCCGCTGGCGTTGTGCCTGGTCCAGGGCGCGCGGGCGCTTACGGGCGCAGGCGCCGATGTCGAGGCGCTCCAGCCATTCCGTCGCGGCCTTCTTGGCCTTGCGGTGGGAGGTGCCGCGCAGCAGCAGCGGCAGTGCGGCGTTCTCCCACGCCGTCAGCTCGGGCAGGAGGGTCGGCTCCGGGTCGATCCAGCCGAACCGCTCACGGCGCAGCCGCTCCCGCTGGAGCGGGGCCAGGGTGTGCACGGGGGAGCTGTTGAACCACACCTCGCCCTCGTGCGGGACGAGTTGGCCCGACAGGCACTGCAGCAGTGTCGTCTTCCCGCTGCCGCGCGGGCCGCTCACGGCGAGGATCTCGCCTTCCCGCACCCCCAGCGAGACCCCTGCCAGCGCGGGGGAGCCGCTGTGCGCGTGGTGCAGGGAGCGTGCCCAGATCACATCGTTGTCCGGCGGGGCCACCATGGTGTCACCTCGGTTCTGATCAGATTTGCCCTCCCCCGTACGGGGGAACGACGTCAGGGCCGATCGGTCACTCGCACGCTAGGTAGTCGGATGCGGGGTCCGGGGAAACACACGGCCCGGGTGCCCCCATCTCACTCGGATGGGCGCACCCGGGCCGTGTCGGCGCCGGGGAGGCGGGGAGGACTAGAGCTTCGTCCAGGCCTCCGTGAGGACGGACCGGAGGATGCCCTCGATCTCGTCGAAGGTCTCCTGGTTGGAGATCAGCGGCGGAGCCAGCTGGACGACCGGGTCGCCACGGTCGTCGGCGCGGCAGTACAGGCCGTTGTCGTAGAGCGCCTTCGAGAGGAAGCCGTAGAGCACGCGCTCGGTCTCCTCGTCGGTGAAGGTCTCCTTGGTGGCCTTGTCCTTCACCAGCTCGATGCCGTAGAAGAATCCGTTGCCGCGGACGTCGCCGACGATCGGCAGGTCGTGCAGCTTCTTCAGGGTCTCGAAGAAGGCGCCCTCGTTGTCCAGGACGTGCTGGTTGAGGCCCTCCTTCTCGAAGATGTCGAGGTTGGCCAGGCCCACCGCCGCGGAGACCGGGTGGCCGCCGAACGTGTAGCCGTGCAGGAAGGTGTTGTCGCCCTGGTAGAACGGCTCGGCCAGGCGGTCGGAGATGATGCAGGCGCCGATCGGGGAGTAGCCCGAGGTCATGCCCTTGGCGCAGGTGATCATGTCCGGTACGTAGCCGAACTTGTCGCAGGCGAACATCGTGCCGAGGCGGCCGAAGGCGCAGATGACCTCGTCGGACACGAGCAGCACGTCGTACTGGTCGCAGATCTCACGGACCCGCTGGAAGTACCCGGGCGGCGGCGGGAAGCAGCCGCCGGCGTTCTGCACCGGCTCCAGGAAGACGGCGGCGACCGTCTCCGGGCCCTCGAAGAGGATCTGCTGCTCGATCTGGTCGGCGGCCCAGCGGCCGAAGGCCTCGGGGTCGTCGCCGTGGATCGGGGCGCGGTAGATGTTGGTGTTCGGCACCTTGTGCGCGCCGGGGACCAGCGGCTCGAAGGGGGCCTTCAGCGCGGGCAGACCGGTGATGGAGAGCGCGCCCTGCGGGGTGCCGTGGTAGGCGACCGCGCGCGAGATGACCTTGTACTTGGTGGGCTTGCCCTGCAGCTTGAAGTACTGCTTGGCCAGCTTCCACGCGGTCTCCACGGCCTCGCCGCCACCGGTGGTGAAGAAGACCTTGTTCAGGTCGCCCGGAGCGTGCTGGGCCAGGCGCTCGGCGAGCTCGACGGCCTTCGGGTGGGCGTAGGACCACACCGGGAAGAAGGCGAGCTCCTGAGCCTGCTTGTAGGCGGTCTCGGCGAGCTCGTGACGGCCGTGGCCGGCGTTGACGACGAACAGGCCGGACAGGCCGTCGAGGTAGCGCTTGCCCTTGTCGTCGTAGATGTAGGTGCCCTCACCGCGCACGATGGTGGGCACGGGTGCGTTCTCGTACGACGACATACGTGTGAAGTGCATCCACAGGTGGTCGTACGCGGTCTTGGAGAGGTCCTTGCTCACGGCTATCGGGTTCCCCACATGTAGGTCTGCTTCTTGAGCTTGAGGTAGACGAAGCTCTCGGTGGACCGCACGCCGGGGAGCGCGCGAATCCGTTTGTTGATCACTTCGAGAAGGTGGTCGTCGTCCTCGCAGACGATCTCCACCATGAGGTCGAACGAGCCCGCGGTCATCACCACGTACTCGCACTCGGCCATGGCCGTCAGCGCTTCGGCTATCCCGTCGAGGTCGCCCTCGACGCGGATGCCGACCATCGCCTGGCGTCGCAGACCCACGGTGAGCGGGTCGGTGACGGCGACGATCTGCATCACGCCCTGGTCGAGCAGCTTCTGGACGCGCTGGCGCACGGCCGCCTCGGACAGGCCCACGGCCTTGCCGATCGCGGCGTACGGACGGCGTCCGTCCTCCTGGAGCTGCTCGATGATCGCGAGGGAGACGGCGTCGATCGTCGGGGACGATCCGTTCGTCTTCCTGGATTCTGCGCTTCGACTGGCCACGGGGTCACTGTGCACCGGGACTCGTCTGTCTCGCAAGCCCTGAGCGATGATATTCGTCGTTGAAGGGCTTGGATCTCACCGAATCCGAAGATGGGGAGGGTCGGGGCTGTTGAAAGCGTCGGCCGTGCGATTAGGGTGGGTTGTCTCACCCATCGGAATCTGACAGGAGGGGTGGCAACAGTGACCACCGAGCTGCGTCGTCTGCGCAACTACATCAACGGGGAGTTCCGGGACGCCGCCGACGGGCGGACGATCGATGTCATCAACCCGGTCACCGGCGAGGTGTACGCCACGTCGCCGCTCTCCGGGCAGTCGGATGTGGACGCGGCGATGGACGCTGCCGCGGCGGCCTTCCCGGCCTGGCGCGACGCCACGCCCGCCGAGCGCCAGAAGGCGCTTCTGAAGATCGCGGACGCGTTCGAGGAGCGGGCCGAGGACCTCATCGCGGCAGAGTCGGAGAACACGGGCAAGCCGCTGGAGCTGACCCGTACCGAAGAGATCCCGCCGATGGTGGACCAGATCCGCTTCTTCGCGGGTGCCGCGCGCATGCTCGAGGGCCGCTCGGCCGGCGAGTACATGGAGGGCCTCACCTCCATCGTCCGCCGCGAGCCGGTCGGCGTCTGCGCCCAGGTCGCGCCGTGGAACTACCCGATGATGATGGCGGTGTGGAAGTTCGCTCCGGCGCTCGCGGCGGGCAACACCGTCGTGCTGAAGCCGTCGGACACCACCCCCGCCTCCACGGTGCTGATCGCCGAGATCATCGGCTCGATCGTGCCCAAGGGCGTCTTCAACGTCATCTGCGGTGACCGTGACACCGGCCGCACGATGGTCGAGCACCCGACGCCGGCGATGGCGTCGATCACCGGTTCCGTACGCGCGGGCATCCAGGTCGCGGCCTCCGCGGCCAAGGACGTCAAGCGGGTCCACCTGGAGCTGGGCGGCAAGGCGCCGGTCGTCGTCTTCGAGGACACCGACATCGCCAAGGCCGTCGAGGACATCTCGGTTGCGGGCTACTTCAACGCCGGCCAGGACTGTACGGCCGCGACCCGCGTGCTCGTGCAGGAGTCGATCCACGACGAGTTCGTGGCGGCGCTCGCCAAGGCGGCGTCGGAGACGAAGACGGGCGCTCCGGACGACGAGGACGTGCTCTACGGCCCGCTGAACAACGCCAACCAGCTCGCCCAGGTCACCGGCTTCATCGACCGGCTCCCGGCGCACGCGAAGGTGGAGGCGGGCGGCCACCGCGTCGGTGACAAGGGCTACTTCTACGCCCCCACCGTCGTCTCCGGCCTGAAGCAGGACGACGAGATCATCCAGAACGAGGTCTTCGGCCCGGTCATCACCGTGCAGTCCTTCACGGACGAGGCGCAGGCCCTGGAGTGGGCGAACGGCGTCGAGTTCGCGCTGGCCTCGTCGGTGTGGACGAAGGACCACGGCCGCGCGATGCGGATGTCGAAGTCGCTGGACTTCGGCTGCGTGTGGATCAACACCCACATCCCGCTCGTGGCGGAGATGCCGCACGGCGGCTTCAAGAAGTCGGGCTACGGCAAGGACCTGTCGGCGTACGGCTTCGACGACTACACCCGCGTCAAGCACGTGATGACGTCGCTGGACGTCTGACCGGCTTCACCCGCCGGCCGCTCGACAGCCCCCGCGCCCCGTCAGGGCGCGGGGGCTGTCGCATGCCCGGAGCCACGAGGAGCTACGACAGGGGGGTCCGGTGCAGCGCGATGAGCAGTCGCCATGCCTGGCCGGCCATCTCCTCGGGGTCCGCCTCGATCGCGCCGTGGAGCCAGTCGGCGAGCAGGCCGGCGAAGGTGGCCGCCACGGCCGTGGCGATCAGGTCCGGGCGGGGAGCGCCGACCAGTTCGCGTTCGCGGCGGCTGCGGGCGCGCAGCTCCGTGTGCAGCAGATCGCCGAGCGGGCCGCTGCCGCCCTCGCGCAGGAGTGGGCGGTAGAGGTGCGCGTGTGCCGACAGGCCGGTGAAGAAGTCCGTCAGCGGCGGGGGCGGGGCCGCCGGGTCGGGGACGCCGCGCCAGGCGTGCAGGGCCTCCACCGCCTCCCGTACGACTTCGGCGCAGGCGTCGACCGCCAGCGCCTGAAGGTCCGCGTAGTGCAGGTAGAACGTGGCGCGGCCTAGCCCCGCCCTGCGGACGACCGCGGCCACGCTGATCTCGTCGAGCGCACGGTCCGCGCACTCCTCCAGCAGCGCTGCCCGCAGCCGGGCCCGGGTGCGTTCCGCCCTGGGGTCGCTCATCCGGCCACCAGGACCGCTGCCAGGGCGAGCGCTCCCGGCAGCGCCTGCGCAAGGAGGATGCGGCGGTTCGCGGTGAAGCCGCCGTACAGGCCCGCGACGACCACGCATGCGGTGAAGAAGACCTGCACCCGGTAGCCCGTGGGATCCGGGGCGATCAGGCCCCAGACGAGGCCCGCCGCCAGAAAGCCGTTGTAGAGGCCCTGGTTGGCGGCGAGCGGGGCGGTGGCCCGGGCCATCTCGGCGTCGAAGCCGGAGAGTTGACGGCCCGGTCCGCGCTCCCAGAGGAACATCTCCAGGACCAGTATGTAGAGGTGCAGCGCGGCCACCAGGCCGACCAGGACGTGGGCCGTTGCGCTCATGACCGGCTCGTTTCTGTTGTGCGGACAGGCTTCATGGACGGGTGTCCATGAAGTATAGACACCTGTCCATGATCGACAGGGTGTCCCCTCCCGCTCCCAGGGGTCGACGCACCGTCCATTGCCGTCCGCACGCCCCGGCCGCCATCCTGCGGACGTGCCCGCGATCCGGATGAACCCCATGTCACGGCGGACCCTGCTGCGCGCCTTCGGCGCGGGCGCCGCTCTCGCCGGCCCCGCCGTACTCGCCGGATGCGGGGTGCCCGCGGCCTACGTCGAGCCCGGCGACCGTGCGGCCCGCGACGACTCGGGCCACGACCGCACGCTCGACTTCGCCAACTGGCCCCTCTACATCGACACCGACGACGAGAACACCTCCGAGCGCCCCACTCTCGACGCCTTCACCGAACGCACCGGGATCTCCGTCACCTACACCGAGGAGATCAACGACAACGACGAGTTCTTCGGAAAGATCAGCCCTGCCCTGATGAACCATCAGGAGACCGGCCGCGATCTGATCGTCGTCAGCGACTGGATGGCCGCCCGCTTCGTACGCCTCGGCTGGGTGCAGGAGATGGACCGTACGAAGCAGCCCAACGTCACCCGGTATCTGGACCCGCAACTGCGCTCGCCCGCCTTCGACAAGGGGCGCATGCACAGCGTCCCCTGGCAGTCGGGAATCACCGGCATCGCCTACAACCGCAGGAAGCTCGGCCGTGAACTGCGGCGTACGAGCGATCTGTGGGCGGACGATCTGCGCGGCCGGGTCACGCTGCTGTCCGGGCTCGACGAATCCTTCGCCCTGCTGATGCAGGCCGACGGCGTCGACATCACCCGGTGGACCGCGGACGACTTCCACGCCGTCTGCGACCGGCTGGAGAAGCTGGTGAAGCGCCGGCACATCCGGCGCTTCACGGGCAACGACTACATCAAGGACCTGGACACCGGTGACGTCGTCGCCTGCCAGGCGTACTCCGGCGATGTCATCCAGCTCCAGGCGGACAACCCCGACATCGAGTTCGTCGTGCCCGAGGAGGGCGGCGAGCTGTGGGCGGAGAGCCTGATGATCCCCAACCTCGCCCGCCACAAGCGCAATGCGGAGGCACTGGTGGACCACTACTACCGGCCCGAGGTCGCCGCCGAACTCGCGAGCTGGGTCAACTACGTCTGCCCGGTGCCGGCCGCACGCGACGTACTGGCCTCGTCCAAGGACGAGGAGACGGCAGCGCTCGCGGAGGACCCGCTGATCTTCCCCGACGACGTGATGCGCAGACGGCTCGCGATCGCCCGGGACATCGCCTCGGAGGAGCGCGCCGACTTCGCCCGGCGATGGAACTCCCTCGTCGGGCTGTAGCGGGCTTCTCCGGAGCGGGTGCGCGTCTGCGGGTGCGCCGCGTGTCGGGGAGCGCCGCGTGTCCGGGCGCACACCCGAGCGGCCCGGCGCGTGAAGGAGACGCCCGTCAGCGGGAGTTCGCCCTCGGGGTCAGGGCTTGCGGGCCACCGCGCCGAACTGCGCCACCTGCGGGAAGCGGCTCTCCCGCGTCACGTCGTGCCGCCAGCGGGAGCACGAGACGATCCCGGGCTCCAGCACCTCCAGGCCCTCGAGGAACGAGGCGAACTCCGCGCCGCTGCGGGCGGTGATCGGGGGAGTGGCGTTCTCGTTCCAGAAGCGCATCGCGTCCTCGTTGCCCTCCCCGCCCAGTTCGAGGGTGGGGTGGGTGAGGACCAGATAGCTGCCCGAGGGTACGGCGTCCATCAGCGTGCGCACGATGGACCGCGCCTCGTCGGTGTCCATCACGAAGTTCAGGATGCCGAGCATCATCACGGCCACCGGCTTGTGCAGGTCCAGCGTCGGCTCGACGGCCCGCACGATCCCGGCCGCGTCGTGGGCGTCCGCGTCCAGGTACTCCGTCGTACCGCCGGTGGAGCTGGTGAGCAGGGCGCGGGCGTGTGCCAGGACGATCGGGTCGTTGTCGACGTAGACGATCCGCGCGTCGGGAGCGATGCGCTGGGCGACCTCATGGGTGTTGTCGACGGTCGGGAGCCCGGTGCCGATGTCCAGGAACTGCCGTACGCCCGCCTCGCCGGCCAGGAACTCCACCGCACGGCCCAGGAACGCCCGGTCGGCACGGGCCACTTCGCCGATGCTCGGGTACAGGCCGGTGACGTGGTCGCCCACCGCGCGGTCGACCGGGTAGTTGTCCTTGCCGCCCAGCCAGTGGTTCCAGACCCTGGCGTTGTGCGCTACGTCGGTACGGATCCTGTCGGTCACTTCTGCTCCTCCGCCGGGTGAGTGGGTCCATCATGCCGGAACGATCAAGAAGGCGGACCGGTAAGGGAGTTGTCCCGGACGACGGATGCCAGGGCGTCCACCCGGTTGGTGGTGACGGCGTCCACGCCGGCCCGGATCAGCCGGCGCATGGTGCGCCGGGTGTCGGCCGTCCAGGCGGAGATCAGCATGCCGTCCTTGTGCACACGCTCCGCGAGCTCCTGACCGACCAGCCCGAAGCGGTAGTTGAGGAACCGAGGGCGTACGGCGTCGATGAGGACCGGCCGCGGCGGCGCCAGCGAGGTCCACGTCAGGGCGATCTCGGCCGCCGGGTCCTCGTTCCGTACCGCGAGCATGGCGACGGGGCCCGCGCAGTAGTACACGCGCTCGGCCGCGCCGCACTCGCGGACCAGGCCGACCACCGTGCGTACCGACTCCTCGGTGGCGCCGGGGAGATCGATCATCAGGCGGTGCGCGCCGACGTCGAGCAGGGCGTCCCGCAGGGTCGGCACACCGCCTCGCGTCAGCTCATCGACCTGGGCACGGGTCAGCCCCGACAGCGGCCGGTCGTGCCCCCACAGGCGCTTGAGTGTCGCGTCGTGCAGCAGCACGGGCACACCGTCGCGGGTCAGTCGTACGTCGATCTCGACCGCGTCCGCCCCCCGTGCGACGGCCGAGCGGAGCGAGGGCAGGGTGTTCTCGCGCACGCGGTAGGGATCGCCGCGATGGCCGACGACACCGACGACGCGCACGGGACCGTTCTCCACCGGGGTCAACGCGCGAGCCATGCCGTGGTGTACGCGTCGATCTCCTCGGCGATACGCGCCTTGCCCGCCGGGTCGAGGAACGAGGCCTCCACGGCGTTCTTCGCGAGCGCGGCGAGACCGCGCTCGTCGAGGCCGAGCAGCCGGCCCGCCACTCCGTACTCGTTGTTGAGGTCGGTGCCGAACATCGGCGGGTCGTCGCTGTTGACGGTCACCAGTACGCCGGCCGCGACCATCTCCTTGATGGGGTGGTCGTCGAGAACGGTGACGGCCCGGGTCGCGATGTTGGACGTCGGGCAGACCTCCAACGGGATCCGCCGCTCGGCGAGATGGGCGAGCAGCGCCGGGTCCTGGACGGAGCTGGTGCCGTGCCCGATCCGCTCGGCCCGCAGATCGTTCAGCGCGTCCCAGATGGTCTGCGGTCCGGTCGTCTCGCCGGCGTGCGGCACGGAGTGCAGTCCGGCGGCGATGGCGCGGTCGAAGTACGGCTTGAACTGCGGGCGCGGCACCCCGATCTCGGGTCCGCCCAGACCGAAGGCGACCAGGCCCTCGGGGTGCAGCTCCACCGCGAGCCGGGTGGTCTCCTCCGCCGCCTCCAGGCCCGCCTCACCGGGAATGTCGAAGCACCAGCGCAGCACCACGCCCAGCTCGGCCTCGGCGGCCGTGCGGGCGTCCTCGATCGCGGCCATGAAGGCCTTCTCGTCGATACCGCGGCGGGTCGAGCTGAACGGCGTCACGGTCAGCTCGGCGTAGCGGATGTTCTGGCGGGCCATGTCGCGGGCGATCTCGAAGGTGAGCAGCCGGACGTCCTCGGGGGTGCGGATCAGATCCACGACCGAGAGATAGACCTCGATGAAGTGGGCGAAGTCCGTGAAGGTGAAGTAGTCGGCGATCGCCTCGGGGTCGGTCGGCACCTTGGAGTCCGGGTGCCGGGCGGCGAGTTCGGCGACGATGCGCGGTGAGGCCGATCCGACGTGGTGAACGTGCAGCTCGGCTTTGGGGAGTCCGGCGATGAAGGGGTGCAGATCGGTCATCGGGGTCCTCCGTGTGCTGTGCGGCCGCTGGTGTCAGGGATCATCGTAGGCGGCCGTTCCGCGACACGGGTCAGGCCGTAGCATGAGCGCGAACCACGATGGGGGAGAACCATGGCAGAGAACCAGGCCCAGCCGCCGGGCGGACCCGAGCCCCGTGACCGCGACCCGTGGGCTCCGCCGTCGAGCAGCGCGCCTCAGGACAGGGTTCCGCTGCACAAGCCCGCCACCCCGGCTCCGCCGGTCCCGCCGGTGCACGACCAGATGACGGTCACCTCGATGCCCGGCGTCGGGGACACCGGCTCGGTCCCGCCGCCCCCGATAGCCCCGGGCGGTCCCGCCCAGCCCGCCCCCGGCCCGTACGGCTACCCCGCGGCCCCTCCGGTGACCGGGCCCGCCGCCGGCGATCCCTTCGGCCACGCCGGATATCCCGGCTACCAGACCTACGGCCAGCCCGGCTGGCAGGCAGCGCCGGCGAACGGCATGGGCACGACGGCGATGGTGCTCGGCATCCTCTCCGTCTGCCTGTTCTGCCTCTACGGCGTCGTCGCCATCGTCCTCGGCGTCCTGGCCCTGATCTTCGGCATCCTGGGCCGCAAGCGGGTCCAGCGCGGCGAGGCCACCAACGGCGGGATGGCACTCTCCGGGATCATTCTCGGCTCCGTCGGCATCGTCATCGGCCTGGTCGTCGTCGGCCTGCTGGCCTGGGGCATCACCGAGGCGATCAACGACGAGCGGAACAGGAACGACGACTTCGGCAACACGCTGGTGATCGACGACGCGGCACCGCAGGCGTCGCTGTCGGCCGCACGCTGACCGCACGACGCGTTCCTGGGGCGATTCGCGCCCACAGAAGCCCGGGCCGGTTCACGTCGGCCGGGCCCCCGCGCCGGTGCCGCACCCACAGCCCCGGCTGTCGGGGCGCCTGACGCCCAGCGACCTTGCTCCCGGGACCGGCCCGCATCGGCAGGTCCGCGGGCGGGTCCCCGCCGGCGGGCTCCCGAGCCAGGTCCCGTACCCACGTCACCGGTGCTCGGGCACCGGGAAGCCCGGCGAGCCGGGACATGCGGTCCCCGCGCCGGGCATCGGCTGCGGCCCCTGCGACGCCCGTGTCCGCGGACTCCCGTGCCGGCGTACGTCGGGGAAGGCGCCATTCGGCTCGCGTCCGGGCACCCGCAGTCCTGGAGCCGGGCCGCCGGCACGTGCGGCGTCCGGCGAAACCTGTCGGGCCGGCTCGCGTCGCCCGGCCCGTGGGCCGAGGCCCCGCACCCGCAAGCTCCCGCTCGCTGCCGCTGGGAAGCCTGTTCGCCGGCGGGTCGCGGCCGCGGGCTCCTGAGGCCGGCGCGCCTTCGCCTACCCGCACCCGCGGCCTCGGCCCGCCACGAGGCGCGGCTCCCTAGGCGCCCTGCTCCCCGGCAGTCCGTAGCTCCTCGCGCGCCTCCATCAGCGCGAAACCCAGCAGGTTCTGCCCGCGCCAGCGCCTGGGGTCCTGTGCCCGCTCGTCGTCCGCCGCCAGCCCGATACCCCAGATCCGGTCCCGCGGGCTGGCCTCGACGAGCACCCGGTCTCCCGTGTTCAGCAGGAACTCCCGCAGATCCGCATGCTGCGCGAACTTGTGCACGCTGCCCGAGCGGACGATCGCGAACCGCTCCCGCTTCCAGAGCGCGTCGTCGAAACCGCGCACCTCGCGCCCGGCCCGCTTCGCCGCCCCCGGGTTCGTCGCATCGAGCGCCTTCCGCTCCGCTTCCGCGTCGCCGAACAGCCGCGCCTTGTGGGCCATCATCCAGTGCTCGGCCGTCGCATACCGCACGCCGTCCACCTCGAACGGCGCCTCCCACCACTGGCTGAGGCAGCTCGGACCGACGCTGCCGTCCTTGCGCGGTGCGTGCCCCCAGAAGTGCAGATACTTGACATGTCGACCACTGCTGACCTGCCGGATCAGCTCATCCATCCCCATGCACGCGAGTCTCGCATCCACCACTGACACTCCGTACGGGGATGAGGGGCGGAACGCGACACATGGTCGACCGAATCCGTCGCGTAACCAAAAGGCAACTACGGAATCACTTGTTGGGTAACAGGTGCTCTGCCAGGATCGGCACTCAAATCGAGCTGGGACAACGGAGAGCGTCATGGGCAACCGCTTCCAGGTGCAGGACCGCTTCGCGGACGGCGCGCAGTACATCGGCGGCCGACCGCGGCCCGGCACCTCAGGACGTACGCAGGACATCGTGGACCCCGCGACCGGTGAGACGGTCCACAGCTACGAGCTCGCCGGGGCCGCCGATGTCGACGCGGCCGTCGCCGCCGCGCGCGAGGCGTTCCCCGCCTGGTCGGGTGCCACGCCCGGCGAGCGCTCCGACGCCCTCCACCGGTTCGCGTCCGTGCTCGCCGAGCAGTCCGAGGACCTGGCCGGCGCGGAATCCCTCCAGTGCGGCAAGCCGATCAAGCTCAGCACCGAGTTCGACGTGCCGGGCACCGTCGACAACACCGCCTTCTTCGCCGGCGCAGCCCGTCACCTCCAGGGTCAGTCGGCCGGTGAGTACAGCGGCGACCACACCTCCTACGTACGCAGGGAGGCCATCGGGGTCGTCGGCTCCATCGCGCCCTGGAACTACCCGCTCCAGATGGCGGCGTGGAAGGTCCTGCCGGCCATCGCCGCCGGCAACACCATCGTGCTCAAGCCCGCCGAGATCACCCCGCTGACCTCGCTGATGTTCGCGGCGGCCGCGACCGAGGCGGGCATCCCCGACGGTGTCGTCAACGTCGTCAACGGCGCGGGCCGGGACGCGGGGGAGCACCTCGTCGGGCACCCGGACGTCGCCATGACGTCCTTCACCGGCTCCACCGCCGTCGGCAAGCGCGTCGCCGAGATCGCCACCTCCACCGTGAAGCGGCTGCACCTCGAACTCGGCGGCAAGGCCCCCTTCCTCGTCTTCGACGACGCGGACCTGGAGTCGGCGGTGCACGGGGCGGTCGCCGGCTCCCTCATCAACACCGGCCAGGACTGCACCGCCGCCACCCGTGCCTACGTGCAGCGCCCGCTCTACGACGCGTTCGTCGGCGGAGTGGCCGATCTGATGGCCACCGTGCGGCTGGGCGACCCCTTCGACCCCGCGACCGACCTCGGCCCGCTCGTCTCCCACCTCCAGCGCGACCGCGTCGCCGCATTCGTGGACCGGGCGCGCGGCTACGCCACCGTCGTGACCGGCGGCGAGGCCCCGCAGGGGGCGCTGAAGAGCGGCGCCTACTACCGGCCCACCCTGGTCGCCGGCGCCGCGCAGGACAGCGAGATCGTGCAGGCCGAGATCTTCGGACCGGTCCTCGTCGTCCTCCCCTTCGACTCCGACGACGAAGGCATCGCGCTGGCCAACGACACCCCGTACGGCCTCGCCGCCTCGGCCTGGACCCGGGACGTCTACCGCGCCGGCCGCGCCACCCGTGAGATCAAGGCCGGCTGCGTGTGGGTCAACGACCACATCCCGATCATCAGCGAGATGCCCCACGGCGGCTACCAGGCCTCCGGCTTCGGAAAGGACATGTCCGTCTACTCCTTCGAGGAGTACACGCAGGTCAAGCACGTGATGTTCGACAACACCGCGGTCGTCCGCAAGGACTGGCACCGCACTGTTTTCGGGGACCGATAGCCAGCACCGCCCGACCAGCGGCACCCATCCCGAAAGGGCACTGTTCATGGACCACAACGAGCCCGACGGCCTGTCCGCGGCCCAACTGGCCGCGGTGCGGCGCAGTCTGACCAACGGCCGGGGAGCCCTCACCCGCCGTTCGATGCTGCGCGCCACCGGCGTCGGAGCCCTCACCGTCGGCGGCATCGGCACGCTGAGCTCCTGCGGCATCCCGCCCGCCAAGCGCGAGGGCGAAGCGGCCTCGGACGACCACTCCGCGAAGGAGAAGCAGATCGCCTTCTCCAACTGGACGGAGTACATGGACGTCAGTGAGGACGAGAAGAGCCGTCCCACACTGACCGAGTTCACCCGGCGCACCGGGATCAAGGTCAAGTACACCGAGGACATCAACGACAACGTCGAGTTCTTCGGCAAGATCCAGCCGCAGCTCGCCGCCGGCCAGGAATCCGGCCGCGACCTGATATGCGTCACCGACTGGCTGGCCTCCCGGATGATCCGGCTCGGGTGGGTGCAGAAGCTGGACCCGTCGCTGCTGCCCCACGCGTACGCGAACCTCTCCGCCCAGTTCCGCAGCCCCGACTGGGACCCGGGACGCTCGTTCTCCTACCCCTGGACGGGCATCTCGACGGTCATCGCCTACAACACCAAGGCGACCGGCGGGAAGAAGGTGGACTCCGTCACCCAGCTGCTCGACGACCCCTCCCTGAAGGGCCGCGTCGGCTTCCTCACCGAGATGCGCGACACCGTCGGCATGACGCTGCTGGACATCGGCAAGGACCCGGCGAAGTTCACCGACGCCGACTACGACGCCGCCATCGGCCGGCTCCAGAAGGGCGTCGACAAGAAGCAGATCCGCCGCTTCACCGGCAACGACTACACCTCGGACCTGGACAAGGGCGACCTCGCGGCCTGTCTGGCCTGGGCCGGTGACGTCATCCAGCTTCAGGCCGACAACCCCGCGATCCAGTACGCGATCCCGGCCCCCGGCTACATCACCTCCAGCGACAACCTGCTGGTCCCGGCGCAGGCCAGGCACCAGCGCAACGCCACCCGGCTCATCGACTACTACTACGAACTCCCGGTGGCGGCCCAGCTCGCCGCGTACATCAACTACGTGTGCCCGGTGGAGGGCGTCGGCGCCGAACTGGCGAAGATCGACCCCGAGCTGGCCTCGAACACCCTGATCCTCCCGGACAAGGCCATGGCCGCCAAGTCCCACTCCTTCCGCTCCCTCACCAGCGCGGAAGAGAAGGCCTACGAAGAGAAGTTCGCCAAGCTCATCGGCGCCTGACCTCCTCCGCTCCACCGACACCACCGGGATCGCGACCCATGACTGAAAAGACTGCGGGCGGCGAAGTCCGCCTCTCCGGGATCGGCAAGACCTACGGCTCCTTCACCGCGGTGCACCCACTGGACCTGACCGTCCCGCAGGGCTCGTTCTTCGCCCTGCTCGGCGCGTCCGGCTGCGGCAAGACCACCACCCTGCGGATGATCGCCGGTCTGGAGGACCCGACCACCGGATCCGTGTTCCTCGGCGACCGAGACGTCACCGGCCTGCCGCCGCACAAACGCCCCGTCAACACCGTCTTCCAGAGCTATGCGCTCTTCCCGCACCTCGACATCTACGAGAACGTCGCGTTCGGCCTGCGCCGCCGCGGCATCAAGTCGGTGAAGAAGCAGGTCGGCGACATGCTCGACCTCGTCCAGCTCGGAGACTTCGCCCAGCGCAAGCCGCACCAGCTCTCCGGCGGGCAGCAGCAGCGTGTCGCCGTGGCCCGCGCGCTCATCAACCACCCCCAGGTACTCCTGCTCGACGAGCCGCTCGGCGCCCTGGACCTCAAGCTGCGCCGCCAGATGCAGCTGGAGCTCAAGCGCATCCAGACCGAGGTCGGCATCACCTTCGTCCATGTCACCCACGACCAGGAGGAGGCCATGACCATGGCCGACACCGTCGCGGTGATGAACGGGGGCCGTGTCGAGCAACTGGGCGCACCCGCCGAGCTGTACGAGAACCCGCAGACCACCTTCGTCGCCAACTTCCTCGGCACCTCCAACCTCATCGAGGCCGAGGTGGCGTCGAACACCGGCGGGGAGGTCGTCGTCACCGCCGCCGACGCCAAGTTGCGGCTGCCCGCGCAGCGCTGCGCGACCGCGCCCACCACCGGCGGAAAGCTGCTGGTCGGCGTGCGGCCGGAGAAGATATCGCTGGCGCACGCGGACGACGCGGGAAGTATCGCGGACGGCCGCAACCGCTTCACCGGCACCATCGCCGACTCCAGCTTCATCGGCGTCTCCACGCAGTACGTCATCGACAGCCCGGTCTGCCCGGAGCTGGAGGTGTACGCGCAGAACATCGAGCGGGACCCCCGGCTGGTCCCCGGCGCCCGGGTCGTCCTGCACTGGAACCCCGAGCACACCTTCGGTCTCGACGCCGGCCAGGACATCGACGCCGGTGTGGAGACGGTGGAGGCGACGCCGTGACCGTCACCGAGGCGCCGCCCGCGCCACCCGCCCCCGAACCGGTCGTCCACAAGCCGTCCGTGCGCCGCAAGCTGGTGCCGTACTGGCTTCTGCTGCCCGGCATGCTGTGGCTGCTGGTCTTCTTCGCGCTGCCGCTGGTGTACCAGGCCTCGACCTCGGTGCAGACCGGCTCGCTGGAGGAGGGCTTCCAGGTCACCTGGCACTTCCAGACGTACTGGGACGCGCTCACCGAGTACTGGCCGCAGTTCCTGCGCTCGGTGCTGTACGCGGGCACGGCCACCGCGCTGTGCCTGCTGTTCGGCTACCCGCTGGCGTATCTGATCGCCTTCAAGGCCGGCCGCTGGCGCAATCTGCTGCTGGTCCTGGTCATCGCGCCGTTCTTCACCAGCTTCCTGATCCGCACGCTGGCCTGGAAGACGATCCTCGCGGACAGCGGTCCCGTGGTGGAGACGCTCAACTCCATCGGTTTCCTCGACGTCACCAACTGGCTCGGGATGACCGACGGCAGCCGGGTGCTCGCCACACCGCTGGCGGTGGTCACCGGTCTCACCTACAACTTCCTGCCCTTCATGATCCTGCCGCTCTACACCTCGCTGGAGCGGATCGACCCGCGGCTCCACGAGGCGGCGGGGGACCTGTACGCGAAGCCGTCCACCACCTTCCGCAAGGTGACCTTCCCGCTGTCCATGCCGGGTGTGGTCTCCGGGACGCTGCTGACCTTCATCCCGGCCAGCGGCGACTACGTGAACGCCGAACTGCTCGGCTCCACGGACACCCGAATGGTCGGCAACGTCATCCAGTCGCAGTTCCTGAGGGTGCTCGACTACCCCACCGCGGCCGCGTTGTCGTTCATTCTCATGGCAGTCGTGCTGATCGTGGTCACGGTCTACATCCGGCGGGCCGGGACGGAGGATCTGGTCTGATGCGTTGGATACGGCGCAACCTCGTGGTGATCGCGGGCCTGCTCACGCTCGCCTATCTGATCCTGCCGAACATCGTCGTGATGGTGTTCTCGTTCAACAAGCCGGCCGGGCGGTTCAACTACTCCTGGCGGGAGTTCTCCACCGACGCGTGGCGGGACCCCTGCGGCGTGGCCGACATGTGCGGCTCGCTGTCGCTGTCGCTCCAGATCGCCCTGTGGGCGACGATCGGCGCCACCGTCCTCGGTTCGATGATCGCCTTCGCGCTGGTCCGCTACCGCTTCCGGGCGCGCGGCGCGATCAACTCGCTGATCTTCCTGCCGATGGCGATGCCCGAGGTGGTCATGGCCGCCTCGCTGCTCACGCTCTTCCTCAACCTGGGTGCCCAGCTGGGCTTCTGGACCATCCTCATCGCGCACACCATGTTCTGCCTCAGCTTCGTGGTGGTGGCGGTCAAGGCGCGCGTGCTGTCGATGGACCCCCGTCTCGAGGAAGCCGCCCGCGACCTGTACGCGGGACCTGTGCAGACCTTCCTGCGGGTCACGCTGCCGATCGCGGCACCCGGCATCGCCGCCGGCGCGATGCTCGCCTTCGCCCTCTCGTTCGACGACTTCATCATCACCAACTTCAACTCGGGCAACACCGTCACCTTCCCCATGTTCGTGTGGGGCTCGGCCCAGCGTGGAACGCCCGTCCAGATCAACGTCATCGGCACGGCCATGTTCGTCATCGCCGTACTGATCGTCGTGGCCGGCCAACTGATCAGCGGCCGGAGAAAGAACAGCGCCGCGGCCAAGTAGGCCCGTGGTACGGCCCGCACGGCCCTCGAAGGAGTGGAAACCATGGCCCCGGACGCCATGACCTTTGCCTCATCCCTTTCCGACGCCCAGCCCGTCGCCTTCTGGCTGGACGACCCCGCCAAACCCGCCGCACTGCCCGCGCTCACCGGCGACGAGCACTGCGACCTCCTCGTCGTCGGCGGCGGTTACAGCGGGCTGTGGACCGCGCTGCTCGCCAAGGAGCGCGATCCCGGCCGGGACGTCGTACTGATCGAGGGGCACGAGGTGGGCTGGGCCGCCTCGGGCCGCAACGGCGGCTTCTGCGCCGCCTCGCTCACCCATGGCCTCGGCAACGGGATCGCCCGCTGGCCAGGTGAGCTCGCACGACTGGAGGAGCTCGGCGACCGCAACCTCGACGCCATCGAGGAGGCGGTCGCACGCCACGGCATCGACTGCGACTTCGAGCGCACCGGCGAGATCGACGTCGCCACCGAGCCCTACCAGGTCGCGGAGCTGGCGGAGATGCACGAGGAGGCGCGGCGGCACGGCGTCGGCGGACTCGAACTCCTCGACGCCGACGCGGTGCGCGCCGAGGTGAACTCCCCGACCTTCCTCGGCGGGCTGTGGGACCGCCGCGGTGTCGCCATGCTCCACCCGGCGAAGCTCGCCTGGGGCCTCAAGGAGGCCTGCCGCGGCCTCGGGGTCCGCATCTACGAGAACACCCGCGGCCTGGAACTCGCCGCGTCCGGTGCGGGGATGGCCGTCCGCACCCCGTACGGCCGGGTCTTCGCCCGCCGGGTCGCGCTCGGCACCAATGTCTTCCCCTCGCTGGTGAAGCGGGTGCGCGCGTACACCGTCCCGGTCTACGACTACGCCCTGATGACCGAACCGCTCAGCGAGCAGCAGCGCGCCGAGATCGGCTGGGAGGGCCGGCAGGGCCTCGGCGACGTCGCCAACCAGTTCCACTACTTCCGGATCACCGCCGACCACCGCATCCTGTGGGGCGGTTACGACGCGATCTATCCGTACGGCGGGAAGGTCAGCGCGGAGCTGGACCACCGGCCCGAGACCTATCTGAAGCTCGCCGGCCACTTCTTCCGCTGCTTCCCGCAGCTGGAGGGGCTGCGCTTCAGCCATGCGTGGGGCGGGGCGATCGACACCTGTTCGCGGTTCTCCGCGTTCTTCGGCACGGCGCACGGCGGCAAGGTCGCCTACGCCGCCGGCTACACCGGTCTCGGGGTCGGCGCCACGCGCTTCGGCGCCGATGTGATGCTCGACCTGCTGTCGGGGGAGCGGACCGAGCGCACGGAGCTGGAGATGGTGCGCAGCAAGCCGATGCCCTTCCCGCCCGAGCCCGTCGCCTGGGCCGGTATCGGGCTCACCAAGTGGGCGCTGGCCAGGGCGGACGCCCAGGGCGGGCGGCGCAATGTGTGGCTGCGGGCCATGGACCGGATGGGACTCGGCTTCGACAGCTGACCGGCGTGACCCAGATCACTACCAACTGGTAGCCCCAACCCGCGTCATACGAGGGCCCCGGGCCGCTCTCCCCTGTGGACGCACCGTCGGTGCGCAGGGAAGGGAGATGGGTCATGAACGACTCGGGGGCCAGGGCCGCGGTGGAGTGGCTGGCGTCGGTCGCACCGGACCCGGATGCCTGCCGGTGGGAGTGGGAGCGCAACCCGCTCGGGGTCGCGCTGCTGCCCGCCGGCAGGCGCTGGGACGTACTGATCCTGCCGGCGGAGCTGGGCTATCCGACGCTCGATGTCCTCACCAGGCTGGTCGACAGGCCGGGGCCGGTGCTCGCCGACTTCGGCGACTCCCGCATGGGGTTCTTCGTGCCGCCCGGCACGGCCACACGGTGGCTCGGGACCGGTGTGCGCAGCGCGGGCGCCGGCACCTGGATCGTCGTGCCCTACCCGGGGCGGGCCGGTGGCGGCGGAGTGCGCTGGCTCGTCGTGCCGGACGGCTCGGGCACCCTCACGGATCCGACGTTGCTGGAACTCGCGATGCACGAGGCGGCGGGGGCCATGGCGCGTCGCGAGGGGGAGTGAGGGGCCAGGGCGTGTCGTTTGCATCCTGCCGGGTTCGCGTGCCGTGTCAGAGGTCTTGACAACGGCATTGGTCTGGACCAAATTGCGGGAGCTCCCACTCGAATCCCCCCATGCCCGGAGGCAGTTGTGGACCGCACCAGACTTTCGGCCGCCCTGACGGCGGCCGCGCTCGCCCTCGGCGGACTTGTCGCCACGTCCACCGCCGCCGAAGCGGCCGACGCCGAAGTCGCCCGCAACGGCGGCTTCGAGGCCGGTCTCACCGGCTGGAGCTGCTCCGCGGGCAGCGGAGTCGTCGTCAGTTCTCCCGTACACAGCGGGAGTTCGGCGCTGAAGGCCACCCCGGCCGGCAGCGACAACGCCAAGTGCAGCCAGACCGTCACCGTCAAGCCCAACTCCGACTACACCCTCAGCGGCTGGGTCCAGGGCGGCTACGTCTACCTCGGCGCCTCCGGCACCGGCACCACCGACGTCTCCACCTGGACACCGTCCGCGTCCGGCTGGCAGAAACTCTCGACGAGCTTCCGCACCGGCGCCTCGACCACCTCGGTGACCATCTACACCCACGGCTGGTACGGCACGGCGGCCTACCACGCGGACGACGTCTCCCTGTTCGGCCCGGGCGGCGACCCGGTCCAGCTGCCGGCCGCCCCCACCGGCCTCACCGCGGGATCACCGGGTTCCACCTCCGTACCACTGAGCTGGTCGTCCGTCTCCGGCGCCACCGGCTACAACGTCTACCGCGGCGCCACGAAGGTCACCTCGGTGACCGGGACGGCGGCCACCGTGACGGGGCTGTCGCCCAGCACCACCTACAGCTTCCAGGTCACCGCGACCAACAGCGCGGGCGAGTCACCGAAGTCCGCGGTCGTGGGCGCGACCACCACCGCCGGTGGCGGCAACCCGGGCACCGGCCTCCCGGCCCACGCCCTCGTCGGCTATCTGCACGCCAGTTTCGCCAACGGCTCCGGCTACACCCGCATGGCGGACGTCCCCGACTCCTGGGACGTCATCAACCTCGCCTTCGGCGAACCCACCTCGGTCACCTCCGGCGACATCCGCTTCAGCCTCTGCCCGGCGGCCGAGTGCCCGAACGTCGAGTCCGTCGCCGACTTCAAGGCCGCCATCAAGGCGAAGCAGGCCGCCGGCAAGAAGGTCCTGATCTCCATCGGCGGCGCCAACGGGCAGGTGCAGCTGGCCAGTACCGCCGCGCGTGACGCCTTCGTCTCCTCCGTCTCGAAGATCATCGACGAGTACGGTCTCGACGGCCTGGACATCGACTTCGAGGGCCACTCCCTCTCGCTCAACACCGGAGACACGGACTTCCGCTCGCCGACCTCACCGGTGATCGTCAACCTCATCTCGGCGATCAAGACCCTCAAGGCGAAGTACGGTTCGGACTTCGTCCTCACGATGGCCCCGGAGACCTTCTTCGTGCAGCTGGGCTACCAGTACTACGGCTCCGGCCCCTGGGGCGGCCAGGACCCGCGCGCCGGCTCCTACCTCCCGGTCATCCACGCGCTGCGGGACGATCTCACCCTGCTGCACGTCCAGGACTACAACTCCGGCTCGATCATGGGTCTGGACAACCAGTACCACTCCATGGGCGGCGCGGACTTCCACATCGCCATGACCGACATGCTGCTCACCGGCTTCCCGGTGGCCGGCGACCAGTCGAAGTTCTTCCCGGCGCTGCGGCCCGAGCAGGTCGCCATCGGCCTGCCGGCGTCCACCCAGGCGGGCAACGGGCACACCTCACCCACCGAGGTGAACAAGGCGCTCGACTGTCTGACGAAGAAGGTGAGCTGCGGCTCGTACGCCACCCACGGCACCTGGCCGGCCCTGCGCGGACTGATGACGTGGTCCATCAACTGGGACCGCTTCAACCAGTGGGAGTTCTCCCGGAACTTCGACGCATACCGCTGGAGCTGATCAGCAGGAGCATCCCGCACAGGCACCAGCTGCCGATGACGTCCAGCGGCCAGTGGTAGCCGCGCAGCACCAGACCGATGCCCGTCGCCAGGGTGAGCACCAGGGCGACGGGCATCGACCGTCGCAGCCGCAGATACGGGGCGAGGAGCAGGGCGGCCGTCCCGTAGGCGACCATCGCGGTCGCCGTATGGCCGGAGGGGTAATAGCCGCCCGCGTCGGTGAGCGGTCCCTGGCGGTCGATCAGCGCCTTGATCGGCACGACGAGTGCAGGCACGGCGGCCATCGTGAGGACGGCGGCCAGCGCGTCACGGCTCGCGGCCCTTCTGTCGCGCCACAGGGCATACGCGAGGGCGGCGGCCAGCACGGGCAGAGCGACGGCCACGCTGCCGAGGTCGGCCAGCGCCTCGGTGAGCGGCCGGGGGCCGTGGCCGGCGATACGGAGTTCGACGCGCTCGTCCAACGAGCGCAGCGGGCCGCCGGCGGCGACCTGCCAGGTGATCAGCGAGAAGAGCACGGCGCACAGGACGGCCGGCCACAGCTGACGAGGAAAAGCCGGCCACCTCGGAACAGGGGGGGTAGTTCCGAAGCGGCCGGCCTGACCGGTTTGCCGCGCGCCCCGGGGGGTTTGGGGCGGGCGGCCATCCGATCGGTGAGGAGTTCCGGAGCCAGAAGCTCCAGTGGTGTGCGCGAGGGCACGGCCAGGACGAAGCTGGGGAGGCCTCGGCCTGGAGTCGCCCGCAGTCCCCTGCGAGCGGGGTGTTTCTCTCATCTGCAGAAACCGTACGGCAGGGGCCGGGGGGACCGACAGACGGATCTCCATCCCGCCATCGCCCCCCCACACGTTCTTCACAGGCCCCGACCGTTCCGGCTGCTCCGCCGCTGATCACCCACGGTCCGGGCCACGGTTCCGGTCATGCTCGGGCCATGGTTCGAGCGCCTGGTCAGATGCCGGCGAACGCCTGCTCGAGGATGTCCAGACCCTCGTTGAGCAGGTCCTCGCCGATCACCAGCGGCGGCAGGAAGCGCAGCACGTTGCCGTAGGTGCCACAGGTCAGGACCAGCAGGCCCTCGGCGTGGCAGGCCTTGGCGAGCGCGGCGGTCGCGGCCGCGTTCGGCTCCTTGCTCTCGCGGTCGGTCACCAGCTCGATGGCGATCATGGCGCCACGCCCGCGGATGTCGCCGATGATGTCGAACTTCTCGGCCATCGCGCCGAGGCGGCTCTTCATGACCTCCTCGATGCGCTTGGCCTTGCCGTTGAGGTCGAGCTCCTTCATGGTCTCGATGGCGCCGAGCGCACCGGCACAGGCCACCGGGTTGCCGCCGTACGTGCCGCCGAGGCCGCCCGCGTGCGGGGCGTCCATGATCTCGGCGCGGCCCGTCACGGCGGCGAGCGGCAGACCGCCCGCGATGCCCTTGGCGGTGGTGATCAGGTCCGGGACGATGCCCTCGTCCTCGCACGCGAACCACTCGCCGGTACGGCAGAAGCCGGACTGGATCTCGTCCGCGACGAAGACGATGCCGTTGTCCTCGGCGAACTGCGCGATCGCCGGCAGGAAGCCCTTGGCCGGCTCGATGAAGCCGCCCTCGCCGAGGACGGGCTCGATGATGATCGCGGCGACGTTCTCGGCGCCGACCTGCTTGTTGATCATGTCGATGGCCTGTGCGGACGCCTCGGCGCCGGCGTTCTCGGCGCCGGTCGGCCAGCGGTAGCCGTAGGCCACCGGGACGCGGTAGACCTCCGGTGCGAACGGGCCGAAGCCGTTCTTGTACGGCATGTTCTTGGCGGTCAGCGCCATCGTCAGGTTGGTGCGGCCGTGGTAGCCGTGGTCGAAGACGACGACGGCCTGGCGCTTGGTGTACGCGCGGGCGATCTTGACGGCGTTCTCGACGGCCTCGGCGCCCGAGTTGAACAGCGCGGACTTCTTCGCGTGGTCACCCGGCGTCAGCTCGGCGAGGGCCTCGGCGACCGCGACGTAGCCCTCGTACGGCGTGACCATGAAACAGGTGTGGGTGAAGTCGGCGAGCTGCGCGGACGCCCGGCGTACGACGGCCTCGGCCGAGGCGCCGACCGAGGTCACGGCGATGCCGGACCCGAAGTCGATGAGGCGGTTGCCGTCGACGTCCTCGATGATCCCGCCGCCGGCGCGCGCGGTGAAGACGGGCAGCACGGACCCCACGCCACCAGCGACCGCGGCGGTGCGGCGGGACTGAAGTTCCACGGACTTCGGTCCGGGAATGGCGGTGACGACGCGGCGCTCCTGCGGGATTGCGGTCATGAGGGGCTCCTGGGGTGCTGTGGGACGCTTCGTGTTTCCTTCTCCGCAGGCTAGGCGCGGGGGAGGGGGGTGGGCATGCGCCGTTCGGGAGTGTTGGGGGTGTGTCGTTGTCCGTGCCGGACATAGGCGAGGCCCGTGGCGGACATGAGCAGGGCCGGTGCCGGACACGGGCGGGGTCCGCGCCCCACGGGTGGGCGGGTTCGCGCGGGACAGGGGCGGCGGCTTCGGCGCCGGACACGGGCGGGCGCGCAGCGACCCTTCGTGCACGCCGGGCGGGGCGAATCGGTGAACTACCCCCACCGGGGCACTAGATTGACGGTGCACAGAGCGGGCCTGGCTGGTCAGGGGGCAGCGGTTTCATGGAATCCGAAGGCACATTCGACGCACGTGGCACACGGGCCAACCCTGTGCCACGGCCCGCGGGGCCGCCGAGCCTTCCCGGGATTCCCGCCGTACCCGGTCACGCGCCGACCACCCGTCCCGCCGTCGCCGACTGGCTGCGCATCCCGCGCCCCGGTGCCGAACCGGGCGTGTGGCGCCTCGGCCACCGCGCCCGTCCGGCCGAGGAGCCCGAGCTCGTACCCGCCCGCCGCCTCTTCGCCGGAGCGCTCATCTCGCTGCTCGCGGGCTGGCTCCTGTGGTCGCTGCTCTGGAACGGCTACCTCGGCCGGTACTGGATCTGGCCCCTGCTCGTACTGACCCCGGACTCCTGGCGCTCCGATCCGCCCACCTGGGCCACCGCGAGCTACGTCTACTACGCGCTCGTCGGGGGCGCCCTGCTCGTCTTCTTCGCGCGGATCGGCCATGTGCCCGAGATCTGGCACCGCTATGTGCGCCGCACCGACAAGCCGGCGCCGGTGCCCGTGCCCCCGCCCGAGGCCGACCCCGCCGAATGGCCCGAGCTGCGCAGCGCCGGCCTGGCGGAGGCGGCCCAGCGGCTCACCGAGGCGACGCGCGCCGGCGCTCTCGGGGACGTCGACTACGCGCGGATCCGGCGTGCCTGGCAGGGCGTCCACGCCCGGCCGGACCGGCTCGCCGCGTTCAGCGAGACCGTCCGCACGGATGCCGCGGCCGCCTGCGCCCATCCCTCGGGCGTACGGGACCTGCCCGTCCGCACGGCCACGCACGACCTGGCCACCGGACAGGTGAAGATCGGCACGGCCGTCGACGACGAGCGCAACCCCTACCCCCGCCGCACCACCGGCGTCGCCCTCGAACCCGCCCTCCTCGGAACCTCGCTCCTCGCCGTCGGGCCCTCCGGGTCCGGCAAGAGCGTGCGGCTCGTGCGGCCCGTCGTCGAGTCGATGTGTCTGCACGCGCTCGCCAACCGCGCCGCCGTCGTCACCGTCACCGCCCACGGCACGGGCCTCGCCCCCGACGACGCCTTCGACCTGGTCATCTCCGTCGGCCGCCCCGACTCCACCCACGACCTCGACCTCTACGGCGGCGCCGACGACCCCGACGAGGCCGCCCGCGTGCTCGCCGAGGCGCTCGTCGGGGATCTCGCCGCCACCCTGCCCGGTGGCGACAGCCGGCGGGCCGCGACCGCGCTGGCCCAGCTGATCGGGCCGTACCGCTGCGTCCACGGGCGCTTCCCCGCCGTGCCCGAGCTGCGGGAGCTGCTCAGCGGCGCCCCCGTCGCCGTCGGAGCGCTGCGGGCCGCGCTGGAGGCGCAGGGCGATCCGGTCGCCGCGGCGCAGCTGCGGGAACTGGACGCCCGCGAGCGCCAGTCCGCCCGCGCCGACGACATCGGCGTCCTGCTCGCCGAGCGGATCGCCTTCCTGGACCGGCCCGCCTTCGCCACGTTCTTCCGTACCGACGGCGGCGGACGGCAGTTCTCGCTGCGCGCCATCGAGCATCCGCTGCGCGTCCGCGTGGACCTGCCCGAGCGGGGTCACGCCGAGGCATCGCGGATCGTGGCGCGGCTGATCCTCGCGCAGTTCACCGAAGCGGCGCTGACCCGGTCGGACCGGTCACTGTTCGCCGCGCTCGTCCTCGACGACGCGACGTACACCGTCACCGCGGACTCGGTGCGCGCCGTCCAGCGGCTGCGCTCCGCCAACGCCGGTGTCGTCTTCGCGCTGCGCACCCTGGAGGACGTGCCCGAGCCGCTGCGCGGACCGCTGCTCGGTGCGGTCGGCTGCCGGATGGCGTTCGCCGGGCTCGCGCCCTGGGACGGCGGACGGTTCGCCGAGGCCTGGGGCACCGAATGGGTCCAGACCCGCGACGTGACCAACCGGCAGATCATCTCGGACGAGCCGCTGACCAAGGCGCTGCACATGATGCGTCGCCTGGTCACCGGCAAGGCGGCGACCGCCGAGGCGATCACGGTCCGGGAGGTCGAGCGCGCCCGCTGGTCCGCATCGGACCTCGCGCACGCGGTGCCCGCCGGCCACGCCGTGCTCTCCCTCACCAGCGTCCGCGGCGAGCACGCGCCGCCGCTGCTGGTGGACTTGCGCACCTGAGCGGGATCCCCCGCGGCCGAGGTACGGGCTCCCGCCGCGGAGCCCGTACTGCTACGCCCTGGCAGAATCGAAGTACGCCGTTCATACGGGACGGCGAAATTCATCGCTGCTCGAAGGGCCGAGAAGTCCCATGCCGCCCACGCTCGCCTCGCTCGTCCAGCACTCGGCGCTCAAACTCACCGTGCGCTCCGGGGAGGACCGGCTCGAGACGCCTGTGCGCTGGGCACACGTCAGCGAGCTCGCCGACCCCGTGCCGTACATGGAGGGCGGCGAGCTGCTGCTCGTCACGGCGATGACCCTGGACGCCGAGGACCCCGAGGCCATGCGCCGCTATGTGCGCAGGCTGGTGGGCGCCGGCGTCGTCGGGCTCGGCTTCGCGGTCGGCGTGTACTACGAGGACATCCCGGACGCGCTGCTCGACGCGGCGAAGGAGGAGGACTTCCCGCTCCTCGCCGTACCGCGCCGGACGCCCTTTCTCGCCATCAGCAAGGCGGTCTCCGCGGCGATCGCGGCCGACCAGTACCGCGCGGTGACCGCAGGCTTCGAGGCCCAGCGGGAGCTGACCCGGGCGGCGCTGGCCGAGGGCCCTGGCGCGGTCGTCGCCAAGCTGGCCGCCCATGTCGACGGCTGGGCCGCGCTGTACGACGCCTCGGGTTCCGTCGTCGCGGCCTCGCCCGAGTGGGCCGCGCGGCGGGCGGCCCGGCTCACCGGGGACGTGGAACGGCTGCGGGAGCGGGCGGCCCCCGCGAGCGCGGTCGTCGGCGACACCGACGACGACCGCGTGGAACTCCAGTCGCTCGGCAGCGGACGGCGGGTGCGGGGAGCGCTCGCCGTGGGCACCGGCGCGCCGCTGGGCACCGCGTCGCGGTACGCCGTGCACTCGGCCGTCGCCCTGCTCACCCTGTCCACGGAGCGCTCGCGCGCGTTCCAGGAGGCGGAGCAGCGGCTCGGCGCCGCGGTGCTGCGGATGCTGCTGTCCGGTCAGCCCGACCATGCGCGCGGGGTTGCCGGAGACCTCTACGGCGGGCTGCTCGACGCCCCCTTCCGGCTGCTGATCGCCGAGCCCGCGGGGGAGCAGGCGCCGGGCGCGGAGCAGCCCCTCCAGGTCTTCGCCGACATGCTGGAATCGGCGGCGGCGCGGGCGGCCGAGCCGGTGCTCGCGGTGCCGGACACGGAGGACCGGCTGGTGGTGCTGGCCGCGGACGGCGGCGCCGTGGTCACCGCCTGCACGGCGGCGTACGGCGAGCAGGAGGCCGACGACGCCGCGCTGGTCGTCGGGCTCTCGGCCCCCACCGGACCGATAGCGGCTGCGGGCGCCTACAAGCAGTGCGAGCAGGCGCTCTCCGTCGCCCGGCGGCGTGGCCGGGCCCTCGTCGAGCACGAGGAACTGGCCGCGGGATCGATCCTCCCGCTGCTCGCGGACGACGCGGTGCGGGCGTTCGCGGACGGCATGCTGCGGGCGCTCTACGAGCACGACGCGACCGGGCGGGGCGATCTGGTGGCCTCGCTGCGGGCGTGGCTCTCGCGGCACGGCCAGTGGGATGCGGCGGCGGCGGACCTGGGCGTGCACCGGCACACCTTGCGGTACCGGATGCGGCGGGTGGAGGAGATCCTCGGGCGGTCCCTGGACGACCCGGACGTGCGGATGGAGTTGTGGCTGGCCCTGAAGACGTCGGCCGGTTCCGCCTGAACCGTCGGCCGTTCCGGGTGGGCGGACGGCCCGAGCCCTTGGACTCCCGGATCCCCGGATTCCCGGATTCCTGGACTCCCGGACTCCCGGACTCCCGGACTCCCGAACTCGCGGAATTCGGCCACTCCTTGAAGGATTTCCCGTTTCGGTGCCCGAACTCGGGCAAAAATCTGGCACTCCGTCGTCGAAATGCCTAGTGTCCTGCCTCGTGGTCGCCGGCGTCGGGGGTTCCTGCGCGCCGTCCAGGGACGAGAAGGACCGATGACACGACGCGCTGCCTCATCCGGCACATCCGCTGCCTGCACCTCTGCCGAAACTCTCGCCGGCGCCGGGGCCGGAACCGGGGTCGACGGGGTTTCCGGCCCCGACCGCCGCATCTCCGGAGCCGTCTGGGCGGCGCTCGCCATCGTGTACGTCGTCTGGGGCTCCACCTACCTCGGCATCCGCATCGTCGTCGAAACGATGCCGCCCTTCCTGTCCGCCGGCGCGCGCTTCGTCGTCGCGGGCCTCGTCCTCGGGGCGCTCGTGGCCTGGCGGCAGGGCGCGTCCGCGCTCAGGGTCACCCGCAGGCAGCTGGCGTCGGCGGCGATGGTCGGTCTGCTGCTCCTGCTCGGCGGCAACGGCCTCGTCGTCCTCGCCGAGACGTCCGTTCCCTCGGGCCTCGCGGCACTGCTGATCGCCGTCGTACCGGCCTGGGTGGTCGTGCTGCGCCGGGCGTCCGGCGAACGGCCGGGCCTCGGGGCGTACTGCGGCGTCCTCCTCGGACTGGCGGGCCTGGCGGTCCTGACGCTGCCCGGACTCAGCGGTGACGTACGGCTGTGGGGAGTCCTCACGGTGATCGTCGCGACCGTGATGTGGTCGGTCGGCTCGTTCTCCTCGTCGCGCATCCCGATGCCGGCGAACCCGTTCGCGGCGAGTGCGTACGAGATGGTCGCGGGCGGCATCGGCTGCGCGCTGGTCGGTCTCGGCCGGGGCGAGCAGCATGGCTTCGTCCTCGGCGAGGTCTCGGCCCGCTCCTGGACGGCGCTCGCGTATCTGGTGGTGTTCGGCTCGATCGTGGCGTTCACCGCGTACGCGTGGCTGCTGCACTCGGCGCCCCTGTCGCTGGTGGCGACGTACGCCTACGTCAACCCGGTGGTGGCGGTGCTGCTGGGCGCGCTGATCCTGAACGAGGAGCTGTCGTGGCCGATCGCGCTGGGCGGAGGGGTGGTGGTGGCGGGGGTGTGCCTGATCGTGTCGACGGAACGTCGGCGGTGAGACGGGGGTGGTGGCAGGGAACGGCGGGTTCTGCCGTCGCACGATCCGCACGGACCGTTCGCCGCGTCCGCCCGCGGGGGTCGCCACCGGCACGACAAAGCGGCGGGGGCGGCCACACCAACACTCCATCGCGGACAAACGCCAGGACGGCCTTCCGCCCCTACCGTGGGGCGCAGACATCCCCATCTATCTCGGAAGGGCCGGGACATGACTTCCACCCACGCCTTCTGGCTCGCCGGCCGTCAGGCCACCGGTGAGGCCACCTTCGACGTCACCTCCCCCTGGGACGGACGGCTCGTCGGTCAGGTCTCCGTCCCGACCGAGGCCCAGGTCGAGGAGGCGGTCGCCGCCGCGTACGCCGTGCGCGACGAGTTCGCCGCCACCCCCGCCCACGTACGCGCCGCCGCCCTCGACCACGTGTCGCGCCGGCTCGTCGAGCGCACCGAGGAGATCGCCCAGCTGATCTCCGCCGAGAACGGCAAGCCCGTCAAGTGGGCCCGCGGCGAGGTCGGCCGTGCCGTGTCCGTCTTCCGGTTCGCCGCCGAGGAGGCCCGCCGCTTCAACGGCGGCGAGGCCCAGCGCCTGGACACCGACGCCGGCGGTCAGGGCCGTCTCGCGCTCACCCGTCGTTTCCCCAAGGGTGTCGTCCTCGGTATCGCGCCGTTCAACTTCCCGCTGAACCTCTGCGCGCACAAGATCGCCCCGGCGATCGCGGTCGGCGCCCCGATCATCCTCAAGCCCGCGCCCGCCACCCCGCTCTCCGGCCTGATCATCGGCGAGCTGCTCGCCGAGACCGAGCTGCCCGCGGGCTCCTGGTCCGTGCTGCCGGTGCCGAACGACAAGATGCCCGCCCTCGTCCAGGACGAGCGGCTGCCGGTCATCTCCTTCACCGGTTCCGACAAGGTCGGCTTCGCGATCATGGACTCCGTGCCGCGCAAGCACTGCACCCTGGAGCTCGGCGGCAACGGCGCGGCCGTGGTCCTCGGCGACTTCGCCTCCGAGATGGACCTGGACTGGGCGGCGACCCGTATCGCCACCTTCTCCAACTACCAGGGCGGGCAGTCCTGCATCTCCGTGCAGCGCGTGATCGCCGACGCCTCCGTGCACGACCGCCTGGTCCCGAAGATCGTCGCGGCGGTCGAGGCCCAGGTCACCGGTGACCCGTCCGACGACGCCACCGATGTCGGCCCCCTCGTCAGCGAGGACGCCGCGAAGCGGGTCGAGGCCTGGGTCGACGAGGCCGTGCAGGCCGGCGCCACGCTCCTGGCCGGCGGCAAGCGTGACGGTGCGTCGTACGCGCCGACCGTCCTCGCCGACGTCCCCGCCGACTCCACCATCGCCTGCGAGGAGGTCTTCGGACCCGTCCTCACCATCCGCAAGGTGGACGGCGAGGCCGAGGCCTTCGCCGCCGTCAACGACTCCAAGTACGGCCTTCAGGCGGGTGTGTTCACGCACGACGTGCAGACCGCCTTCCGCGCCCACCGCGCCCTGGAGGTCGGCGGCGTGATCGTCGGCGACGTGCCGTCCTACCGCGCGGACCAGATGCCGTACGGCGGAGCCAAGCAGTCCGGTGTCGGCCGCGAGGGCGTGGCCTTCGCGATGGACGACTACACGTACGAGCGGGTTCTGGTCCTCACTGGACTGGCCCTGTAGCGCCCGTACGTCACCGACCACGGCCGGAGCCCACTGTGCGGGGGCTCCGGCCGTTCCCGTACCCCGTCGTACGGGGCTTTCGGTACGGCACGCGGACTGGTGGAGCGCGCGGTAATCGGGTACTACGAACGAGTAGCACCGGCCGGTAAAGGCGCTTCCGTGCCCCGGCCCATGCCCCCGGCCCCGACTCGCGGCGAGGTGAGCCTCATGACCGCACCACTCGAGAAAAACCGTCCCAAGGTCAGCGAGCGTGAAGCACGACAGGTCGCCGAAGCCGCGCGCGAGAAGGACTGGCGCAAGCCGAGCTTCGCCAAGGAACTCTTCCTGGGCCGCTTCCGGCTCGACCTGATCCATCCCCATCCCATGCCCGCCGGCGAGGACGCCCGCCGCGGCGAGGAATTCCTCGCGAAACTGCGCGACTTCTGCGAGACCCGGATCGACGGCGCGCTCATCGAGCGCGAGGCACGGATCCCCGACGAGGTGATCAACGGGCTCAAGGAGCTCGGCGCCCTCGGCATGAAGATCGACATCAAGTACGGCGGCCTCGGCCTCACCCAGGTGTACTACAACAAGGCCCTGGCGCTCGTCGGCTCCGCCAACCCCGCCATCGGCGCGCTCCTCTCGGCGCACCAGTCCATCGGCGTACCGCAGCCCCTGAAGATCTTCGGCACGCAGGAGCAGAAGGACGCGTTCCTGCCGCGCCTTGCCCGTACCGATATCTCCGCCTTCCTGCTGACCGAGCCGGACGTCGGCTCGGACCCCGCCCGGCTCGCCACCACGGCCGTCCCCGACGGCGACGACTACATCCTCGACGGCGTCAAGCTCTGGACCACCAACGGCGTCGTCGCCGACCTCCTCGTCGTGATGGCCCGTGTGCCCAAGTCCGAGGGGCACAAGGGCGGCATCACCGCCTTCGTCGTCGAGGCCGCGAGCGAGGGCATCACCGTCGAGAACCGCAACGCCTTCATGGGCCTGCGCGGCCTGGAGAACGGCGTCACGCGCTTCCACCAGGTCCGGGTCCCGGCCGCCAACCGCATCGGCGCCGAGGGCGCCGGACTCAAGATCGCCCTCACCACGCTCAACACCGGCCGGCTCTCGCTGCCCGCGATGTGCGTCGGAGCGGGCAAGTGGTGCCTGAAGATCGCCCGTGAGTGGTCGGCGGTGCGCGAGCAGTGGGGCAGGCCGGTCGCCAAGCACGAGGCCGTCGGCGCGAAGATCTCCTTCATCGCGGCGACCACCTTCGCGCTGGAGGCGGTGCTCGACCTCTCGTCGCAGATGGCCGACGAGGACCGCAACGACATCCGAATCGAAGCGGCGCTCGCCAAGCTCTACGGCTCCGAGATGGCCTGGCTGATGGCCGACGAGCTGGTGCAGATCCGCGGCGGCCGTGGCTTCGAGACCGCCGACTCGCTGGCGGCGCGCGGCGAACGGGCCGTCCCCGCCGAGCAGTTGCTGCGCGACCTTCGCATCAACCGCATCTTCGAGGGCTCCACCGAGATCATGCATCTGCTGATCGCCCGCGAGGCGGTCGACGCCCATCTCGCCGTGGCCGGGGACATCATCGACCCCGACAAGACGCTCGGCGACAAGGCGAGGGCCGGCGCCAACGCGGCGGCCTTCTACGCCCGCTGGCTGCCGAAGCTGGTCACCGGTCCGGGTCAACTGCCCCGCACGTACAACGAGTTCCACCCGCCCGGACACCCGGACCTGTCCGGACACCTGCGCTATGTCGAACGTTCGGCCCGCAAGCTCGCCCGGTCGACGTTCTACGCGATGTCCCGCTGGCAGGGCCGCATGGAGACGAAGCAGGGCTTCCTCGGCCGGATCGTCGACATCGGAGCCGAGCTGTTCGCGATGAGCGCGGCCTGCGTACGCGCCGAACTGCTGCGTACCACCGAGGCGCACGGCCGTGAGGCGTACCAGCTGGCCGACGTGTTCTGCCGGCAGTCCCGCATCCGGGTCGAGGAACTCTTCACCCGTCTGTGGTCGAACACCGACGACCTCGACAACAAGGTCGTGGGCGGTGTGCTGTCCGGCACGTACACCTGGCTGGAGGAGGGCATCGTCGACCCGAGCGGCGAAGGTCCCTGGATCGCGGACGCGACCCCGGGCCCGGCGCAGCGGGAGAACGTCCACCGCCCCATCCGCTGACCCGTGCGCGCCCGGTGCCCCGGCCGTCGTCGATCTCCGGATCAGCGGCGGCCGGGGCACCGACGCGCCGACCGCGTCCGGGGTGCGGCCGTGCCCACGGCCCCCCGGTCATCCCGGCTCGGGCGCCGGTTCGCGGGACGCACTGTCCGACCGCACAGCAGTTGCGGCCACAATGGGGGGATGAGCGACAGCCCATCCCCTCTCGCCGATCCCCATATCGCCTTCGATCCGTCCGAAGGCCGCCGGGACATCGTCGTCCTCGGCTCCACCGGGTCCATCGGCACGCAGGCCATCGACCTGGTCCTGCGCAATCCCGACCGCTTCCGCGTCACCGCACTCTCCGCCGCCGGCGGGCGGGTCGGGCTCCTGGCCGAGCAGGCCCGGCAGCTGCGGGTCGACACGGTCGCCGTGGCACGCGAGGACGCCGTGCCCGCGCTGCGCGAGGCGCTCGCGGGGCAGTACGGCACCGAGCCCCTGCCGGAGATCCTGGCCGGGCCGGACGCCGCCACCCAGCTCGCCGCATCCGCCTGCCACACCGTGCTCAACGGCATCACCGGTTCCATCGGCCTGGCCCCGACCCTTGCCGCGCTGGAGGCGGGTCGCACCCTCGCCCTCGCCAACAAGGAGTCGCTCATCGTCGGCGGGCCGCTGGTGAAGGCGCTCGCCGCGCCCGGCCAGATCATCCCGGTCGACTCCGAGCACGCCGCCCTCTTCCAGGCACTCGCCGCGGGCACCCGGGCCGACGTGCGCAAGCTCGTCGTCACCGCGTCGGGCGGCCCCTTCCGCGGCCGGACCCGCGCGGAACTGGCGAACGTCACCCCCGACGACGCCCTCGCGCACCCCACCTGGGCGATGGGCCCGGTGATCACCATCAACAGCGCGACGCTGGTCAACAAGGGACTGGAGGTCATCGAGGCGCACCTCCTCTACGACATCCCGTTCGACCGCATCGAGGTCGTCGTCCACCCTCAGTCCTATGTCCACTCGATGGTGGAGTTCACGGACGGATCGACCATCGCCCAGGCCACCCCGCCCGACATGCGCGGACCGATCGCCGTCGGCATCGGCTGGCCCGAGCGGGTCCCGGGCGCGGCCCCGGCCTTCGACTGGACCACGGCGTCGACCTGGGAGTTCTTCCCGCTGGACACCGAGGCGTTCCCGTCCGTCGGACTCGCCCGGCACGTGGGGCAGCTGGGCGGTACGGCACCGGCGGTGTTCAATGCCGCGAACGAGGAGTGCGTCGACGCGTTTCTCGCAGGGCGGCTGCCGTTCAACGGAATCCTGGATACGGTCACCGAAGTCGTCACCGAGCACGGAGTGCCCGCCGAGGGAACCCGGCTGACGGTGTCGGACGTCCTGGAAGCGGAGACCTGGGCCCGGGCGAGGGCCCGGGAACTGGCAGTGAAGGCTACGGCGGAGGCTCGCGCATGACGATTCTGTTGACGGTCCTCGGCATAGCTCTCTTCGCAGTGGGGCTGCTGATCTCCATCGCCTGGCACGAGCTCGGCCACCTCTCCACGGCCAAGCTCTTCGGCATCCGCGTCCCCCAGTACATGGTCGGCTTCGGGCCGACCATCTGGTCGCGGCACAAGGGTGAGACGGAGTACGGCATCAAGGCCATCCCCATGGGCGGCTACATCCGCATGATCGGGATGTTCCCGCCCGGCGAGGACGGCCGGCTGGAGGCGCGGTCGACATCGCCCTGGCGCGGAATGATCGAGGACGCCCGCTCGGCGGCCTTCGAGGAACTGAAGCCCGGGGACGAGAAGCGGCTGTTCTACACGCGCAAGCCCTGGAAGCGCGTGATCGTGATGTTCGCCGGGCCGTTCATGAACCTGATCCTCGCCGTCGCGATCTTCCTCGGGGTCGCGATGACCTTCGGCTTCGCGACCCAGACCACCGAGGTCGCCGGGGTCCAGAAGTGCGTGATCTCCCAGAGCGAGAACCGCGACACCTGCGCCAAGGGCGACCCGGTCTCGCCCGCCGAGGCCGCCGGGCTGAAGACGGGCGACAAGATCGTCGCCTTCAACGGCAAGCCGGTCGACGACTGGGCCACCCTGTCGAACCGCATCCGCGAGACCATCGGCCCGGCCACCATCACCGTCGAGCGCGGCGGACAGGAACAGGTCCTCGAGGCCACGCTCGCCAAGAACTCGGTGGCCAAGAAGAACGCCGACGGCGAGGTCGTCCCCGGGCAGTACGTCCCCGCGGGCTACCTCGGCTTCGCCGCCAAGACCGAGATCCTGCCGCTGTCCTTCCCCGATTCGGTCGACCGCATGGGCGACATGATCGAGAACGGCGTCGAGTCCATGGTGGCGCTGCCCGCCAAGGTCCCGGACCTGTGGAACGCCGCCTTCAGCGACGGCGACCGCAAGGACGACTCCCCGGTGGGCGTGGTCGGCGCGGCCCGGATCAGCGGTGAGGTGATGAACCTCGACGCACCGGCACAGAACCTGATCGCGATGTTCATGATGCTGCTCGCCGGCTTCAACCTGTCGCTGTTCCTGTTCAACATGCTGCCGCTGCTGCCGCTGGACGGCGGTCATATCGCGGGCGCCCTGTGGGAGTCCGTACGCCGCAATCTCGCCAAGCTGTTCCGGCGCCCCGATCCCGGCCCCTTCGACGTGGCCAAGCTGATGCCGGTCGCCTACGTGGTCGCGGGCATCTTCATCTGCTTCACCCTGCTCGTCCTGGTCGCCGACATCGTCAACCCCGTCAAGATCAGCTGAGCGGATCCGCCGCGGCGGACAGGTACGGAGACGGCCGGACACCCCATGTGTCCGGCCGCTCACCTTTTCGGGGTGTTTGCCTGCGCGATGTGCTGACGACAACCCGGGTGCCGTAATCTCGACTGCTGGAGCCCGCCGATCTCGGGACCTCGATCCACTCCTTGGGGTTGCACAGCAGATGACCGCGATTTCTCTCGGTATGCCATCCGTTCCGACCAAGCTCGCCGACCGCCGGGTGAGCCGGAAGATCCAGGTCGGCACCGTCGCCGTCGGTGGCGACGCCCCCGTCTCCGTGCAGTCGATGACGACGACCAGGACGTCGGACATCGGTGCCACGCTGCAGCAGATCGCTGAACTGACCGCGTCCGGTTGCCAGATCGTGCGGGTGGCGTGTCCGACGCAGGATGATGCGGACGCGTTGTCGACGATCGCCCGGAAGTCGCAGATCCCGGTGATCGCGGACATTCATTTTCAGCCGAAGTATGTGTTCGCGGCGATCGACGCGGGTTGTGCGGCGGTGCGGGTGAACCCGGGCAACATCAAGCAGTTCGACGACAAGGTGAAGGAGATCGCGCGGGCGGCGGGTGATGCGGGGACCCCGATCCGGATCGGGGTGAACGCGGGTTCGCTGGATGCGCGGCTGCTGGCGAAGTACGGCAAGGCGACGCCGGAGGCGCTGGTGGAGTCGGCGCTGTGGGAGGCGTCGCTGTTCGAGGAGCACGGTTTCCGGGACATCAAGATCTCGGTGAAGCACAACGACCCGGTCGTGATGGTCAACGCCTACCGGCAGCTGGCGGCGCAGTCGGACTATCCGCTGCATCTGGGTGTGACGGAGGCGGGTCCGGCGTTCCAGGGCACGATCAAGTCGGCGGTGGCGTTCGGTGCGCTGCTGAGTGAGGGGATCGGGGACACGATCCGGGTTTCTCTGTCGGCGCCGCCGGCGGAGGAGGTCAAGGTCGGTATCCAGATTCTGGAGGCGCTCAATCTGCGTCAGCGCCGGCTGGAGATCGTGTCGTGTCCGTCGTGCGGTCGGGCGCAGGTGGATGTGTACAAGCTGGCGGATGAGGTGACGGCGGGTCTGGAGGGTATGGAGGTGCCTCTGCGGGTCGCGGTCATGGGCTGTGTGGTGAATGGCCCGGGTGAGGCCCGTGAGGCCGATCTGGGTGTGGCGTCCGGCAATGGCAAGGGTCAGATCTTCGTCAAGGGCGAGGTCATCAAGACGGTGCCCGAGTCGAAGATCGTGGAGACCCTCATCGAAGAGGCGCTGAAGATCGCCGAACAGATGGAGAAGGACGGCGTCATGTCCGGCGAACCCGAGGTCTCGGTCAGCTGACAGGCGCCATCGGCCCCGGGCACGCAGTGTCGTGCACCGGGGCCTGTTGCTGAGCTCGGCACCCGGGGTACCCGCCAGGTACAGTTCGGAGATCAGCAGACCGTATGGTGAGGCCCCTCGTGTTGACGCAGACCACCACCCGGGTCCTTGAACCCAGCGACCTCGGCGCAGCGCTCGCCGTCCTCGAGAGCGAGCCCGTGACGAACGCCTTCGTGGCGTCCCGGGTCCAGGTCGCCGGGCTCGACCCCTGGCGCCTCGGCGGCGAGATGTGGGGCTGGTACGCGGACGGGCGGCTCCGCTCGCTCTGCTATTCCGGCGCCAACCTCGTGCCGATCTGCGCCGGACCCGAAGCCGTACGCGCCTTCGCCGACCGGGCCCGCAGAGCCGGCCGCCGCTGCTCGTCCATCGTCGGCCCCGCCGACCCCACCGCCCAGCTGTGGCGGCTGCTCGAACCGAGCTGGGGCCCCGCCAGGGACGTACGCGCCAACCAGCCGCTCATGGTCACCGAGCAGGTCCCCGACGACATCGAGCCCGACCCGCACGTCCGCCGCATCCGCAAGGACGAGATGGAAGTGATCATGCCCGCGTGCGTGGCCATGTTCACCGAGGAGGTCGGCATCTCCCCGATGGCGGGCGACGGCGGACTGCTCTACCAGGCTCGCGTGGCCGAACTCGTCTCCGCGGGACGGTCGTTCGCCCGTATCGAGGACGGCAGGGTCGTCTTCAAGGCCGAGATCGGCGCGGCGACCACCGACGCCTGCCAGATCCAAGGGGTGTGGGTGGACCCGGAGTTCCGCGGCCGGGGACTGTCCGAGACGGGCATGGCGGCCGTGCTGCGCTACGCGCTCGCCGATGTCGCCCCGGTCGTCAGCCTGTACGTCAACGACTACAACACCGCTGCCAGGGCGTCGTACCGGCGCGTCGGCTTCCGTGAGGTCGGAGCCTTCATGAGCGTGCTGTTCTGACGGAGCGCGACGGCAAGTAGGGTTCGCGCATGGCAGCACTTCCCGGAGGCGCACCCCGGACCCCCGACATCTCCGTCGGACCGGTCGATCTGGCCGCGCGCATCGACGAGGCCCTCGCGGTGCAGGCCCTCGCCTTCGGGCTGAGCGACGACGAGGTCGAGGTCCGCCGCCACATCGTCGACCGCCACCTCCTCCAGCCCGGCGCCTGCGCCCTCGGCGCACTCAGCGGCAACGGGCGCCTCGTCGGCTTCGTCTACGGCATGCCCAACGACCGCACCCACTGGTGGTCCACCGTCGTCGAGCCCTATCTGCGGCGAGGCGACAGCGACGGCTGGCTCGACGACTCCTTCGTCATCACCGAACTGCACGTCCACCCCGCCTTCCAGGGCCAGGGCATCGGCCGCGAACTGATCACCACGATCACCGACCGGGCCCTTCAGCCGCGGTCGATCCTCTCCGCCATCGACATCGAGAGCCCGGCCCGCGCCCTCTACCGCTCGCTCGGCTACCGGGACCTCGCACGCCAGGTCCTGTTCCCCAGCGCCCCCAGTCCCTACGCCGTGATGGGCGCCCCGCTGCCCCTGCTCCGCGGGAACTGATTTCCGCCCGCAGCCACCGCCCGGATAACCTCGCTGCCAGCATCCTCATACGACGCAGGAGAATTCCCCATGGCAGCCCAGGTCCAGCGCATGTCCCGTCTGATGGTCAAGACACTGCGCGACGACCCGGCGGACGCCGAGACGCTCAGCCACAAGCTGCTCGTCCGCGCCGGGTACGTCCGGCGCAACGCGGCGGGCATCTGGTCCTGGCTGCCGCTCGGCAAGAGGGTCCTGGAGAACGTCACACGCGTCGTGCGCGAGGAGATGGACGCCATCGGCGCCCAGGAGGTCCTGCTGCCGGCCCTGCTGCCCAAGGAGCCCTACGAGGCGACGGGCCGCTGGGAGGAGTACGGCGCGGAGCTGTTCCGCCTCAAGGACCGCAAGGGCGCGGAGTACCTGCTCGGCCCGACGCACGAGGAGATCTTCACCCAGCTGGTCAAGGACCAGTGCACGTCCTACAAGGACCTGCCGGTGATCCTCTACCAGATCCAGGCGAAGTACCGCGACGAGGCGCGTCCCCGTTCGGGCATCCTGCGCGGCCGTGAGTTCCAGATGAAGGACTCGTACTCCTTCGACACGACCGACGAGGGCCTGGCGGAGTCGTACGCGCTGCACCGCGCCGCGTACATCAAGATCTTCGAGCGGCTCGGGCTCTCCCACCGCATCGTCTCGGCCGTCTCCGGAGCCATGGGCGGCTCCGCGTCGGAGGAGTTCCTGGCGCCGGCGGCCGCGGGCGAGGACACCTTCGTGTACTGCCCGTCCTGCGACTACGCCGCGAACACGGAGGCCGTGACCTTCGCCGCCCAGGTGGCTTCCGGTGACCACCCCGCGGTGGAGGAGCTGGACACCCCCGAGACCCCGACCATCGAGACGCTCGCCGCGCTCCTGGAGGTGCCCGCCTCCGCGACGCTGAAGAACCTGCTGGTCAAGGTCGACGGCGAGATCGTCGCCGTCGGTGTGCCCGGTGACCGCGAGGTCGACCTCGGCAAGCTGACGGACCACCTCGCGCCCGCCACCGTGGAACTCGTCACCGCGGACGACTTCACCGGCCGGCCCGACCTCGTACGCGGCTACGTCGGCCCGCAGGGCCTGGAGAAGGTCCGCTACATCGCCGACCCGCGGGTGGCCCGGGGCACGGCCTGGATCACCGGCGCGAACAAGCCCGACACCCACGCCCGCAACGTCGTCGCGGGCCGCGACTTCGAGGTGGACGACTATCTCGACGTCGTCGTGGTCCAGGACGGCGACCCCTGCCCGCAGTGCGGTACGGGGCTCAAGCTCGACCGCGCGATCGAGATCGGCCACATCTTCCAGCTCGGCCGGAAGTACGCGGACGCCTTCCAGCTCGACGTGCTCGGCCAGAACGGCAAGCCGGCGCGGGTGACGATGGGCTCGTACGGCATCGGCGTCTCGCGCGCGGTGGCGGCACTGGCCGAGCAGACGGCGGACGAGCAGGGCCTGTGCTGGCCGCGGGAGATCGCCCCGGCGGACGTCCACGTGGTCGCCGCGGGCAAGGCGCTCCAGACGGAGCTCGCCCTGGACGTCGCCGACCAGCTGGCGGCGGCGGGCCTGCGGGTCCTGGTGGACGAGCGTCCCGGGGTCTCGCCGGGCGTGAAGTTCACGGACGCCGAGCTGATCGGAGTCCCGAAGATCCTGGTGGCGGGTCGCCGCTCGGCGGAGGGCGTGGTGGAACTGAAGGACCGCCGCACGGGGGAGCGGGAGGAGCTCGAGGTCTCGGAGGCGATCGCGCGCCTGCGGGGCTGAGCGAACGGGGGTGCGCCATTCCGGCCCGCCCGGCGCGCGAGGACCTGCCGGTAGGGCGTGCGCGGTAGTGATGGTGCGGGTGGTTGGCGGGGCGCTGCCCCGGGCCCCGCGCCTCAATCGCCGGCGGGGTTTGATGTGCGGCCTGTTGCCTTGGCGAGGGCGGAATGTGCGGCCGGTTGCCGGCGGGGCTTGATGTGCGGCCTGTTGCCCTGACGCGGCTGGGCTTGTCCGGCCCTGTGTGCGGGGCGAGTTCAGCCCGTCCGGCGATTGAGGACACGCCTGTAGGGCGTGCCCGGCGGTGAGGGTGCGGGTGGTTCGCGGGGCGCTGCCCCGGGCCCCGCGCCTCAATCGCCGGCGGGGTTTGATGTGCGGCCTGTTGCCCTGGCGGCAGCGACGGTGCGGGCGGCACAAGGACCCCGCCGGGGCGGGGCCGGCGACCCTCAGAGCCAGCTCGCGAACTCCAGGCTCATTTCCGCCTCTTGCGCCCGGCCCGACGACTGCGCCCTCGTCGCCGACTCCACCGCGCGGAACAGCGTCCAGCCCCGCAGCCGGTCCGGGTCCACCTCCAGCGAGTCGGCCAGTTTGTTCACCCGGCGGCGGGCCGCCGACGCCCCCGAGGACGCGGCGACCAGGTCCTCCACCCGGTCGCGGACCAGCCGCGCCAGGTCGTAGGCGCGTTCACCCACCAGCGGTTCCGGGCCCACCGCCAGCCACGGCGTACGGTCGCCCGCGAGAACCTTGCCCTGGCGGAAGTTGCCGTGCAGCAGCAGCGTCTCCGGCGGCGCGGCGGTCAGTTCGTCGCGGGCCGCGAGCGCCTCGGACACCAGCGCCGACGACGTATCCGACGACGCCTCCGCCGAGACCCGCATCGCCTCCGCCTGCCGCGCAGTCCGGTCCGCCACCGACTCGAAGCCGTGGCCCGCGGGCGGCTCGACCCACAGACGCCGTACGATCCCCGACGCCTCCAGCAGCGCCTTCGCCTCCGGCAGCGAGCGCAGGCTCATCTCCGGGTGCAGCCGCTCCAGCAGCAGCGCGTCGCCGGGAGCCGCGAGCAGGCGGACCGCGCCCCAGCCGTCCCAGTGCTCCAGCGCGGCCCGTTCCAGGGACGGCGCGGCCGTCGGCGGGGCGAGCTTCAGCGCGGCCGGGGTGCCGTCCTCCAGGCGTACGAGGACGACCAGACTGCTCCGGCCCCCCGGTGCCATCACCCGCTCGACGTCCAGCCCCTCCCGGGACACCGCCTCGTCGGTGAGCCCGGGCAGCAGCCCGAGCCAGTCGTCGCTCTCGCCGAGCGCCCGAACCAGACGCCGGGGCGCTTCAAAACCCACGTGTGTGCTTCCCTTTCACTGCCCGGCCGCCCGCTCGGCGAGCCCAGGAAAGGCTACGCCGCTGCCGCGCCAGCGCACGGCACGCACCGCCGCCTCCCGCAGTGCCCCGGCGGCCTCGCGCCGCAGCTTGCCGTCGGCGGCCCGTACGAGATCGGAGCAGACGCCCGCGACCCGGTCCTCCAGCGTCGCCGCCAGGCGCACGGCCGCGGCCGAGTCCGGAACCGCGAAGGGCAGGCTGTACGCCGCTGCTGCCGCGTCCGGCGTGCCGCCGAGGTCCCGCACGGTGCGGACGAGCGCGTCGCGTCGGGCGCGGTGCGCTCCGTGCGCGGCGGTGGCCTCGGCCCGGCGGGCCTCGCCGACGCGGGCGCCGACGACCCCGTAGCCGTAGACCGCGGCGTGCTCCGCGGCGAGTGCCGCCTGGAGGGCCTTCAGGACCTCGTCCGTGCTCATCGCGCGGCCCCGTTCGTCAGCAGGTAGACGTGCGTCGCGCCCGCAGCGGCGACCGATGCCAGCAGGCGGGCCAGTTCGGGCGGGGCCTCGTCCAGAGCGACGGTGTGCGCCTCGCAGGCACGTTTCTCCGCACTGGCGAGCGAGGCGAGTGCTTCCGCCGGAACCGTCGGGACCGGCGCCGCGAGGGCCACCGGGGGCGTCCCGCCGAGCGCGGCGACGTGCGCGGCGACGGCTGTACGCAGCGGGGTGAGCCGCGCGGTCAGCGCCGGATGCTGCGTGATGGTGGCGTCGTAGTGGTCCCGCAGGGACCCGCTCGCCGCGGCCAGGCGCCTGCGCAGGGCCTTCTCCGCCCGGGCCGGGTCGGCCGCCGGTCCGGACGTCCGGGTCTCGGCGGTCGGCCCGTCCGAACAACCCGTCAACACCGCCGCCGCGGCCGCACCCGTGGCCATGAGCGCACGTCTGCGTGTCGTCCCCGTGCGCCCCACGCGTCTCTCCCTCGGCATCTCGTGATCATCGCCGCAGGCGAGCGTACCTGCGGGTGCCGTGCAGGTGGACGGCAACACCCCTCGGGACCGGATACCCTTTGATCTGACACGCGACGATCCCACAACAGCACACGCGGCCGAGGAGTCACCCGGATGAGCACCACCCAGAGCGAGAGGCTGCGCGGGCTGCTGGAACCGCTCGTCAGCGCCGCGGACCTGGATCTGGAAGAGATCGAGGTGTCCCGGGCCGGCCGGCGTCGCATGCTGAGGATCATCGTGGACTCCGACGAAGGCGCCACGCTGGACGCCTGTGCCGAGCTGAGCCGCGCCATCTCCGCCAAGCTCGACGAGACCGACGCCATGGGCGAGGACGAGTACGTCCTCGAAGTGAGCTCGCCCGGCGCGGACCGCCCCCTGACCGAGCACCGCCACTACGTGCGTGCCGTCGGCAGGCTCGTGAAGCTTCAACTCACCGAGGGCGGGGACGTGGTGGCCCGCATCCTGGCCGTGGACGACGAGGGGCTCGACCTCGAGGTGCCCGGCGTGAAGGGCCGCAAGCCCACCGCCCGCCGGGTCGCCTTCGCCGAGATCGCCAAGGCTCGCGTGGAGATCGAGTTCAGCCGCAAGGACAAGAAGGAAGAGGAGGCGTAGCCGTGGACATCGACGTGAAGCTCCTGAAGGGCTTGGCACAAGAGAAGGAGATCCCCTTCGACCTGCTGGTCGAGGCGATCGAGTCGGCCCTCCTCATCGCGTACCACCGCACCGACGGCAGCCGCCGTCACGCCCGTGTCGTGCTCAGCCGCGACACCGGCCATGTGACCGTGTGGGCGAAGGAGGAGCAGGCCGATCTGGAGGAGGGCCAGGAGCCCAAGGAGTTCGACGACACTCCCTCGGACTTCGGCCGTATCGCCGCCACCACCGCCCGCCAGGTCATCCAGCAGCGGCTGCGGGACGCCGAGAACGACGTCACCTTCGGCGAGTACGCCCGCCGCGAGGGCGATGTCGTCGCCGGCATGGTGCAGCAGGGCAAGGACCCGAAGAACGTCCTCGTCAAGCTGGACGACAAGCTCGAGGCGATCCTGCCGGTGCAGGAGCAGGTCCCGGGCGAGGAGTACACCCACGGTCTGCGTCTGCGCACGTACGTCGTGCGGGTGGCGAAGGGTGTGCGCGGCCCGTCCGTGACGCTCTCGCGCACCCACCCCAACCTGGTGAAGAAGCTTTTCGCGCTGGAGGTCCCGGAGATCGCGGACGGCAGCGTCGAGATCGCGGCGATCGCCCGCGAGGCCGGTCACCGCACCAAGATCGCGGTCCGCTCCACCCGTTCCGGACTCAACCCCAAGGGCGCCTGCATCGGCCCCATGGGCAGCCGGGTCCGCAACGTCATGGCCGAGCTGCACGGCGAGAAGATCGACATCGTGGACTGGTCGGACGACCCCGCCGAGATGGTGGCCAACGCCCTCTCGCCGGCCCGTGTCAGCAAGGTCGAGGTCGTGGACCTCGGTGCGCGCTCGGCCCGGGTGACCGTCCCCGACTACCAGCTGTCACTGGCGATCGGCAAGGAGGGGCAGAACGCCCGTCTGGCCGCCCGTCTCACCGGCTGGCGCATCGACATCCGCCCGGACACGGAGCAGAGCGACGACGACGGCCCCGACCAGGGCTGAGGAATGCCACCGGGCTGAGCGCCGTTCCACGGACGGGGCGCCTCACCGGGATCGAGACAACGATCGTTCGATTTCTGCCCCGAAGGGGTGAGGTCGCTACGGGGAGGTAGACTTAAACGTGTCTGGCCGGACGCACGACCGCGCATGCCCTGAACGCACATGTGTGGGATGCCGGGAGCGGGCGGCCAAGAGCGATCTGCTGCGCATCGTGGTGGTCGGTGGCGAATGTGTCCCCGATGATCGCGGTACGCTGCCCGGCCGGGGTGCGTATGTACACCCCGCCTCGGTCTGTCTCGACCTGGCTGTACGCCGCCGGGCTTTCCCGCGGGCCTTCCGGGCCCAGGGACCGCTCGACACGGCTGGAGTACGGCGGTATGTCGAGCAGGCAGCACCGTAAGGAAAGAGAAGTACGGCACGGAACCCCGTGCGGTCAGGTACCTCGCGAGTTGGAAGTAGGTCGAGATTGCGATGAGCACTCGATGAGTACGCGATGAGTACGCCCATGAAGTAGCGACGGTCCGGCGGTAACCCGGACCTAAAAGGAGCGAAGTGGCTAAGGTCCGGGTATACGAACTCGCCAAGGAGTTCGGGGTTGAGAGCAAGGTCGTCATGGCCAAGCTCCAAGAACTCGGTGAATTCGTCCGTTCGGCGTCCTCGACGATCGAGGCGCCGGTTGTACGCAAGTTGACTGACGCACTGCAGGGGCCCGGCGGCAACGCCGGCAAGTCCGCTGCGAAGCCCGGCGCGCCTCGCAAGGCCGCGCCTTCCCCCGCAGCGGCAAACCGCGCGGGCGGTACCCCCACGCCCGGCGCGCCCTCCCCGGCGTCGTCGGCCCGTCCTGCTGCCCCCAAGCCCGGCGTCCCGGCCCCCAAGCCGGCCGCAGCCGAGGCTCCGGCGAGCAGCACTCCCTCGACCGCACCGGCTTCCGGTCCCCGCCCGGGTCCCAAGCCCGCGCCGGCCAAGCCCGCTCCGGCGGCTCCGGTGCCCGCGGCCGAGTTCTCCGCACCTGCCCCGGCGCAGCCCGCCGCGCCGCAGGCCCCCCGTCCCGGTGCCCCCGCCCCGCGTCCTGCCCGTCCGGCTCCGGCCGGCGGCCAGCGCGACGGCGGTCAGCGTGACGGTGGTCAGCGTGACGGCGGCCGCGGCGGCGACCGTCCTGCCCGCCCCGCGGGCCAGGGTGGACCGCGCCCCGGCGGCAGCCGTCCGGCCGGTCCCCGTCCGGGCAACAACCCCTTCACCTCGGGTGGCTCCACCGGAATGGCGCGCCCGCAGGCGCCCCGTCCGGGTGGCGCTCCCCGTCCCGGTGGCGGCGGCGCTCCCGGCGCCCCGCGTCCGCAGGGTGGTCCCGGCGGCGCTCCCCGGCCCCAGGGCCAGGGCGGCGCTCGTCCGTCTCCCGGCGGCATGCCCCGTCCTCAGGCGCCCCGTCCCGGTGGCGGCGGCGGTCCTGCCGGTAACCGCCCGAACCCGGGCATGATGCCGCAGCGTCCTGCTGCCGGTCCCCGTCCTGGTGGCGGTCCCGGTGGTGGCGGCGGCGGCCGTGGTCCCGGTGGTGGCGGTCGTCCCGGCGGTGGCGGCGGCGGTCGTCCCGGTGGCGGCGGCGGCTTCGCCGGTCGTCCCGGTGGCGGCGGCGGTGGCGGCTTCGCCGGTCGTCCCGGCGGTCCCGGTGGCGGCGGCGGCGGTTTCGCCGGTCGTCCCGGCGGTCCCGGTGGCGGCGGTGGCCGTCCCGGCTTCGGCGGACGTCCGGGTGGTCCCGGCGGCCGTGGTGGCACGCAGGGTGCGTTCGGCCGTCCCGGCGGTCCGGCGCGTCGTGGCCGTAAGTCGAAGCGGCAGAGGCGCCAGGAGTACGAGGCCATGCAGGCCCCGTCGGTCGGCGGTGTGATGCTGCCTCGTGGCAACGGACAGTCCGTCCGTCTGTCGCGCGGTGCGTCCCTCACCGACTTCGCGGAGAAGATCAACGCCAACCCGGCGTCGCTCGTCGCCGTGATGATGAACCTCGGCGAGATGGTCACTGCCACGCAGTCCGTCTCCGACGAGACGCTGCGCCTGCTCGCGGACGAGATGAACTACGTCCTCGAGATCGTCAGCCCGGAGGAGGAGGACCGCGAGCTTCTCGAGTCCTTCGACATCGAGTTCGGCGAGGACGAGGGCGGCGAGGAGTTCCTCGTGTCCCGTCCGCCGGTCGTGACCGTCATGGGTCACGTCGACCACGGTAAGACCCGACTGCTGGACGCGATCCGCAAGACGAACGTCGTTGCGGGCGAGGCCGGCGGTATCACCCAGCACATCGGTGCGTACCAGGTCGGCACCGAGGTCAACGGTGAAGAGCGCAAGATCACCTTCATCGACACCCCGGGTCACGAGGCGTTCACCGCCATGCGTGCCCGTGGTGCCAAGTCCACCGACATCGCGATCCTCGTGGTGGCGGCGAACGACGGTGTGATGCCCCAGACGATCGAGGCGCTGAACCACGCCAAGGCGGCCGGTGTGCCGATCGTGGTCGCGGTCAACAAGATCGACGTCGAGGGCGCGGACCCGACCAAGGTGCGCGGTCAGCTCACCGAGTTCGGTCTGGTGGCCGAGGAGTACGGCGGCGACACGATGTTCGTCGACATCTCCGCCAAGCAGGGTCTGCACATCGACTCCCTGCTGGAGGCCGTGGTCCTCACCGCGGACGCCTCGCTCGACCTGCGGGCCAACCCGGAGCAGGACGCGCAGGGTATTGCGATCGAGGCTCACCTCGACCGCGGCCGCGGTGCCGTCGCCACGGTGCTCGTCCAGCGCGGAACGCTTCGCGTCGGCGACACGATGGTCGCCGGTGACGCGTACGGCCGTGTCCGGGCGATGCTCGACGACAACGGCAACAACGTCGAGGAAGCGGCTCCGTCCACTCCCGTCCTGGTCCTGGGTCTCACCAACGTCCCCGGCGCCGGCGACAACTTCCTGGTCGTCGACGAGGACCGCACCGCACGGCAGATCGCCGAGAAGCGTGCCGCCCGTGAGCGGAACGCCAACTTCGCCCGCAAGGGTGTCCGGTTCTCCCTGGAGAACCTGGACGAGGCGCTCAAGGCCGGTCTGGTGCAGGAACTCAACCTCATCATCAAGGGCGACGCGTCCGGTTCGGTGGAGGCTCTCGAGTCCTCGCTGCTCCAGCTCGACGTCGGCGAAGAGGTCGACATCCGGGTGCTGCACCGCGGTGTGGGTGCGGTCACGGAGTCGGACATCGACCTGGCGATGGGCTCCGACGCCATCGTCATCGGCTTCAACGTCCGCGCTGCCGGGCGTGCCCAGCAGATGGCGGAGCGCGAAGGCGTCGACGTCCGGTACTACTCGGTGATCTACCAGGCCATCGAGGAGATCGAGGCGGCCCTCAAGGGCATGCTCAAGCCGGAGTACGAAGAGGTCGAGCTCGGTACGGCGGAGATCCGCGAGATCTTCCGCTCGTCCAAGCTGGGCAACATCGCGGGTGTTCTCATCCGCTCCGGCGAGGTCAAGCGCAACACCAAGGCCCGGCTCATCCGCGACGGCAAGGTCATCGCGGAGGACCTCAACATCCAGGGTCTGCGCCGCTTCAAGGACGACGTCACCGAGATCCGCGAAGGCTTCGAGGGCGGTATCAACCTCGGAAACTTCAACGACATCAAGATCGACGACGTCATCGCGACGTACGAGATGCGGGAGAAGCCTCGCGGCTGATCCGCGCAGCATCGGTCGGGGCCGCTCGGCGGGTTAAATATCCGTCGAGCGGCCCCGGCCGCTGCGTGTACGGTTCTTGTGTCCCTGCCAAACCCTGGCAGGCGTCATGAACCCGAACCGGCGGGACATCCGGATACATACATGTATGTGGGGACACTGTCCTTCGATCTGCTTCTCGGCGACGTACGGTCGCTGAAGGAGAAGCGCTCCGTGGTCCGCCCGATCGTCGCCGAGCTCCACCGGAAGTACGCGGTGAGCGTGGCGGAGACCGGAGACCAGGACCTCCACCGCAGGGCAGAGATCGGCCTCGCGGCGGTCTCCGGGGACACGGGGCACCTCACAGACGTACTCGACCGGTGCGAGCGCCTTGTCGCCGGCCGGCCGGAGGTGGAGCTGCTGTCCGTTCGACGCAGGCTCCACAGCGACGAAGACTGATGGCAAGGCAAAGAAGGAGAAGGACCAGTGGCCGACAACGCGCGGGCGAAGAAACTGGCGGACCTCATCCGGGAGGTGGTCGCCGAGAAGCTGCAGCGCGGCATCAAGGACCCGCGGCTCGGCACGCACGTGACCATCACGGACACCCGGGTGACCGGTGACCTGAGGGAGGCCACGGTCTTCTACACGGTCTACGGCGACGACGAGGACCGGGCCAGCGCCGCTGCCGGACTGGAGAGCGCCAAGGGCGTTCTGCGCTCCGCGGTCGGCGCCGCGGCGGGCACCAAGTTCACGCCCACCCTGGCTTTCGTGGCGGACGCCCTCCCGGAGAACGCCAAGACGATCGAGGACCTGCTCGACAAGGCACGGGCCTCGGACGCGAAGGTGCGGGAGGCGTCCTCGGGCGCCGCGTACGCCGGTGAGGCGGACCCGTACCGCAAGCCGGAGGACGAGGACGAAGCCTCGGAATGACACAGCAGAACAAGACGCCGGACGGCCTTGTCATCGTCGACAAGCCGTCCGGCTTCACGTCGCACGACGTCGTCGCCAAGATGCGCGGGATCGCGAAGACCCGCCGCGTCGGACACGCGGGGACGCTCGACCCGATGGCGACCGGCGTCCTGGTGCTGGGGGTCGAGAGGGCCACCAAGCTCCTCGGGCACCTGGCGCTCACCGAGAAGGAGTACCTCGGCACGATCCGGCTCGGTCAGACGACCGTCACCGATGACGCCGAGGGCGAGGTCACGGCATCCGTGGACGCCTCCGGGGTCACCCGGGAGGGCATCGACGCCGGTGTCGCGGCCCTGAGCGGCGCCATCATGCAGGTGCCGTCCAAGGTCAGCGCCATCAAGATCGACGGCAAGCGGTCCTACGCCCGCGTGCGCGGCGGCGAGGAGTTCGAGATCCCGGCCCGTCCGGTGACGGTCTCCTCGTTCCGGGTGTACGACGTGCGGGAAGCGGTCGCGGAGGACGGGACCGCCGTCGTGGACCTGATCGTCTCCGTCGTCTGCTCGTCCGGGACGTACATCCGCGCGCTGGCGCGTGACCTCGGTGCCGGTCTCGGCGTCGGCGGCCATCTCACCGCGCTGCGGCGGACCCGCGTCGGCCCGTACGGGCTGGACTCGGCGAAGACGCTCGACGAGCTCCAGAAGGACCTCACGGTCATGCCGATCGCGGAGGCCGCCGAGGCGGCGTTCCCGCGCTGGGACGTGGACGAGAAGCGCTCCCGGCTGCTGATCAACGGCGTACGGCTGGACATGCCGGCCTTCGACCGTGCCCCGGTCGCCGCGTTCGGACCCGACGGACGCTTCATCGCCCTGGTCGAGGAGCAGAAGGGCAAGGCCAAGAGCCTCGCCGTCTTCGGCTGACGGTCCACCGGGCGGAAACCGGCCCCGGAGGACGCCCGCCGGCTCGTCCGGGGGCGAGCAGGGTCTCATCGTGGAACGGGCAGGGTCGCTGCCCGTTCCACGATCCCCCTCGGACGGTGTCTATCCACCGGGCACCCTGGATTCACCCCATCGAGCAGGCGCTCGGAGTGAACCACGGGTGCACTCGGGGGCGCGTTCGAGATGCGTACTTCTCCCGCTGATCATTGCCGACCTACCGTCACACCATGGGACGCGGGGACCTGGCAACGCTGGTACGTATCTGCGATCTGGCGGGGCGGCCGCGTGGCACCGGGTTCGTGGCCGACCACCTCGGCACGGTCGTGACCAGCCATGAGGCTGTCGACGGGCTGGTGCGGGTGGTGCTGCACGCGCCCGGCGAGCGCACCTGCCTCGCGGAGGCCGATGCCATCACCCCACTGCCGGAGGCCGGCCTCGCGCTGGTGCGCACCGACGGCCTCGGCGTGCGGCCGCTGCCGATCGGTACGCGTGAGCGGATCGAGGCGGGGACATATGTACGGCTGCCCGCGGGCGGCTGGCGCGAGGCCCGGATCCTCGGATCGGCACAGGTGACCTACACCGCCACCGACCGCTTCCATCTCGTCGCCGAGGCAGTGGAGTTGGCGATCGGGACGGACGGCAGCGACGCCTTGCGGCTGGGCGGCGGGGCCGCCGGCGGACCCGTGCTCGACGCCTCGACGGGCGCCGTGCTCGCCGTCCTCGGCACGGCGCTCCAGAGCGGACATCGTGCGGCGGGATTCGCCCTGCCCCTGCGGACCGCCGCGGCGCCCGCGGACGGGCCTCTCGCCGACCTGCTGCGGCGCAATGCCGCGACCGTCCCGGCCTACGGGCGCGACCTCAACCTGGCCGCCGTCCTCGAACTGACCGCGACCTCCGTGGGCGCGGTCGGCGGCCCCAGCGCCTGGCCGGCACCGGTCGAACGGCCCGAACTGCTCAGGGAGTTCGGCTCCTTCACCGCCCTCGTCCTGGGACTCGTCGGCGATCCCGGCACCGGCCGTACCACCGAACTCACCGCGCTCGCCGGCCGCCGCGGCCAGGGTGCCCGCCCCGCGCCCACGGTATGGCTGCGCGGCGCGGATCTGCACGGCGGCGACACCTCCGTCGCCGACGCCTTCGCCCGCACGCTGGGACAGGCCGGGCGCATCATCGCCGCGTCGGGCGCGCACGGCGACATGGGCCACATCACGCCCGAACGGGTCGCCCGCCTGGCCCGGGCAGCCGGTCGCCCGCTGATGATTCTGCTCGACGGGCCCGAGGAGATGCCCCCACAGCTGGCCCACCGTCTGGCCCACTGGACCGCGGGCACGGTCCAGTGGCTCAGCGACTGCGGGGTGCGGATGGTGGTCGGCTGCCGCCCCGAGTACTGGGAGCAGGCAGGGGCGCTGTGCCCGCCGGAGGTACTGCACCGGCCCGCCGGGCCCGCGTTTCGGCTGCCGCCCGCGGTCCGCGTCGGCGACCTCTCGGCGGACGAGGCGAGGGAGGTGCGCGAACGGTACGGACTGCCCGCCGACGCCATCGACGCGGCCGACGAACGGCATCCGCTGGCGCTGCGGCTGCTCGCCGAGGTCCGCGAGGCGCTGCCCGGCGGCGTACCGGGCCGGCCCTCCCGCGAGGAGATCTTCACCGCGCATCTGGACCTGCTGTGCCTGCGGATCGCCGTACGCATCGCGGCCGCCTCCCGGCCACCGCTGCGAGGGGCTGCCGTACGCCGTCTTGCGGCGAGGGTGTCCGGCCGGGTCCACGAGGCCGCACGGCGCTGTCTGGGGCCGGGGCAGGGGGAGTTGGACCGCGAGTCGTTCGAGGAGATCTTCCCGTGGCGCACCGGCTGGGCGTCGGCGGTGCTCACGGAGGGCCTGCTCGTGCCGGCGGGCACCGGCTACCGCTTCGCCCACGAGGAAATGGCCGACTGGGTCCAGGGCGCCCATCTCGACCTGGACGCGGCCCTGCACTCCCTCGTGCACCGCTGGCACACGAGCGCGCCGGCGGGGCTGCCGTCGAGGCCGGGAGCGAGCGGCGGGGGCGACGGGTACGTTCCGCCGCCACCGGGGTCGGGCGCGCCCCGCGCTTCGACGCTCGCCGTACCGCGTCATCGCATCGGACCCGTCGTCCAGGCGCTGCTCCTGCTCGACAGTGTGCACGGCCCCGCCGCGCTCACCCGCCGTCTGGGGGAGCTGATCCATGCGCTGGAGCGCCTGGACGAGGTGCGTGAGGACTCCGGCGGCGACGGCCCGACCGACCCCGAGCGGGGCTTTCCGCAGAGGGCGACGGGCGAGGGGGATGCCGTGGTGGCCCCGGATCCGGCCGCCGCGGGGGACCGGACCGGAGCGCAGGACCGGGTCGACGACGCGCGCTGGTGGGGCGCTCACCTGCTCGGCGAGACCCTGCTGCGGGTGCCCGACGCCCGTGACCACCTCCCCGTCCTGCGGCTGCTCGCCGACCGGATCACCCGTCGCTCCGTACGCGAGGGGGGCCCTGAACACCTCGGCGGATTCGGCGAGTTCGGGCCCTGGTTCTGGGAGCGGCTCCAGGTGCCCGAGGACGAGCGGCTGGATCTGCTGCGGCGGCTCGTGCCCGCCGACGGGCCTCCCGGGGCCCGGCGCCTGCCCCGCTATCTGGACGCCGCCGCCGCACGGCTGGCCGACAGCCCCTCGGTCGTACAGCCGCTGCTGTGCCGCTGGTTCACCGACACCACACCGCTGCCCGCCGAGCCCGGCGCGGAGATGCGGCCCACCGTCGCGGGTGCCGCTCAGGCACTGCTCTACGCCCGCCGGGACCTCGCCGTCGACGACCTCACCGAGGCCCTCGTCGCCACAGCCCACCCCCGCGCCGACGAACTGCTCGTCGCGCTCGCCGAGGACGAGCCGTCCGCCCTGTGCCGGGCCATCGACCGCTGGGCCCACGATCCGCGTCCCGAGCGACGTGTCGCGGCAGCCGCGTACGGACCGGTCACCGCCGCCCGGGTCACCACCGAGGCCGACCGCGAACTGCTGCGCTACGCCGCGTTCGCCCTCCTCGCCCGGGCCGCCGACACCTCGCTGCACGGGGCCGCCCTCGCTCTCCTCGTCCGTGACCCGCACACCCGCTCCCGGCACCTCGGCCGGGCGCTGGCCACCTTCGCCACGGGGGACCCGCAGCTGCCGGTGAGCGCGCTCGCCACGGCCCTGACCACGCATCCCGAGCCCGTGCTCGCCGCCTTCCGGGAGCGGCTGCGTCAGCCCGGCGAAGGGGCGGCGGAGGTGCTGCGGGCCCTGGCGGAGGTCGACGAACCGGTCCTGGCGTACCGGGCCGCGGAGCTCGTCGGCGAGTACCTCGACCACCGGCCCGAGGGCGCTGCGCACGCCGCCGCGTACGTCGAGCGCCGTCTGGAACAGGGACCCGCGGCCAGAGCTGTCCTCTTTCCCCTGGTGAGGGGGCTGCTGCGGGGCCGCCCGTGCCAGGTGCGCCGTGCGCTGGCACCCGTGCTGGCGGCCCCCGGCACGGTGGCTTCACGCGCGCTGCGGTCCGAGCTGCTCGACATCCTGCTGGACTGCGAGGAGCGGGAACAGGCGCTGGGGTACGGGCCTGCCCCGGGGCACGGGTCCGCCCCGGACGCACCGGCGTACGGGCGCGTCGCGCCGCAGCGGTCGCGGAGCAGCCGCGATCTGTCCGTCCTCGACGCGGTGCTGCGGGCCGCCGCGCTCGGCTGCGCGACCCGGCCGCAGGCCCGTACCCGCGATCTGGTGCACCGCACCGGCATGCTCCTCGTGCGTACGCCCGAGGGCGCCACCTGCTTCGACCGTCGTCTGGTCGAGCTGGCCCGCGAGGTGCCCGGGTTCGCCGCCCAGGTCGCGGGCTGGCTGGCCGGAGCGCCCCGGGAGTGGGCGGCGGTCGTCGGTCCGAGCGCGCGGCGGATGGTCGAGACGCTGGGCAGCCCGGTGCCGATGCGTGCCGGCAGCCGTGGGCATGGCAGTCTTAGACCTGCGTAATCGGCAATCCAGACACAGGTTCGGGCGAGGAGCGGTCACAGTGCAGCGCTGGCGTGGGTTGGAGGACATCCCCCAGGACTGGGGACGCAGCGTCGTCACCATCGGCTCCTACGACGGGGTGCACCGCGGGCACCAGCTGATCATCGGGCGGGCGGTGGAACGCGCCCGTGAGCTGTCGGTGCCGTCGGTCGTCGTCACCTTCGACCCGCACCCCAGCGAGGTCGTCCGTCCCGGCAGCCATCCGCCGCTGCTGGCCCCGCACCACCGGCGCGCCGAGCTGATGGCGGAACTGGGCGTCGACGCGGTCCTGATCCTGCCCTTCACCTCCGAGTTCTCGAAGCTGTCGCCGGCCGACTTCATCGTCAAGGTGCTGGTCGACAAGCTGCACGCGCAGGCGGTGATCGAGGGGCCGAACTTCCGGTTCGGCCACAAGGCGGCGGGGAACGTCGAGTTCCTCGCCGAGCTGGGCCCCACGTACGACTACGGGGTCGAGGTCGTCGATCTGTACGTCTCGGGCGAGGCCGGCGGCGGTGAGCCGTTCTCGTCCACCCTCACGCGGCGGCTGGTCGCCGAGGGCGACATCGGGGGCGCGAACGAGATCCTGGGCCGCCCGCACCGGGTGGAGGGCGTGGTCGTGCGCGGCGCGCAGCGCGGCCGCGAGCTGGGCTATCCCACCGCGAACGTGGAGACGCTTCCGCACACGGCGATCCCGGCGGACGGTGTGTACGCGGGCTGGCTGACGGCGAACGGCGAACGCATGCCGGCGGCGATCTCGGTGGGCACGAACCCGCAGTTCGAGGGTACGGAACGCACGGTGGAGGCGTACGCGATCGACCGGGTGGGTCTTGATCTGTACGGACTGCATGTGGCCGTGGACTTCCTGGCGTACGTGCGGGGCCAGGAGAAGTTCGAGTCGATCGAGGCGCTGCTGGAGGCGATCGCCGCGGACGTCAAGAAGTGCCGCGCGCTGACGGCGGGTCTCTAGCGCCGCAGCCGGCCGGTCGCCGCCCGGGTCACAGCGCTCCCCACAGGCGTGAGCGCTTCACCAGGTGGTCGTGGACGAGCGCCACGGACGGATGGGCGAGACCGCCGACGCGGGTGGCCAGATAGAGCGTGTTGAGCGGTGCCACGTGCGGTTGGTGGAGCAGCTCCACCGAGCGCGCGGCCAGGGCGGGCTCCGCGAGGTAGCGGGGCAGTACCGAGACTCCCGCTCCGGCGACCACCGCCGCCAGCACGGCGCGGAGGTCGGGCACGACGACCGCGACGTCGTTGGACGGCCGGCGGCCGAACTCCGAGCGCCAGTAGCGGCGGATGATGGGCAGCTCCTCGGCGTATGCCACCAGGGGCAGCGCCCCCAGGGCCTTGACCGGGTCCGTGGCCAGCAGGACGGGGTCGACGGTGCGGGCCAGCGTCGGCGGTCCGACGAGCATGAACTCCTCGTCCGCGAACGGTGTCGCCGCCACGTTCTTCAGGGCCGGCCGGACGGCGGAGACCACGAGGTCCAGGCGGGAGTTCGCCAGGGCGGCGAGCAGATCGTCGGCCAGTCCGACACTGATCCGCAGCCGTAGCCCGCGGGCCGCCAGCGGAGCGAGAGCGGGGACGACGCGGGCGGTCACGAGCTCCGCCGGGCCGGCGAGGTGGACCTGACCGTGGAGCGCGTCCCCGTCGGCGTCCCCGTCGCTGATGGCGGACCGCAGCTGGTCGAGGTGCGGTCCGACGCGCCGGGCGAGGTCGTCGCCGCGCGCGGTCGGAGTCACCCCGCGGCGCGAGCGCACGAACAGCGGCTCCCCGATCTGCTGTTCCAGGCGCGCCAGTTGGCCGGTCACGGCCGGCTGGGAGAGCCCGCGCCGGGTGGCGGCGGTGGTCAGCGATCCCGCCCGGTGGATCTCCAGGAAGGTGGCCAGCAGGTCGAGATCCACCACGCAACCCCTCAGTCATAAGAATCGTGATGACTGAAATCAGCCTATCGGACTAATGCTGATGGTTCCGTGGTTGTGTCGACCGCAACGAGGTACGCGGAGGAAGCGAGTGATCGCCCGACGCGTCCGACCGAGAACGACGAGAGAGAAGAACACGATGGCCAGGATCCTCATGATCGTCTCCGCCGCCGACAGCCTCACGCTGGCCGACGGCACCGACCACCCCACCGGCTTCTGGGCCGAGGAGCTCGCCGCCTCCCACCGGCTCCTGCGCGAGGCCGGGGCCCAGGTCGACATCGCCACCCCGGGCGGCGCCGCCCCCACCGTCGATCCGATCAGCCTCGACGAGCGGGGCGGCGTGGAGGAGGCGGACGCGGCACGGTTCCGTGCGTACCTGGACGACATCGCGCAGGACCTCGCCGCTCCGCTGGCCCTGGACGCGGTGTCTGTGGGCGACTACGACGCCGTCTTCATCCCCGGCGGCCACGGCCCGATGGCCGACCTCGCCCACGACGCCGACCTCGCCGGGCTGCTCGTCGAGGCCGACGCGAGCGGAAAGCTCGTCGCCGCGCTCTGCCACGGACCGGCCGCCCTGCTCAGCGCCACCCGCGAGGACGGCGGCTTCGTCTTCGCCGGGCGTTCGATGACCTCGTTCACCGACGAGGAGGAGAAGCAGGGCGGACTCGGGGACGCGTCCCCGTACCTCGTCGAGACGCGGCTCCGGGAGCTCGGCGCCGTCATCGACGCGGGCCCGGCCTGGCAGAGCAAGGTCGTCGTCGACGGCAACCTGATCACCGGGCAGAACCCGCAGTCGAGCGTCGACACCGCACGCCGGGTCCTCGCCGAGCTCGAAGCCCGCACGGCCTGAGGGCATCGGAGGCGGGCCGTCTTCCGGAGGGGATCCGGCCCGCCTCCAGCCGCACGCTCGTCCAGGGTGAACACGCCGCCGGTTTCACGCCGATGCCCAGTGACAGGCCACGCCGGCCACCGCTCCGCTCCCCAGTACCGGCAGCTCCTTCGTACGGCAGTCGCCCGACACTCCCGCCCGGTCCGCCTCGCCCGAGGACAGCACCTGGCAGCGGGCGTGGAAACGGCACCCGGCCGGGATACGGGAGGGGTCCGGGGGCTCGCCCGTGAGGACGACCGGCGGCACCTCCGACTCCGGGAGCACCGACAAGAGCGCTTGCGTGTAGGGATGCTGAGGGGACGTCAGGACCTCTTCCACCGTGCCGGTCTCCACGATCCGCCCCAGGTACATCACCGCCACCCGGTCGGCGATGTTCCACGCGAGGCCGAGGTCGTGCGTCACCACGAGGGCCGACAGTCCCAGTTCGTCGCGCAGGCGCAGCAGCAGGGCGAGGATCTCGCCGCGCACGGACGCGTCCAGCGAGGCCACCGGCTCGTCCGCGACGATCAGTTCGGGCTCCAGGACCAGTGCGCCGGCGATGACGACACGCTGGCGCTGGCCCCCCGAGAGCTCGTGCGGATAGCGCAGGAAGAAGCGCTCGGGCGGACGGAGCCCCGCCCGCGACAGCGCCTCGCCGACCGCCGCGCGCTCGTCGCCCTCGTACCCGTGGATCCGCAGGCCCTCGGCCACGGCGTCGTACACCGTGTGCCGCGGGTTGAGGGAGCCGCTCGGGTCCTGGAGGACCAGCTGGACCCGCTTGCGGTACGACTTGAGCGCACGCGAGCCGTAGTCCAGCGGGCTGCCGCCGAAGGTGACCCGCCCCGACGTCGGCGGCACCAGGCCGAGCAGCGAGCGCGCCAGGGTGGTCTTGCCGCAGCCGGACTCGCCGACCAGGGCCACGATCTCGCCCGCGCCGATGTCGAGGTCCACCCCGTCGACGGCGCGGGCGGACGGGCCGCCGCGGCGTCCGGGGAAGGTGACGTGCAGACCGGCGGCCGAGAGCAGGGGAGTGGTGGTCATGACGGGCTCCTGGGTCACAGCTGTTCCTCCACCGCCGCGCCGACGTGCACGCACGCCGCCCGGTGGGTGTCCCCGGCCGACACGAGCTCCGGGTCCGCGTCCGTGCAGACCTCCAGGGCAACGGGACAGCGGGGGTGGAAGGTGCATCCGGTGGGCAGGGCGGCGGGATCCGGCGGGTCGCCCGGCAGGCCGCGCGGCGCCCGGCGGGAGCCGATGTCGCCGATGCGCGGAAACGCGTCGGAGAGCGCCCGGCCGTAGGGGTGCTGGGCGGAGTCGTAGACGGTACGGGCGGGGCCCTCCTCGACGATCCGGCCGGCGTACATGACCGCGAGGCGGTCGCAGGTGTCGGCCAGGACCGCCAGGTCGTGGCTGATCATCAGCAGGCTGATGTCCTGCTCGGCCACCAACTGCTCGATCAGGCGCAGGATCTGAGCCTGGATCATGACGTCCAGGGCGGTCGTCGGTTCGTCCGCGACGATCAGGCGCGGGGCGCAGGCGAGAGCCATGGCGATCATCACGCGCTGCCGCTGGCCGCCGGAGAGCTCGTGCGGATAGGCGTCGGCGCGCGCCACCGGCAGACCCACCTGCTGGAGCAGCTCCCCGACCTTCTTCCTCGCGACCGCGGGGGTGGCCTTCTGGTGCAGCAGGATCGGCTCCGCGATCTGGTCGCCGATCCGGTGCACCGCGTTCAGCGAGTGCATCGCGCCCTGGAAGACGATCGACGCACCCGCCCACCGCACGGCCCGCAGCCGCCCCCATCGCATGCTCAGGACGTCCTCGCCGTCGAGAAGGATCTGTCCGCTCAGCCGTGCCGAGGCGGGCAGCAGACGCAGGAGGGCGAGGGCGAGCGTCGACTTGCCGCAGCCGGACTCACCGGCGACGCCCAGCTTCTGTCCCGCCGCAAGAGTGAGGTCGACACCGCGTACGGCGGGCACGGCTCGGGCGCCGGAACCGTACGTCACCTGAAGGTTCTTGAGTTCCAGGAGGCTCAACGAGCCACCCCCAGCCTCGGGTTGAGCACGGACTCGATGGCCCGCCCGCACAGTGTGAACGCCAGTGCCACGAGCGCGATCGCCAGTCCGGGCGGCGCCAGGTACCACCAGTGGCCGGACGAGACCGCCCCCGCCTCCCGTGCGTCCTGGAGCATGCCGCCCCAGGAGACGACCGTCGGATCGCCGAGGCCGAGGAAGGCGAGCGTCGCCTCGGTGAGGATCGCCGTCGAGATGCCGAGGGTCGTCTGCGCGAGGACCAGCGGCATCACGTTCGGCAGCACATGGCGGCTCATGATGTGGCTGTGGCCGCCGCCGAGCGCCTTGGCGCGTTCGATGTAGGGCCGCGACTCGACCGCGATGGTCTGCGCCCGCACCAGACGCGCCGTGGTCGGCCAGCTGGTCACGCCGATGGCGAGGATCACGGTCCACACACTGCGCGACATCACGGTGGCCAGCACGATCGCCAGGACGAGCGCCGGCATCACCAGGAACCAGTCGGTGATCCGCATCAGCACGGTCTGGAACCAGCCGCCGTAGTGCCCGGCGATGATCCCCACGACCGTCCCGATGGCGACCGACAGCGCGGCGGCCAGCAGACCGACGGTGAGCGAGATCCGGGCGCCCCACACCAGGAGACCGAGCAGGGACCGCCCGAACTGGTCGGTGCCCAGCGGGAATTCGGCACTCGGCCGTTCCAGCGCGGTACCGGGCGCGTTCGTCACGCTCTGCACGTCGTCACCGACGAGCAGCGGCGCGGCGAGCGCGATCAGGGTGATCAGGGCGAGCGCCGCGAGCCCGAAGATCCCGGCCCGGTGCGTACGGTACGAGCGCCAGAAGCGGCTCACCGAGTCGCGGCGGCGCGCCCACGTCAGCGACGAGGCGGTGGTTGCGGTCGTCATCGGCCCACCCGGGGGTCGAGCAGCGGATACAGCAGGTCGGCGAGGAGGTTCATCACGATCATCGCGCCGGCGAAGACCACGAACAGGCCCTGGACGAGCGGCAGGTCGGGCACGCTCAGCGCCTGGTAGAACAGGCCGCCGAGCCCCGGCCAGGAGAACACCGTCTCGACCAGGATCGAGCCGGCCGCCACATGGCCCAGATTGATGAAGACCATGGTCACGGTGGGCAGCAGGGCGTTGGGCACGGCGTGCCGGCGGCGCACGACGTCGTCGCGCAGCCCCTTCGCCCGTGCCGTCGTCAGATAGTCGCTGCCCATCTCGTCCAGCAGCGAGGACCGCATCACCAGCAGGGTCTGCGCATAGCCGACCGCGACCAGCGTGATCACCGGTAGCACCATGTGGTGGGCGACATCGGCGATGTAGGCGAAGCCCGTCTCGTCGCCCGACTCCATGCCGCCGGTCGGGAACAGCCCGGGGATCGGGCCGATGCCCACCGAGAAGGTGATGATCAGCAGCAGACCCAGCCAGAAGGACGGCACCGACCACAGCGTCAGCGCCACACCCGTGTTGACCTTGTCGCCCAGGCTGCCGTGCCGCCAGGCGGAGCGGGTGCCGAGCCACAGGCCGATCGCCGAGTAGACGACCACGGCGACACCCGTGAGCAGCAGCGTCGCCGGGACCTTCTGGGCGATCAGCTCACCGACGGGCGCGTGGAACTGGTACGACATGCCCAGATCGCCCGTCAGCGCCTTGCCGCAGTAGTCCGTGAACTGCTGCCACATCGGCTGGTCCAGCCCGAACTGCTTGCGGAGCGTCGCCAGTTGCTCGGCCGACGTCGGCATTCCGTGCGTCATGGCCTTCACCGGGTCACCGGGGATGATCCGGAAGAGGAAGAAGCTGGTGACGAGCACGGCGAGCAGCGAGATCGCCGCGCCGCCCAGCCGACCCGCCACATAGAGGAGATAGGCCCGTGCGTTCCCGCCGGCGGCGCGGGCCTCAGGGACCCGCGCCACCGCGGTTGCGGTGCCTGTCGTGCTGGTGGTGCTCATCGGCTATTCACGGTCTTCCGCGGTGGACCGGCGGCGCATCGCGACGAACACTCCGAGGGCGGCGACGAGGACCACGGCCGCGCCGATGCCGATCACGACGCCCGTGGAGGAGCCGCTGTCGGAACCGCCGTCACCGGCGGCCGGCTCGGCCGACCACCAGCTCCAGTACCCGTCCTGACCCCAGAGGTTGCCCGCCGCCTCCGGCATCGTCGTGATGGACTTGATCTGGTCGGTACGGTACGCCTCGACCGCGTTCGGATACGCGAGGACATTCATGTAACCCGTGTCGTACAGCCGCGACTGCATCTGCTTCACCAGATCGGCCCGCTTGGCCGTGTCGTACTCGACGGCCTGCTGGGCGTACAGCTGGTCGAACTGCTTGTCGCAGATGAAGTTGTCGGTGGCGCCGGTGTCCTTCGGGGTGGCCGGCAGCGCCGCGCAGGTGTGGATGGACAGGACGAAGTCCGGGTCGGGGTTGACCGACCAGCCGTCGAAGGCCAGGTCGTAGTCGCCCTTGAGCCAGGGGTCGGACACATTGTCGAGACAGTCGACCTTGAGCCCGACGCCGAGCTCGCCCCACCACTCCTGGAGGTACTTGCCGATCGCCTTGTCGTTGGGGTCGGTCGCATGGCACAGGATGCGGAAGTCGAGCGCCTTGCCGTCCTTGCCGACGCGCTTGCCGCTGCTGTTCTTCTTGTAACCTGCCTGGTCCAGCAGCGTGGCCGCCTTCGCCGGGTCGTAGGCCATCTTCTGGGTGGCCGCCGGCTTCCAGAAGTAGGAGCCGAAGCGCGGCGGGATGTACCCCTCGCCCTCGACGGCGTGCCCCTGGAAGACCTTGTCCACGATCGTCTTGCGGTCGGTGGCCTGGAAGAGCGCCTTGCGCACGTTCGGGTCGAGCAGGGCCTTGTGGCCGCTGCCGAACGCCTTGCCGTCCTTCGACTTCGCCCCCGGGTTGGTGGCCAGGGCGAAGAAGCGGCGGCCCGGCGCGTCGTTGACCTTGATGTTCTTCGCGCTCTTCAGCGCGGTCGCCTGGGCGGGGGTGAGGCCCTGGACGAAGGAGACCTCGCCCTTCTGGAGTGCCGCGACCGCCGCGTCACCGTCCTTGTAGTACTTGAGCACCAGCTCGTCGAACTTGGGTGCGCCGCGCCAGAAGTCCTTGTTCGGCTTGAGCTTGACGAACTGGTCGACCTTGAAGTCCGTGACGACGAACGGACCGTTGCCGACGATCGGGAACTGCTTGTCGTTGTTGAACTTCGAGAAGTCCCCGACCTTCTCCCACACATGCCGCGGCACGATCGGGACGTCCAGCGCCGTCATCGTGGCCTGCGGCTTCTTCAGCTCTATGACCAGCGTCTCGGGATCGGGCGCGGTGACGGTCTTGAAGTTGGACGTGAAGCTGCCATTGGCCGTGGCGGCGTTCTCGTCCGTCATCATCTTGTTGAACGTCCACGCGGCGTCCTCGGCCGTCGCCTGCTTCCCGTCGGACCACTTGGAGTCCTTGCGGATGGTGTAGGTCCACGTCAGCTTGTCCGGCGACGACTTCCACTCCGTCGCGAGACCCGGGATCGTGTGGCCGTCCTTCACGTCGTAATTCGTGAGGTACTCGTAGGCCAACCGGTGGACGGTGGTGCTGACCAGACGCTGCGCCAGAAACGGGCTCAGCGAGTCCACGCTCTGCGACACAGCGACGGTGAGCACCTTCTTGGCGTCGTCGTCCGCCGCCTGGACCGGCTGCTGCGGTACGGCCACGAGCGCGGAGGCAGCGAGGCCCGAGGCGAGGAGAAGGCGGATGAACCGTGGGCGTTGCCGGGCAGTGCGGGACGAATCCTTGTGGACCATGGGGCGTGACCTCGCGTCATCACTCGCTGTGGAGTCCCGCGTGGAGGCGGGGCTCATTTCTCTGGTTCGCCAGCTGGTGAAGCGAAGGTTTATCAGCGGTGGTCGAGCGGCGTCAACGGCGCGTCAAACATGGTGTGGTCTGCGGGAATGCGCCGAGGGCCCGCACCGTGGAGACGGTGCGGGCCCTCATTGGTTCAGACCTCTGACGCCCTACTGCTGAGGGGCTGGCGGCGCCTGCGGAGGCTGCTGCCGCATCCACTCGGCGGGCGGAACGGGATCCTGGGAATCCGCTTGCCCCGGACCGGCCTGCTGACCCTGCTGAGAGGGGTGGCTCGGCTGCGGCGGAGCTCCGGCGGGCTGCGCCTGGGGCGGCTGCTGCTGCCATCCCTGGGGCGGATAGGGCTGCTGAGGCGGCTGCTGACCGCCGTACGGCTGCGGCGGCTGGCCCTGCTGCGGCGGGTAGGGCTGCTGACCCTGGGGGTGGGGCGGCTGACCCTGCGGATAGGGCTGCTGCGGCGGGTACGGCTGCTGACCCGGGGCAGGCTGACCCGGCATCGGCTGACCCGGCATCTGCTGTCCGGGGATCTGCGGGGCGGGGTACTGCCCCGGAGCCTGCTGGTGGCCCGGCATGGGCGGGGCCATGGTCGGCGGCGGGTTGCCGTCGGCGGTCCACAGGCCCTGCTGCTGCTGTGCCCGGGCGAAGTCCTCGGCGATCAGCGCGGACAGATTGAAATACGCCTCACGGGTCTTCGGGCGCATCATGTCCAGGTCGACCTCGGCGCCGGCCGCCAGGTGCTCGTCGAAGGGCACCACGACGACACCGCGGCAGCGGGTCTGGAAGTGCTGGACGATGTCATCGACCTTGATCATCTTGCCGGTCTCGCGGACACCGGAGATGACGGTGACCGAACGCTGCACCAGGTCCGCGTACCCGTGCGCCGACAGCCAGTCCAGCGTCGTCGACGCGCTGCTCGCGCCGTCCACGGACGGCGTGGAGATGATGATCAGCTGGTCGGCGAGGTCGAGCACACCGCGCATGGCGCTGTAGAGCAGCCCCGTGCCGGAGTCGGTGAGGATGATGGGGTACTGCTTGCCCAGCACCTCCAGCACGCGCCGGTAGTCCTCGTCGTTGAACGCCGTCGAGACGGCCGGGTCCACGTCGTTCGCGATGATCTCCAGGCCGGAGGAGGCCTGCGAGGTGAACCGGCGGATGTCCATGTACGAGTTGAGGTACGGGATCGCCTGCACCAGGTCGCGGATCGTGGCCCCGGTCTCCCGGCGCACCCGGCGGCCGAGCGTGCCGGCGTCCGGGTTGGCGTCGATCGCCAGGATCTTGTCCTGCCGCTCGGTGGCCAGTGTCGAGCCCAGCGCGGTGGTCGTCGTGGTCTTGCCGACACCGCCCTTGAGACTGATGACCGCGATCCGGTAGCAGGAGAGCACCGGCGTACGGATGAGGTCGAGCTTCCGCTGCCGCTCCGCCTCCTCCTTCTTGCCGCCGAGCTTGAACCGGGCGGCGGCGCCGGACGGGTTGCGGCTCGACTTGGCCTTCTGCTTGTTGTTGCGCAGCAGGCGGTCGGACGACAGCTCGACGGCGGCGGTGTACCCGAGCGGCGCGCCCGGCACGGACCTCTCGCGCTGGTCGTGCGTGACCGGCGTGGGCCACGCGGCACCGGCACGCGGATCGACGGGGGCGCCCTGGGGCGGCCCCTGCGGGTGCGTCTGCTGCGGCGGTACGTGAGGGCTCTGCGGTGCCTGGCCCGGCTGGCCCTGCTGACTGGGGTCGGGCTGACCCGGCTGGGGGAAGCCGTAACCGGGCTGCGGCTGTGGGGTGTTGGGGCCGGGTGCTGTGGGCGGTGTGGGTGCGGGCTGCGGCTGCGCCTGCTGGGGGAAGCCGTAGCCGCCGCTCTGCGGGGCCTGCGGTGCCTGTGGCGGCTGACCGGGCTGGCCGGGCTGGGGGAAGCCGTAACCGGGCTGCGGCTGTGGGGTGTTGGGGCCGGGTGCTGTGGGCGGTGTGGGTGCGGGCTGCGGCTGCGCCTGTTGCGGGAAGCCGTAGCCGCCGCTCTGCGGGGCCTGCGGTGCCTGTGGCGGCTGACCGGGCTGCGGGAATCCGTAACCGGCCTGCGGATGTGGAGTGTTGGGGCCGGGCACCGTCGGCGGAAGCGGGGCAGCGGGTACGGCCTGCGGCGGCTGTGCGGGCTGCGCCTGCTGAGGGAACCCGTAGCCGGTCGGCGCGGGGGCCTGAGGCGGCACGGACGGGTCCGGGGTCTGCGGAGTCGCGGGCCACTGCGGGGCGGGCGCCGGCGCGGCAGGCTGGAAGGCGGGCGGCAGCGGAGGCAGCCCGGCATCCTGTGCGGGCGGCGTGGGAGACCAGGGCTGAGCGGGCGCGGGCGCCGGTGCCTTGGTGGGCGCCGGTGCCGGGGGAGCGTCCTGCGGCTCGGCGGCCGTGACGGGCGCGGGGCCCTCGGGGACGACGTCCTCGGGTACGGAGTCGGACGGCTCGTCCGCCGTGGCCGCATCCGCCGTCACGTCGTCTGCCGTCTCCGTCGCCGTGTCCGGGCCCTCGGGCTCGGTGTCGGCGCGAGGCGCGCTGTCGCCGTCATCGCCCTTGTCGCTGTCCGCGTCGGAACGGGCCTCGGTGTCCGACTCCGGCTCGGCGTCGCCGGTCTGCTCGGAGGTGCCGACGGAGGTCTCGGCATCGGCCGGAGCACCGGCATCCGCATCCCCATCCGCATCGGCGGACGTGGCCTCGGGCTCGGGCTCGCCGGCGGTGTCAGAGGCCGCGGCCTCCTCCGCTTCCTTCGCCGCCGCACGCTCCTCCATCTCGCGCCTCAGCGCGGCGGGGGAGAAGCGCATGGTGGCGCCGCTCTCCACATCACCGCCGCCGAAGGGCTGCGGCTCGGGCTCGGGAGCGGATTCCGGACCCGGCGCGGGCGTCTGAGGCGCAGGGGCCTGAGCCTGGGGCGCCGCGGCACTCTCGGGAGACTGCGGAACCGGCGGCTGCCCCTGGACCGCGTCCGGGCCCGGCACGGCCGCGGGCGGTGTCTGCGCAGGGGGAGGTGTCTGCGACGCAGGAGGCGTCTGCGGTGCGTGAGGTGCCTGGGCGGGTGGCGCCGGCTGCTGCCAGTTCGGCTCGAAGCCGCCGCTCGACGGAGCACCGGGCATCGCCACCGGCGCCCCGGTCGGCTGCGGAGGCGGCGTACCGCCCTGCCCCTGCTGCCCCGCGTTCGCGCCCGAGGAGTCACTCGAGGCGTTCTGCGTGTACCAGGCCGGAGGGGTGTAGTCGATGGTGAACTCACCCGTCAGCTCGGCGGGCTCCGCGTCGGACTCGTCGGCGGGAAGGTCCCATCCCCCGCGGATCTCGTCCCGATCGCTGTTCACTGTGCCTCCTGGTGTGGTCGAGCACCCTTGTGCCGTAGTGGGTGGGGGCGGCGACCGCTGACAACCGATCGGCCCGGCTCTCCCCCTCGGGACGCAGCGGGCATCCCCGCAGGTTCCTCTGCCGCTTTCCGTACCACCCTAATCGTCAACAAGGGCGCTCCGGCAGGCCCGCCCGCCCCCGGGCTGCTGTCCCGTACGTCACCCGATGCCCCCAAGTGAACTGCGGGCGGCTGAGCGTGAGGAAACGTGTGGGGCAAACCGGCACAACTGCATACGGAATTCGGCGCCACCGGTCTCCCAGGAGGCCGCGCCAACAATCCGGTCTCGACGACCGGCGCACACGATGCGCGCACCGCGCACCAGCACACAGCACCTGCACAGCACCCCGACACAAACGGCACCGCTCACGGCGCACAACGCGCACGGCGCGTCAGTGAAGAAAGCCCGCCCGGGGCACCCACAGAAGTCGGCGCTCAGTGCCCAGGGCTCAGCGGAGGTCGAACTCGCCGTCCCGCGCACCGAGCACGAACGCCCGCCACTCGGCCTCGGTGTAGCGCAGTACCGTGTCGGGCTCCAGAGACGACCGCATCGCCACGGCTCCGCCCGGCAGATGCGCGATCTCGACCCGTTCCTCGTCCTCGCTCGTGCCGGGGGCGCTGAGCCACTCGACCTCTGAGATGTCGAGGGCGTACAGCTCGTCCTTCTCCTGAGCGCTCCCCATCAGCCAAGCTCCCTTTCGGTAACGGCGAGACGGACCTGCCCCACGTGCCGGGAGGCTTCCCGGAGCCAGGTACAAGTCCACGTCACGCGGGCAGTTTATGTCCGTCCCGCACGCAGATTCCGGGCAACGGAGATGCTTCCCACGAACGGGAACGCTTCCGCGTGATGAGGACTTCCGGCGTACGGGGACGACGACGGTGGTGGACGGACCGGCGGTCAGTCCATCCGGCGGGCGACGCCCAGCAGTCCGGTCTCGGCGTCGGTACCGCTCGTCATGACCCAGTGGCGCTCACGCCCGGCGACCCACAGCGTGACACCGTCCGCCAGCGTCGGCAGGGCGTCGATCTCGACGCGCGTCAGACCGAGGATCCGCCCGATCTGCTCCGCTTCCTGCGGAGAGACCCGCTGGACGCCCACGAGGGTCGAGTCCCGCAGCAGGCGCGGCGCGACAGGGCTCAGATACGGCAGCAGCGTCAGGACCGACTGCCACGGCGACGACACCACGCGTCCGCGCGGCGGCCGCATACCGCAGTCCCGCACCACCACGACCGGGCTGCCGACCGTCGCGCCCATGGGCGGAACGCGGCCCACCTCGTGCAGGGCGATGCAGTCGAGGCCCGCGCCCGCCGCCTGCGCGAGCGTCGTCCACGCCTGTGCGCGCCCGGTCTCCACCGCGACCCGGGCGCCGGTGCCCGCCGCACGCAGCGCCACCACCTGCGCGGTCCACAGACCGCCGATCAACAGCACGTCGTAGGGGGTCGACCGGTGGAAGCCCACCATCAGGGGCCGGCCCTCGGAGTCGTCGCCTATCACGACACCGTCGTCCCCGACCGGCAGGGACAGCGCGCCGAGATGGTCGGTCGCCATGGTGTGCCCCGCATGGCGCGGACCGATCAGTCCGCGCATCGCTGCCATCCTGGCCATTACAGAACACCACCCAGCGGGAGAGTCGCGTGGACACCGGGCAACTGCTCGCGGTCCAGCCGTACGAGACCGACCTTTGCCGCCCGGGCGGCCTGCTCCAACGTCCTTCGTACGCCGATGAGTTCGGAGTCCGAACCGCCGGTGATCCGTACATGGCCGGCCACCGCCATCCCGCCCTGGTGCGGACCGCGCCGCAGGGTGAGGCTGAACGTCGTCGCGTACGCGGGCGCCGCTGTGAGGGTGGACACCAGCTTGGGCAACGGGGCTGCGCCGCGCCCCAACTCGGGCCAGCGGCCCACCGCGTAGGTCGTGTGCCAGCGGTCGTCGCAGCGCCAGACCCGCGCTGTCTCCGCGGTCCGCTGCTGCGGGGCGGCATCGGGCCTGCTCGCGCGGGCCGCGAGACGCGGGCTCGCGCAAGCGGCCGTCGCCATCGCGGAGTTCAGCTCCTCCTGGTCCAGGACGACGGCCTGGAACCCGGCGCCGGTGACCCGGCTCGCCACATGGTCGGCGACCCGGACGAGACAGCGCTGGGCGCCCTCGATCCCGCCGCCGCGTGCCTCGACGGCCTCCCGGCACAGTTCGGGGTCGAGCTTCACCGCCACCCAGGTCATCCGTAGGGCGGGCGCCCCGGTCCGCTCCTGGAGAGGTGCGTACGAGAGCCGGGCGACCGACTGCTGGGGCAGATGCGGGGCAGGCGCCGAACGCACCTGCTGCACCAACTGCACCGATTCCAGCACGATGTCGTCCACCGCGAGTGCGCCGCCGAGCAGCGAGAGCGACAACGACCGCGCACCGAACGCCGGCCGCAGCGCGGAGCCGCTCGCCTCGATGCGTACGACCGCGGTCAGGAACGTGCCGTCTCCCAGCATCCCGATGGTGCGGCGGTCGCGGTCGACGAAGGTGAACGGGCGCAGACCGGGAGCGCCTTCGACGACAGGCGCCAGCGACGGGTCGGTGTCCGCCGCGGCGGGACCTGCCGCCCGCCTGCGCACCCGCAGGCCGAGGGCGGTCGCCACCCAGTCCTGGACGGCGTGGCCACGCCGTCGTACGAAGGCCAGCAGGACGAGGACTGAGCCGATGACCGCCGCGGGGATCATCCACAGGTCACCGAGGACCATCCCGATCAGCGCCAGGGCGATCGCGATCTCGACCAGGGCGAGCTGCCGCAGCTGGAAGGGACCGACACGTCTGGTGCGGGACAGGGGGCGCAGGGTGGTCGTCGCGGGGGCGGCCGACGAAGGGGTGTTCACCTGCGCATTGCTGCGTTGCCCGCGGGAACCGCCGGGCGCCTGTCCGGAAGTCCGCCCATTTCGCGCGCGCGTCGCCGTACCCATCGCCGCGTTGCCCCCTCGTGTCCGTAATTACCAAATTCCCATGGGCGTTGACCGGGCGATCACCCTACCTGAGCAGTAAGTCGTGAACCCCAGCAGGCATAGTAGGGGGGCGGAACGACGGCGGGCCCGCTCGGAGAGTGCACAGCCCGGCCGCACAGCGGGGAGAGGGACAGCGGACAGATGGCATCACGTCGGGACGAACTCAACGCCTACACCTTCGCGAAGCGGAGACTGATCGCGCAGTTCCTCCAGCCCAACGCGACCGGCTCGGAGGAGGGCGCGCCCCGTCCCCTGCGTGCGGTGGTGCCGGGTGCGATCGTCGGTGTCGTGATCCTCGCCGGGTTCGGTGCGTGGGGGATGTTCAAGCCCGTCGCGCCCAAGGGCTGGGACGTCGCCGAAGAGAACGTCATCATCGCGAGCAAGTCGACCACCCGCTACGTCGTCCTGGAGACGAACGGCAAGAGGCAGCTGCACCCGGTGCTGAACATGTCCTCGGCCAAGCTCCTCCTCAAGCCCGGCAAGGGCAAGGTCATCAACGTCGACGAATCCGTGCTCGACAGCGGCAAGATCCCGCACGGCGCCACGCTGGGCATCCCCTACGCCCCCGACCGGCTGCCCGAGGCCAAGGAAGCCGGCGCGGCCAAGCGCTGGGCCGTGTGCGAGCGTCCGGGCGTGGGCGGCAGGGCGATCGAGAAGGCGGCCTTCGTCTTCGCCGAGCGCCAGGAGTCGAGGACCGAGGGCGCCAACCGCCTCACCGGCGGCGATCTGATGTACGTCGAAGGGCCCGGCGAGGCCCGGTACATCGTCGACGCCGGCGGCACGGCATACCCCGTCGCCGACGACGAGTTGCTGCTGCGACAGCTCGTCGGCCAGGGCCGTGAGCCGCAGCGGGTCTCCGAGGCATGGCTCAGCACCCTGCACAAGGGCGACCCCGTGTCCTTCCCCAGGATTCCGGACACCCCCGGCGTCGACGCGGGAGTGTCCGGAGAGCTGGACCCCGAGGTCAACAAGGTCGGCATGGTCCTCACCGCGACCGACGGGACGAAGAACCAGCAGTACGTCGTCCTCCGCGGCAGGGTCGCCCCGGTCTCCGACTTCACCGCGAAGCTGCTGCTCAACAGCCGGGACCTGATCAAGCTCGGTCAGGCCGGCCGGGCGACCTCCGTCAGCGCCGCCAGCTTCCAGCCCGGAACCCCCTTCGGCGACGACAAGAAGTGGCCGGCGAACGCGCCGAGGCCGGTCAACTCCGCGAGCACCGACGAGGGAAGCCGCAACACGGTGTGCAACGTGCTGCGCAAGGTGGACGAGGACGACGGCACGACCACGCTCAGCACCTGGGCCGGCACGGAGTTTCCGGAAGAGCTGCCCACCGGCTCCACGAGTGCGTACGTCACCCCCGGATCCGGCCAGCTGTTCCGCCAGTTCAAGGGGTCCTCGACCCGCTCGGGCTTCCTCTTCCTCGTGACCGACACGGGTCTGCGCTATGCCATGCAGTCCAACGGTGACAGCGCGACCGACGACTCCGGCATCGGATCCTCGGGCTCCGACAAGGACAAGAAGGAGATCCTGCAGGAAGCGCAGGACGCGCAGGAACGGCTCGGGTACAAGGAGGTCGAACCGCTGCCGATCCCGGCCGCCTGGTCCGGCTTCCTGCCGACGGGCCCCCGTCTGTCGACCGGCGCCGCGATCCAGCCCCAGGGCTCGTGAGGCGCCGGAGATGACGTACACCCACCGAACCCTCAGGCTCGCGGCGGCGACGGCGCTGGTCCTCATCGGCATGCCCGCCACGACGGCCACCGCCGACAGCACCCAGTGCAACTTCCCCGGCGACACCTACAAGGGCCGCCCCTGGGCGCTGCAACGCGTACTGCTGGACGAACTGTGGAAGCAGTCCACCGGCAAGGGCGTGCAGGTCGCGGTCATCGACACCGGCGTCGACATCAAGAACCCACAGCTCAAGGCCGCGGTTGACGCCAAAAAGGGGATGAACCTGCTGCCCCCCAAGAACAAGAAGGGCGAGAAGATCGACCGCGGCGCGACGAACGGCACCACGGACACGGTGGGCCACGGCACCAAGGTCGCCGGCATCATCGCCGCCCGCCCCCTCAAGGGCACGGGCGTCGTGGGACTCGCCCCCGCCGCCACGATCATCCCGATCAAGCAGAACGACGCGGAGGGCAACGGCACCGCGGCGACGCTGGCGTCGGCGATCACCAAGTCGGTCGCCGCGGGCGCCGACGTGATCAACATCTCCCAGGACACGGCCGACGCGGTGGAGCCGGCACCCGCCCTGAAGCAGGCGGTGGACGCGGCCCTGGGCGCGGACGTGGTGGTCGTCGCCTCCGCGGGCAACGACGGCCTCGGCGGCAACGTGAAGAAGACGTATCCCGCTTCGTACCCGGGCGTCCTGGCGGTGGCGTCCTCGGACCGCAACAACGAACGCGCGGCCTTCTCCCAGTCCGGCGACTTCGTCGGCATCGCGGCCCCCGGTGTGGACATGGTCACCACGGTCCCCGGCAAAGGCCACTGCGCCGACAACGGCACGAGTTTCTCGGCCCCTTACGTCGCGGCGGTCGCCGCGCTGATCAAGAGCAAGCACGGTGACTGGACCCAGAAGCAGATCGTGGCCCAGATCCAGCAGACGGCGGAACGCTCCACCCCGGGCCACGACCGCCTGGTCGGCTGGGGAGTCGTCGACCCGGTCCGCGCCCTGACGGAGGATGACAAGCCGATCGAGCAACCGGTGGCCCACGAAGGAGTGACAAAGGGCGAGGTCCCGACCCCGGCGAAACTCCAACTCGGGGAATCGGCGGAGGAACGCAACTCCCGGATGGCGACGTACGTCGTTGTGGGAGGGGGCGTCCTGGTGGCGTCGATCGCGGGCGGCGCAGTGGCTTTCCGCGACTCCAGGCGCCGCGCCCAGCGGCTCGGGGAAGGGTGAGCACGGCCGTTCTGTGAGGGGTGGTGCTGTGTGAGGGGTTGGTGGGCCCCGTGGGGCCAACTTTCACAGGACTGCCATGATGGGAACGATTGCAACCGCATAGCGGTCGTGAAGCGTCACAGCAGAGAAGTCGAGTGACGTATAAGGCACTTGGGGCTGTCAGACCCAGTGGCTAGAGTGGTAGGCCGACGATCGGAGATGGCCTGTTCACTACGATCGCAACGTGGGACAGCTGGAGCAAACGGGGAGGAACGGGCATCGTGCTCGAGGCAGAGGGTGGCGGGGGCAGCACGTCCGGTGGGAGTGACCTCGCGCGCGGTGTAGGCGCGCTGAAGACGTTCCAGAAGCAGATCAACACACTGCTGGCGGACTTCGAGAGCGGTGCGGCCGGGAAGTCGAAGGTGGCTGCTCAGGAGGTCTCGCGCGGCTCGTTCAGCGGAACCAACATGGCCTTCGCCGAAGCGGACGGCTTCTTCACCCAGTACAACCGTGTGCACTCGGCGCTCACCTCGCTCTCTCGGAGTCTCAGTGACCAGATCGAGCTGATGAGTATCGGCGTACACGCTGCCGACGTCGGCTACAACAACGTCGAGGAAGAACTGCGCTCCCGCTTCCACACTATCCAGGCACGCCTGGACGCGGAGAGGAAGGCGCAGGAGCAGCGGGAGAAGAAGCACGGTGAGCCGAACGGCGCGCCGGCGGTGCCCGCCAAGGATGCCAAGAAGGATTTGGGGTGACGACTGATGGGTGACGAGAAAAAGCCGGAACTGACCCCCCAGGACCACGAGAAGAAGCAGGCCGAGACCGCTTCGCAGATCGAGGGCCAATTCGGCGCGACTGACGCCCTCGAGCGCTTCGCAACGGTGATGGACAAGATCGGCTTCGGTAACCCCGGCGGCCTGTTCGGCAAGACGAGCTTCGAAGAAGTTCAGCTCAACGCCATGCTCGACCTCCTCGAAGCCTCCAACCCCTCGGACCTCGAGCGGGCCGGAGAGAACCTCGAAAAGGCTCGCGTCGCTCTCAACAAGGCGGCCAAGGACCTGGACGACTTCGTCAAGAAGACGGACTGGAAAGGCGAGGGAGCGACCGAGTTCCAGCGCTACGGCAGCGAACTTGCCGGTTACGCCTGGAAGCTGGGCGCCTTCGCCAACGTGGTCGGCACGCAGATGACGGTCGCCAGCACGGGCCTGACGTCGGTGAAGAACTCCATGCCGCGGGAGCGTGACACCCGGCTGATCGCGAAGAAGCCTGAAGCATTCGCGTTGGCGCCTGCCAAGGACACCAACCCGGAGTACATCGAGGCCGTGAAGGTGGAGAAAAACCGCCAAGAGGCCATCAACCAGATGAACCGGCTGTCATCGTTCTACGCGGTCTCGGAGCAGTCGCTGGCGCAGCAGCAGCCGCCGGAGATGCCGAAGATGCTGAAGGCGGCGGTGCCGCGGCCGTCGGCGAGTTGGCGTGGCACTCAGGAGAGCGCGTCGGAATCAGGCTCTCCTGGTGAGGCAAACAGGGTGTCGGGGGTTCAGCAGGTCGGGGAAACTGTTCCGCAGGACACGTCACGGACCGAGAGTGGCGGATTGGCGAAGCCGACCCCGACCCCGACCCCGACACCGTCCACTTCAGTGGAAATCGACAGCGTCACCACTCCGACAGCTCCCACGACTGCCCCAAGCAGCACCCCGCCGCAGTCGGCCACCAGCACGGGACCTCCTGCCAGTGGCCAACTCCCGCCCATGACGGCGGGCTTCAGTAGCCCTGTGAAGGGCGGTACAGCACGGGCGACGGGTACTTCCGGTGTGTCGAGGGCCGGCGGTGGCGGGCCTGCCGCTGGTAGGGCCGGTACAAGCGGTAGCGGCGGAACACCGGCAGGGCGGGCGGGAGCTACGGGCGCTGCGGGACGTCCCGGTGCTGTGGGTGGCGGAACACCGGCAGGGCGGGCGGGAGCTACGGGCGCTGCGGGACGTCCCGGTGCTGTGGGTGGCGGAACACCGGCAGGGCGGGCGGGAGCTGCAGGAGCTGCGGGACGTCCCGGCGCTGTGGGCGCCGGGGGGTCCGCGGGCCGTTCCGGTGCGGCGGGGAACACGACGCAGCGCCCTGTCGCGGGCAGGGCGGCCGGCGCCGGGCAGCCGGTGGTCGGGCGTCCTGGCTCGGGTGGGTCGACGGGCCCGGGTGCCGGACGATCGAACGGCATCGTGGGAGGGACTCCCCAGCGCACTGGTGGTTCCACCCCGGGAGCTCGAATCCCTCGGGGCACGGTCATCGGAAGCGAGGGGGCAGCGCCCGGGCGACCCGCCAATGCGCGACCGAGCCAGTCGGGCGTCATCGGTTCCGGACCTGCCCAGGGAGCAGCACGGCCCTCGGGCAGAGGCACGCCCAGCTCCAACGGCATCGTCGGGGCTCCACGGGCCGCCGGTGCCGGCGGGTCCAAGCCGGGCTCTGGCGGGTTCACGCGGGGAGGAGCCGGTCTTTCCGGTGGTCGCGCGGGCCAGCGTCAGGCGAATGACGAAGACCCGGAGGAGTCCGGTTCCAGCCGTCCGGATCACCTGACGGCAGATGAAGAGACACGGACGGTAGGGCGGCGCGGCGCCGTTCCACCAGTCATCGACTAGGCACAGCGGAAGGTTCGGAAGTCGGGATGACGGCAGCAATGAGCCACGTCCGAAAGCGCACCGCTTCGTTCGCCGTACGGCGCGCACTGCTGTGCACGGTGGTCACGTGCGGGGTCTACGCCGCGAGCGTGGTTGCCCCCGCCTCGGCAGCAGTTGCCGAGGACTGGGAGACGAAGCAGTGGTACCTGGACGCCATGCGTGCCAAGGACATCTGGAAGACCTCCACGGGCGAGGGGGTCAAGATCGCTCTTGTCGACAGTGGCGTCACAGTGACGCCTTCCCTGAAGGGACAGCTCGTCAAAGGGCTGGACGCCACTAAGGTCGACGGCTCGACGGACGACTTCAACGGGCACGGGACCACGATGGCCGAGCTGATGGTCGGCACAGGCACGGGAGGCGGCCTCCGTGGTCTGGCACCCGGCGCCAAGGTCATGCCGATGCGAGTTGCGGACAAGGAATTCGAGAGCAAGCACAAGTCGGACCCCTGGGATCACTCGACTGCGATCCGTGCGGCTGCTGACAGTGATGCCAAGATCATCAATCTGTCGTACGGAAGCGACTTCCTGGACTGGAAGGAGAAGGAGGCCGTCAAGTACGCGGAGAGCAAGGGAAAGCTGCTCTTCGCAGCTGTCGGCAACACGGGGAACAAGGCTAATAAGCGCGAATATCCCGCCAACTACGACGAAGTCGTCGGTGTTGCGGCCACCGACTCGGAGGGGAAGGTGGCCGAGTACTCCCAACATGGTGATTTTGTCGACATCGCGGCCCCTGGTAACGATATTCCTCGCTGGTGCGACGAGAGCTTCACGAAGTACTGCGACGGTGACGGCGGCACGAGTGCCGCCACCGCCCTCGCCTCAGCGACCGCCGCGCTCATCTGGTCCGAACACCCCGACTGGACCGCCAACCAGGTGCTGCGGGTCATGTTCGAGTCCGCGGCACGCGGGGACGACTGGAAGGGCAAGGTCAGCACCTACCTCGGCCACGGCATCGTCCGCCCCAACGCCGCCATCAACCGCGGCATCGGCAAGCCGGGCGACCCGAACCTCAATCCGCTGACCAATGAGAGGGCCGGCGGCTCCGCCGCCCCCTCTGCACCAGCTTCGTCACAGCCCTCCAAGCCCAAGCCCGGCTCCGACGCCGCCGTGGCAGGCTCCAGCAAGAGCACGTCGGACGGCGGGCAGTTGGGGCTCATCATCGGGATCGGCGCAGCCGTCGTGATCGCTGTCGGCGCCTTCGCCGTCGTCCGTAAGCGTCGCAGCGCCTGACCGAACGGCCGGGCCGCGAAGGCCCGTTCAGACCTTCACGTCACGTCGTGCTTCACCTCGCTACCCGGTGAGGCACAAGGCAACCAGTCACAACAGAAGTCCAGAAGGGAAACCCAACGTGTCACAGGGCCAGCGGCTTTCAGACCAGCAAGTCATCCAGCTCGAGAAGCAGCTCTTCGAGAAGTTCCAGTCGATCAAGGGCCAGCTCCAGCAGATCCAGGGCACGATCGACAGCCTTGAGGGCCAGTGGAAGGGCATCGGCGCCGGGGCCTTCAACACGAAGCAGCAGGAGATCAACACCTCGATGGTGGGTCTCGGCAACATCCTGGCGAAGTTCCTCGACGGTCTGAGCAGCTCCAGGAAGATCAAGGACGGCACGGAAGACGACGTCCGCGCTGCCGTGCAGGCGATCAACGTCGACCTCGGTGTCGGCACCAGCGCCGTTCCGAAGTCCGGCATCAGCAGCCTCTGAGCCGCTGCGCGCACTCGATCTCGGCACTCAGAAGTCGAGTGACCACAACACGTGAATTGAGGGAACCATGGGCATGAACTCGGGAGACGAGCTCGTCGTCAAGTACGACGGCCTCGACCTGGCGGCGACCACGCTCGGCAACCAGGCCAAGAAGCTCGAAGAGGACCTGCGGGAGATCAAGACCGCCATGGCCACCGTGGCCGCCGGCTGGGAGGGCGAGGCGCACCAGGCCTACGTCCAGGAGCAGGTCAAGTGGGACAAGGAAGCCGCGGACATCCACCGCGCCCTCATGCAGATCGGCCAGGTCGTCGCGCGGGCGGGCGGCGACTACATGGGTGGCGACAAGAAGGCCGCCAGCTACTTCGCCTGAGCGCGACACGCTGTACGCAGCACCGGAGGTGGGCACGCGCGAGGGGTGCCCACCTCCTTCGCGTGCGCTTCCGGGTGCGACGCGCCGCGCTCCGGGCTGCGTCAGGCGCGCACCGGCCTGCGTCAGAGCACCGGCATCGCGACGATCGAGCCCTTGTTCAGCAGGAACACCCGATTGCCCGCACCTGCCATGTACCAGGGCCCTTCCGATTCGGCCTCGTATGTCCACAGGAGCGAGTCGTTGAAAGCGGACACTCCGGAGGACGTACCGCCTTCCGTGATCCACACGGTGCGGCCCTCGGCGACGGGCGGGTGGCCACGGGACGGTTCACTGCCGTCCGGCCATGCGACCTGGCCTTCGCCGCCCGCGGCTTTGTCCACACGGTAGAGGCGACCGTCGTCGATCACGGCGAGGCTCGCGTGGTCGATGGTGGGTGAGCCCCACCCGCCCTGGGACGGGTTGGACGACTGCGACTGCGTGGACCAGATCTCGTCACCTGTCCGCAGGCTGACAGCGAGGAGCTTCTCTCCACCCAGGTACGCGGTCCCCTCCTCGACGGCCGGGGTGAGGGCTGTCGAGCTACGGCTGTTCAGCTGCCACAGGTCCTCGCCGCTCGCGGCGTCGAAGGCGCAGTAGGTCCCGTCGGACGAGCACACGACGAGTACGCCCGCTCCAGCCGCTCCCACGGCGCCGGGGTCCAGGTTCAGACCGGCGGGTGCGAGCACTTCCCAGCGGACCATGCGCTTCGCGGTGTCCACCGCGGCCAGTTGACCTTCCTTCGTCAGTACATACACGGCAGAGGCGTCGGGCGCGGCTGCCAGGAGCTTCTCCGCATCCGCCGCAACAGACCACTTCTTCTCGCTGGTCGATGCGTCGAAGGCCATGACCTCTCCGCCCGCAGTCGCCGCGGCGAACTGCTGGGCCGCCAGTGGTACCAGTCCGGCGGCCGGTGCGACCTCGGCGAGTGACCACTTCTTCCGGCCGTCGGTCACTCGGTGCGCGACCAGGCCTCCGGAGCCACCGGCGAACATCACGACGTCCCGTAGCGGCACCAGGACCGACGCTTCCGGCGCTGCGACCTTCAGCGGCCCCCACAACGGCTTCGGTGGCGTGCCCCGTTCGTAGCCGTTCGAGGGCAGCGGCTTGGCGGGTTTCGCGTCCGCCGCTTCGGGAAGATCGGGCCCGGCCGTCAGCCACCAGGCACTGCCTCCGCCCAGGGCCAGCACGGTGCCGCCCACGGCGAGTGAGGTGAGAAACCGGCGCCTCGACGGCGTTGCGCCCTCTGCCGGAACGCGGGTGACAGCGGTGAGAGTCCTGGCCCTGGCTTCGTGCTCCTTGATCTGCTGGGCGAGCGGGCCGTGCTTCCACAGGCGCTGCGAGGCCCGCGAGGATGCGAAGGCCGCGGTGATGGCCGCGGGTTGGGGACGCTGGGCCGGATCCCCGGCCAGACACGGCTCGATGAGGGCCCGGAGCGCCGGCGGCACGGCATCGAGGTCGGGGCGTTCGTGAACCACGGCGTACTGGACCGCGGCCACATGACCCCCGTCGTACGCACGCCTGCCACTCGCCGCGTAGACGAGCACAGCACCGAGGGAGAACACGTCCGCGGCGGGGCCGACCCGCTGTCCGAGGATCTGTTCGGGCGCGCCGTACCCGGGAGTGACCGGCGCCTGGCCTGTCGTGGTGAGGGTCAGCCCGTGTTCCGGGCGAGCGATTCCGAAGTCGATGATGCGGGGGCCGCCGGAGGTCAGCACGATGTTCGACGGCTTGAGGTCCCGGTGGATCAGGCCGGCCCGGTGGATGTCCTGAAGCGTCGACGCGAGCGCCACCGCCAGAGCTCGCGTCGTTCCCTCGTCCAGGGGACCGCCCGCGTCGATGCTCTGATCGAGTGTGGGCCCGGCGAGGTACTCGGTGGCGATCCAGGGACGTCCGCCCTCGGTCTGCGCGCCCAGGACCTGTGCGATGCCCTTGCTGTGGACGGCTTGCGCGGTGTGGGCCTCGCGCAGGAACCGATCCGCGAGATGTCTGTCGTGCGCGAGGTCGGGACGCAGCACCTTGACGGCCGCTGCCCGGCCGACGTTGTCGATCCCGAAGTAGACCTTGCCCATGCCGCCTTCCCCGAGCACACCCGTGAGGCGGTAAGACCCCAGCCGGATCGGGTCACCATGGCCGAGAGGGAACATGAAGTGGGCAGCCTTTCGCGGAGGGAGAGGTACGGGCGGTGCCTCAGGACGAGGACGACGGCGGGCCCGACGTGCCGTCGGGCCGTAGCGCGATCAGGCCGTTCTCCTCGAAGCCGATCAGGAGGCCCGGCGCCGACAGGGCGCTGAACCTGTCCAGACGCTTGTCGTGGAGCCACACCGACGCGTGGGTTCCGAGGTCGATCGCGCGGACGCCGGCCGCGCTGTGCTTGTAGACGAAGTGCTCGTCAACACTGGGCGCGACCTCGAGTTCATTTCCTGACCAGACGGTTTCCTTCTCCCGCCACAGGAGTTTGCCGGTTGCGGCGCTGACGGCCACCAGTGCGCACGGGCCGGTGTCCTCCACCGCGTAGACCACACCCTCGTGCACGGTGGGGGCGCCGTACGAGGCCCGCGCATCCCGGTACGTCCACGCCTCTTCGCCGTCGGACAGACGTCGGGCGGACAGGCCCTCCGACGCGACGTACAGGTTGTCCCGGTCGACGGCCATCGGGCTGCGTGCGGCGTCGTCCGCCTTGAGCGGAAGAGTGTCCCGCCATGCGGCTTTCCCCGACTTCTTGTCGCACACGAGCGCCTCGACGCCGCCCGCCTCGGTGCGGAAGAAGAGCACCAGAAGGCTGCCCGACGTGCGCATACCGATCACCCACGGATAGTCCTCGGGGTACTTCGCATCGAGAGCGACCTCCGACTGCTTCGTGCCGTCGGACAGGGAGAACGCGGCGAGCAGCCACCCACGGTCGGGGTGCGTGCTGTCCGGGGTGTCGGCGTCCGTCGCCGGGGCCCGCGCCGTGAGCAGCCAGGCGATGTCCTCGGTCACATCGAGGAGCTGGTTCCCCAGCAGCTTTCCGTTGTAGGCCTTGGTGTCGATGAGAGGATCCCCGAGCGAACCGTCCTCGAGGTCGATCTGCACGATGCGCAGGCCCTCCGTCGGGGACAGCGAGTAGTCGACCGCGTAGAGGTTGTCCCCGTCGGTTGCCACGTCCCAGGGGCTGAGTACGGGGTTCGCGGACCAGATGGTGCGACCGGTGGACGCGTCGAGTGCGGTGAGGCCTCCCTCCGACGCCACCAGGATGCGGTCGCCGATCAGCCGGGGCCGTCCGAGATCCGCTGGCGGCGCCGTCACGATGCTCCGTCGCCACAGAACGGTCGGCGACTTCGCCGACTGCGTGTTCGGCTTCCTTCCGCCCCGCAGGGTCCACCATCCGGCTCCGCCGCCCGCCACGGCCAGCAGTGAACCGCCGCCGATGGCCAGCGCCTTGCGACGCCCCACTGATGTGGATCTCGCTGACGGAGCCGTCGGTGCCACCGCGTGATCGGCGGGCACCGGCAGTCTGTACGGCCGGTGCTGCCAGACCTCGGTCGCGCGACGACCTATGTCCGTCAGCACTCCGTCCGGTAGGTGATCGGCGAACTGACCCCGGCCGTCGTGCAGTTCGGCGGCGAGCCCCTGTGTCGTCGGCCGGTGCGCCGGATTCTTGGCCAGGCAGCGCGCGAGGACGGGCGCGAGGGCGTCCGGCACTCCGGTGAGGTTCGGCTCGGAGTAGCGGACGCGATAGAGCAGGTCGGCGGCCTGTCCCGTGCCGAAGGGGCCGTGGCCCGTGGCGGCGAAGACCAGCACGCCGGCGAGGGCGAACACGTCGCCCGCCGGGCCGTGTTCCTGGCCCGAGGCCTGCTCCGGAGACATGAACGCGGGGGTGCCCGCCGCCGTGCCGGTACGGGTGAGGCGGTTGTCGCCGGCCGCGCGGGCGATGCCGAAGTCGATGATCTTGGGGCCGTAGGCCGTGATCATGATGTTGGAGGGCTTCAGGTCGCGGTGGACGACGTCGGAGGCGTGGAGCTGAGCGAGCGCGCCGGCGAGAGCCGCGCCCAGGGCCCGGACGGATGCCTCGGGCAGGGGGCCGCAGAGGGCGACGGCGTCGTCGAGCGGTGGTCCGAGGACGTATTCGGTGGCGAGCCAGGGTGTTTCTGCGGCCGGGTCGGCGGCGAAGACAGCCGCGCCGTGGTGGCCGCCGATGATGCGGGCGGCGTCGGTCTCCAGGTGGAAACGGGTGCGTGCGGCGGTGTCGGCGGCTATGCGGGCGTGCATGGTCTTGAGTGCGACGGTGCGGCCGGCGGCCGAGCGCGCGAGGTAGACGGTACCCATGCCGCCATGGCCGAGGCGGGCGAGGAGCCGGTGGCCGCCGATCTCGCCGGGGTCGTCGTGGGTCAGAGGCGCAAGCATGGTCAGGTCCTGATGGTAGGCCGGAGGCTGCGGACTTCCGCGGAGCAGATCTCCGCGGACTGGCCGGCGAGGGCCTCGGCGGCGCGCCTCGGCGGCTGGCTGCGGGCGGGCAGCGACGCCCGGTCCAGCACCGTCGCCGACGGCGCGTATGAGGACGGCGTGAGGACGGGTCGCATCTCGGCTGCCGTGTCGCTGCTTAGGGGGCGGGCACTCAAGTTGCCGAGCGATTCGGCGAGTTCGGGGTGGTCCGGAAGCGTGTGGCGTACGCGAGCCCCGGACACGTGGATGTCGCCCGCAGGTCGCGGGCGTCCGCTGCCTCGGGGGCGAGGCTGCCCTGTTCCAGCCTGGCATGGCCGCGCAGGAGCCGTTGCAGGCGAGCAGCCCACTGGCGGTGGATGAACCGGTGCTCGGGCACGGGCGGGAAGTGGGGGCCGGCCAGGTCGAGCCGGGTGATCGGCTGGTACGGGCCGATGCAGCGCGGGCCGTCGCCCAACAGCCCTTCTGCGCGCCCTCGGTCCATTTGTGAATCCTTCTCGGAAGGTGAACAACCTCGGAAGCCTAACGAGAGGCCGTGAAGCGGTATGGCGCGGGGCGCGCGCTCGCTGCCGCTCCCATTGCTGGGCATGCGTCGCGCGGTAGCCGTCGATGACTTCGAACGTGCGGCGGTCCGCCCTACCACCAGCCTCGCCGGGTGCCTGTATGGGCTGAACGGTGGGAGACCCGTGTACACAACGGGAGCGCGTGAAGGGTTTCTCCGTGGGGTGCGAACATGCGGCGCCGTCTCCGGTACTCGGCACGCTGGACCTACAACTTGGCCGCGAGATCGCACCGCGCATTCCTGTGCGCGTAATCGGCCGCGCTACGTACCAGATCAATCAGGCTTTCACGGCTCTCCGTATCGCCTGCCCTGCTGTTCCCCTTCAATGTGACGACGACGCTCAAATCGTACTCGCCGCCCGGAATCTCTCCCGGTGGCGTGCAGGGTACGAGAATGGCGGACGTTCGTGACGAAGCGACTGCGCCATTACCTGCGGCGAAGCTCCTGAAGGGGCGCTGGTCGGGGCTGTTCGTCCGGATTCCGTCGGCCCAATCGGCGACAGTGCTCTTCGTCGGTTCAGGTCCGATCAGCATCATCTCTGTCCTGACACTGAGCACCTGTTCCGTGTCGCCGCTCACGAAGCATGCCGAGGTGTAGTTGTCGTCGGAGTTATTCGCCCGGCTGGTGACCTCGTCGTCGAATGAGTAACGAGATTGGCGCGGCAACACTCGTTCAAGTGACGCAATTACCTTGCTCGAGTTCCCCAGAGACTCGCACATTGTGCCCGCATCGATGGTTCCCCGCTCTTGGAAGGGCGGGAAGCCGGCGACGTAAGCGACGCCGGTGAGTACGCTCACTCCCGTAAGCAGGGCGATGGGAACGACGACTGCTTTACGCGCGGTGGCCATGTGTCAGCTTTCCTTGTCCAGCTGCTTGGGGAGGCCCTCTCCCTGCAGGTAGTCGCCGACGTTCGTCTTGGCGTTGTTGAAGCCCGCTTCGGCTTCCGTGGCCACGAACGACACGATGTGCGGCGAGGGGTTGCCCGCGCGTTCGGCAGCGGTCTGAGCAGCCTTCTCGACCAGGGTGTACGTGGACTCTTTGGTTCCGTCCAATTCCTCTCCGTTCCGATAGATGACCTCCCCCGAACTGTCCTTCATCGCGCCTTCGGTCAGTGAGCCGATGATCTCCTCCGCGGCGGTTCCTGCCAGGTCCCCCACGATGGCTGCGCCCGGGCCGGCTGTGGGTGAGGTCGCCATGCCGATGCCAACGCCGACAGCGGCGCCACCCCAGGTGCTGACGCCTTCGATCACAGAGTTGTAATCTTCGTCCTTGGCCCCGCCCTCGAGTTCCCCCTCGTATGCGCGCCCAGCGCCGATGGTTCCCTGGATTTCGCCGGCCACCTTGGCGATGTCGCCGATGCCCTTTTTCAGGCTCTCGTTCTCAGGAAATGAGGGATCCGCGACATAGGCGTCAGGGTTACGGAAGTGATACTCCATCAGAGATGTTGTGTAGCTGTGCTGTCCGAGGCTGATGGCGCTGTAACCCTCGGGGTTGCGGCCCACTGTGTACATGAATCGTGTGAGGTCGTTCTCTTGGAGTGAAGCCGCTTGGCCCGCTACGGGGAAGAGCTGAGCTTCGTGATATGTGCCGGGGTGCAGCCCGCGATGAATGTCGGGCATGTACTCCGCGGCCATCTGCCCCATGCTGTCGGACATGTACCCGTGGTTGCTCAAACGCTCGGGTTTCTCGGAGATCGACTCGACGATGTTCTCCATCAATTTCGCCTGCTCGGCATTGTGCGGTGGGGTGTCCACCGTCGGCTTCTCGCCCGCCGGGTGGCCCGTCACCGCCGCTTCCAGCGCCAGCGCCATGTTATTGCGCCCGGTGACGCTGCCCTTGCCCTCGGAATCGGCGTCGTACGGCCAGTCCCGCTCCTCGAAGAGGTACTGGAAATTACTGAGGCCGACCTTCCCGTTCTTGCCGTTTCCGTCGGTGTCTCGCTCGAACCCGTGGTCCTCGTCCTTTGTCACGAATGTGTCGTTGAAGAAATCAGCGGCGGCATCCGGACTGTTCGAAAGAGCTTTCATGAAGCCCGTCATCGGGTCGTAACCGCCGTCGGTGCCCGTGCGGTTCATGTCGGGCTCCATGAACGTCGGCGCTTCCCAGGCTCCCGGAACGTGATCGCCGTTGTCGCCGAGTTTCTTCTCGGTCGCGATCAGGGCGCTTCCGTAGCTTCTGAGGAAACCATCGTCGTAGTCGCCCCACCGCATGAGGTTGCTCATCACCTGGAAGCCCATCGGCCCGCTGCCATTCCGGCCGACCCATTTGTCGCCGAGGTCCACAGCCTGCCGTTTCCAGTCTGCCATGCTCGCAGTGTCACTCTGCGAAGCATTCGCGAGTGTGAGGCTGAGGTTCCGCTGGAGCTCGGCGAACTGTTTCTCCGACTTCCCGCTGAGCTCAGTGGTCAGCCGTGGCTCATTGATGTCGGCCCAGAAGTCCAGGGTCCCTCGCGTGCCCAGTTCGAGGGCGAAGTGCTCGGCGAACAGAGGGTCCTTTGCGTATGTCTTCAGCCCGGCATTGAGGGCGTCGAAGTCCCGCGGTGTGAGGTCCTCCGGCTTCTTCTTCGCCAGCGCCGCGAGCCGCTCCGCCTCCTTGAGAGCGTTGGCAGCCTCGTCCCGATCCTTGTACGTCGCGTCGGAGAACCCGTAGTCCGTGAGATCCACCAACGCCTTGAGGGACGTCGCCGCCGTGCTGTCGATCTCGGCGGCCTTGTCCAGGATCACCTTGAGCTCGTCGCGCAGTCCGTCGACATCGGTCTGACCGCCCGGGGCCCTCTTGTCGGGGTTCTCCCGCACGGTGTAGCCGCCGCCGTTCGCCGTCACCGTGAGGTTCTTGCCCCGGCCGCGCTCGATGGCCTCCTTGAGGAGGCGTTGCTGGGTCTTCAGCTCGTCGCGGGTGTCGCGCATGATGTTGCGGATGGACGTCGCCTGGGTGAGCGCGTCGCCGAACTCCCCGGCGGTCTTGCCGATGAACTCGCGCGAGACGGTGGCGTTGTAGCCGGCCCAGTTGGACTTCTTGGCCTGCCCGTGCAGACCGTCCTCGGCGTCCTTCTTCAACTTCTCGAGATTGGTCAGCACCGTCGACCAGTCGCCGACGGTGTCGTCGAGGAGCTTGAAGTTGGCGGAGTGCAGGGCTTCGAAATCCATAGGAGTCAGTCCTCGTCCTTCTTGTCCTTCGTCCCGTAAATTCCGTTCGCCTGACCCGGTTTGGCCCAGTTCTCGTCGAACCCCGCGTCGAGGGTGTGGATGCTGCTCACATGCCGCTGGATGAAGACCTCGTCGCCGGCGTGCGCGTTCTTGGTGAAGTCCATGTGGTTGGAGATCAGCGCGCAGGCGTCCATGACCGACCCCAGCTGCTTGTCCCAGCGCGTCGACACGTGCTGAAGCGCACCGCCGAGCGCGAAGCCCTGCCCGGCGAGGTCGCTGCCGGCGCCGTCCGTGCTGGTGACCCGGGCCTCTTTCCACAGCCGGTTGTAGAGGGTGAACGCGTGGTCACCGATCTTCGCCAGGTCCTGCTGACGGACGGTGAGGTCGCCGGCAGGGCCGCCCGCGTTGGGTTTGTCCTCGTCCGGAATTCCGTTGAGCTGCATCTGCGTCGGCCCGTTCCCGGCCGCCGACGCCTTCAGTTGTTCCCACTCGTCCCAAGCCATGGAGTGCCTCCGCTCAGCTCAACTCGTTCGATGTGATCGGGGAAGTGCCCCTACGGGCTGAGGGCGGGGCGGTCGACGGTGAGTTCGCCGTCTACCGCCCCGCCCGCCGTCACTGCGGATCCCCCAGCCACCCCGTCTGCACCAGCGGCTTCCCCCGCTGGCGCGACGCGAAGATGCCACGCCCCGCCGGCATCGGCCGCATGCGGACCCCGAGCATCTCGCCCTCCTGCGGATCGCCGGAGAGCAGGAGGCCCTGTGCGCCGAGTTCCATCATTCGCTGCAGGAACGGCTCGTACGCCGCTCGGCTCGCTCCCGCCGAGTTGCGGGCGATGATGAAGCGGACACCCACGTCACGCGCGAAGGGCAGGTGCTCCGTGAGCTTGGCCAAGGGGTTGCCGCTCGACGTGGACACGAGGTCGTAGTCGTCGACGACCACGAAGACGTCCGGGCCCTGCCACCAGCTCCGGTCACGGAGCTGCTGTGCCGTGACGTCGGCGGTCGGCGCACGGCGCTGCATCAGCTCCGCCAGCGCGTCGACGTGATGGTCCATGTTGTTGGACATCGGCACGTACTCGGCCAGGTGCGTGGCGGGGGTGACGTCGAGAAGGGCACGCCGGTTGTCGATCACGAAGAACTTGGCGGCGTTGCCCTCGTACCGTTCCGTCAACTGCTTGATGAGCAGGCGCAGCAGGTTCGACTTGCCGGACTCGCTCTCACCGAACACCAGGAAGAACGGGTCGCGGGCGAAGTCGGCGAACACCGGCTCCAGGTTGTTCTCGTCGATCGCGAACGACACTCCGCGCCGGGGTTCGGCGAAGCCCGCGGGGAGCTGGTTCGCGGGGAGTTCGCGCGGGAGCAGACGCACCTTCGGCGCGGCGGGGCCGGTCCAGTGGCGGGTGACCTCCTGCACCATCGCGGTGGTCGCCTCGGACAGGTCGTTGTCGGACTGCATACCGTCGATGCGCGGCACCGACGCCATGAAATGCAGCTTCTCGGCCACCAGACCGCGGCCGGGGACGCCCGGCGGCACGTTCATGGCGATCTTGCGGTCCACCTCGGAGTCCATCGGATCGCCCAGACGCAGTTCCAGGCGGTTCATCAGGTGGTCCTTGATGTTGGAGCGCACGTCCATCGAGCGGGACGCCGTCAGGATCACGTGGATCCCGTAGCCCAGCCCGCGCACCGCCATGTCGACGACCGCGGTTTCCAGACCCTCGTAGTCCGCACGGAAGTTGCCCCATCCGTCGATGACCAGGAACACGTCGCCCCAGGGCTGCTCCGCCATCGAGATGTCGCCGCGCGCCCGCATCCTGCGGAACGTCGCGATGGAGTCGACGCCCGCGCCGCGGAAGTACTCCTCCCGGCGCGTCAGGATGCCGTACACCTCGGCCACCGTCCGGCGCACGCGCTCCGGGTCCAGTCGCGATGCGACCCCGCCGACGTGCGGCAGCCCGGACATGGAGGAGAGGCCGCCACCACCGAAGTCCAGCCCGTAGAACTGCACTTCCTGCGGCGTGTGGGTCAGCGCGAAGGCCGAGATGAGCGTGCGCAGCAGAGTCGACTTGCCCGACTGCGGGCCGCCGATGATCTGCATGTGGCCGGCCGCGCCGGAGAAGTCGCGGTACAGGGTGTCGCGGCGCTGCTCGAACGGCTTGTCGACCACACCGAGCGGTACGACCAGGCGGCCCGCCCCCTCGAAGCCCGGCTGGGTGAGTCCGCGGCCGTCGACGTTCGACAGCCCCGGCAGCAGCTCGTCCAGCGGCGGCGGGTTGTCCAGCGGAGGCAGCCACACCTGGTGGGCCTCGGCTCCGCGGCCCTCCAGCCGGCGCACGATCACGTCCAGCACCGAGTCGGCGAGCGCGTCGTCGTCGGCGGAGCGGCGCGCGTCCGGCACTGCGGCCCCCGTGGTCGGCTCGGCGTAGTGCACCGGCACCGGAGCCGCGGTGAACGGCGCCGGCCTGCGGTCGACCGGCAGCGGGCCGCCGCTCGACGCCGCCTGGTGGCCGTTCACGCGGTACACACCGGAGACGTAGGCGGCCTTGAACCGCACCATCTCGTCCGTGCCGTACTTCAGGTAGCCGGAACCGGGGACGTTGGGCAGGGAGTAAGCGTCGGGGACACCGATCGCGGCCCGCGACTCGGCCGCCGAGAAGGTCCGCAGACCCACCCGGTACGACAGATAGGTCTCCAGGCCGCGCAGCCGGCCCTCCTCCAAACGCTGCGACGCCAGCAGCAGATGGACGCCCAGCGAGCGGCCGATGCGGCCGATCTGCACGAACATCTCGATGAAGTCCGGCATGGCGGTGAGGAGTTCGCTGAACTCGTCGATGACCAGAACGAGTGACGGGATGGGCTGCAGCGGGGCACCCGCCGCACGCGCCTTCTCGTAGTCGTGGATGTTGGCGTAGTTGCCCGCGTCGCGGAGCATCTCCTGCCGGCGGTTGAGCTCACCGCGGATGGAGTCGCCCATGCGGTCCACCAGCGTGAGGTCGTCGGCCAGGTTGGTGATCACCGCGGCGACGTGCGGCATCTGCGACATACCGGCGAAGGTCGCGCCGCCCTTGAAGTCCGCGAGGACGAAGTTGAGCGTCTCCGAGGAGTGCGTGACGGCCAGACCGAGCACCAGCGTGCGCAGGAGTTCGGACTTGCCGGAACCGGTCGCGCCGACGCACAGCCCGTGCGGTCCCATGCCCTCCTGCGCCGCCTCCTTGAGGTCCAGCATCACCGGGGCGCCGTCCTCGCCGACACCGATGGGGACCCGCAGCCGCTCCGACTGCGAACGGGGGCGCCAGGTGCGGCTGACGTCGACGGACGCGGCGTCGCCGAGATTCAGCAGATCGGTGAACTCGAGGTTGGCGAGCAGGGGTTCGTCGTCATCGCCACCGGTCGCGACGCGCAGCGGCGCGAGCTGGCGGGCGAGCGCCTCGGCCGCCTCCAGGCTCAGCCGGTCGGGGACGCCGTCGTACACGAGCCCGTGCCCGGACTCCAGTTGCAGCGAATCCGGGTGGACCACCACGGACAGCTCACCGCGTGCGCCGGTGACCTCACCGGCGACGACCTCCAGAACCGTCACGCCCTGGAGCCCTTCGGCCGCCGCGAGCGGCGAAGTCTGCGGTACGGACTGACCGTCGAGGACGACGACGAGGTGCGGCTGGTCCAGCAGCGGGTGCGCACTGCCCTGGAAGCGCGGTCGGCCGTCGAGCCGCCCGGCGAGCAGGTCCTCCAACTCCCGTGCGTCGGCCGTGATCAGGCGGCGGCTGCCCGCGCCGTCACCCGGGCCCGATGCCTGGAGGTGTGGCAGCCACTTCGTCCACTCCCAGTGCTTCGCCGACTCCCGGCCCGCGGCGACGACGATCACCAGGTCCTCGGGGGAGTGGAGGGAGGCGAGCGAGCCGACCATCGCGCGGGCGGTGGAGCGCACGGACTCCGGCTCACCGCTCACCGTCACGTGGTAGAACGCCCGCAGCGACACGGCCATCGGCAGTCCGTCGAGCGTGCTGTGCGCCGACAGGAACTGCCGCATGGCACCCGCCGTCAGCGGCTCAAGCTCATCGACGGGCGCGGTGTCGGGGGCCAGCAACGGGGTGGCGAGCTGCTGGCTGCCCAGCCCGATGCGCACCTGCCCGAAGTCGGCGTCGCCGACCCGGCGTTCCCACACCCGGCTGCCCTCGGCCACCAGGGCCCACAGCTGCTCGGGGGAAGGGTGCAGGTAGTACTGCGCGTCACGCTGGAGGTGAGCCGTCCGCAGCACCGTACGACGGGTCTGCGTCAGGTACTTGAGATAGTCGCGCCGCAGGTCGGCGAGCTGTCCCTGGGTGCCCTTGCGATAGCGCACCAGCATCGCGATCGCCATGGCCACCGTCGACGCGATCATCACCATGCCCATGATCCGCATGATCGGATTCGGGGTCATGAAGAAGAAGACGACGGAACCGCCCATGCCCAGCATGGGCAGCAGCTGCATCAGTGCGCCCTCCTGCTGCCCTCTCGGCAGCTCGGGCGGAGGTTGCAGCTGCACCTGCTCGCCGGGTACCTCGGCAGGCAGGGCCCGGGGTGGGCGCTTGACGACGATCTGACTCACAAGCTCACCAATTCCCTTGCCGGACGGAAATGTTCCTATCGGCGCCCCCGTGGCGACGGGTCCCGTCCGCGGGGAGGGATCCTACTTGCGCCGGGCCGGACACGTGGGCGGTAGGGTGGCGCGACGTGTTTGCGCACCCATGAACTTCCGCAAAAAAAGGGTCATTCGGAGCGCAATGCCGGGCGTACGAATCATGAGAACCACGAGGGGATGCAGCAGGTGACTATGACGGCCCGAGCGGCGGCTGCGGGGACGGGTCATCCGGGTTCCGCGACTCCGTCGAGCAGCGGAACCGGTTTCTGCCGAGTGACGGTCGTCGCGCCGGACGGCCGCGTCGATGTGGCACTGCCCGAGGACATCCCCCTCGCCGACCTCTACCCGGAGATCCTGCGCCTGTCCGGACAGAGCCCCGCGGAGGGCGCCCCGGTCGGTTACCACCTCGTGCGGCGCGACGGCACCGTGCTCGACAGCACCCGCTCCCTCGCCTCCCAGCGCATCCTCGACGGCGAACTGCTGTCCATGCGGCCGTTCTCCGAGTCACTGCCGCCCGCGGTCTTCGACGACGTGTCCGATGCCGTCGCCTCCGCGGTCGCCCGCGACCGCACCCTGTGGAGCGACGGACTGATGCGCGGCGCCGGCCTCTTCGGCGGCTCGGTCCTGCTCGTCCTCGTCGCCTTCGTGCTGTGGACGGCCGACCCCCTGCACGACATGCACGGCCTCGCCGGCATCCTGGCCGCCGTCACCGGCGTCCTGCTGCTCGCGCTCGCCTGCGTACGGGCCCGGGTGTACGACGACCGCGGATCCGCCGTCGCCCTCGGCATCGGCGCGATGGCGAACGCGGCCGTTGCCGGCTCCGGACTGCTGCCCCCGGCCACCGGGGAGGGCATCGGCAAGCTCCAGTTCCTGCTGGCCTGCGCCGCCGTCCTGGTCTTCGCGGTACTCCTGACCATCGTCGCCCCCGCCGGTGACGGCCCCTTCGTCGCGTTCGTCTTCGCCGCGACGGTCGGCGTGCTCGTCACCTTCGTCGCGATCCTGCGCCACCTGGAGCCGGTCGAGAGCGCCGCGGTGTGCGCACCGCTCGCCGTCGGCGCCCTCGCCTTCCTTCCGGGCTTCTCCACCCGCTTCGCGCGGCTGCCCATCGGCTTCGACCCGCCGCGCACGACCATGGGCGAGTACGGCAGCGATCCCGAGCCCGCGGGCCCGGTCGACGCCGAGCGCATCGCCGCCCAGGCCCGCCGCGGCCACGAGCTGATGGTCGGCCTCGTCGGCGGCTGCGCGCTGATCGCCGTCGCCGCCGCCGCCGTCCTCGGCTTCTCCGACAACGTCTGGGGCCAGCTCCTCGCCCTCAGCACCGGCATCGCCATGCTGATGCGCGCCCACCTCTTCCGCTACACGGCGCAGGTCGGCTGCGCGCTCGCCGCCGGCCTCGGCTCCCTGGTACTGCTCGGGCTCGGCCTGTGCCTCAACCCGCCGGCCGGGCTCATGCGCGACGCCCTGCGTGGCGACAGCAGCGCCCTCGACATCCGTACGATCTGGCTGACCGCCGCCGTCGCCGGTGTGGCCGCGCTGATCACCGCCATCGGCCTGATCGTGCCCCGTAAGGGAGTGACCCCCTTCTGGGGCCGCTTCCTGGAGGTCGCCGAGACGTTTGTGCTGCTCACGCTGGTGCCGCTGTGCCTCGCGGTGTTCGATGTGTACCACTCGATCCGGGCGCTGACCTCGTAGCCGAGGCTGGTACGCTGTGTGACGGCCGTTTGTGTACGCCCTTCCCGGAGCCTCGGTGCTCTGGGTGCAGCGCTCATCGGACCTTCGCCTCCGAGTCACGGAAGCTCTCCTGAGAACAAGACCAGGGGCACTCGTGGGCGCATCGAACATCAAGAGGAGTACCGAGTGTCTCTCGACGCCGCTACGAAGAAGCAGATCATGACCGAGTTCGGCACCAAGGAGGGCGACACCGGCTCCCCCGAGGTGCAGGTCGCGATGCTCTCGCGCCGTATCTCGGACCTGACCGAGCACCTCAAGACGCACAAGCACGACCACCACTCCCGTCGTGGTCTGCTCATCCTCGTCGGCCAGCGCCGCCGTCTGCTGCAGTACCTGGCCAAGAAGGACATCCAGCGCTTCCGCGCCCTGGTCGACCGCCTCGGCATCCGCCGCGGTGCGGCCGGCGGTGCCAAGTAAGGACGCCGTGAAGGGAGCGGTTCCCACTCTGAGGGGGCCGCTCCCTTTGCTGTACGTGCGCGACGTACCGGACGCCAATTAGTCTGGTCGCAGAACGCACCACCGAACACGAGCGGGAAGCCGCCTCGCCGCCGCCGGTCCTCGGTAGTGGCTCCCGGAGACACAAGCCCCCGGGTGCTTCGATCGAAGACCGGCCCGCAGAACGAGAGCTTCTCCGCCACCGTCCTCCCGCCACACGGGCGGAAGGACGAAAGACGCAACGTAACGGAGAAAACGCTAGTGGAGAACGAGACCCACTACGCCGAGGCCGTCATTGACAACGGTACTTTCGGCACCCGCACCATCCGCTTCGAGACGGGACGCCTGGCCAAGCAGGCCGCCGGTTCCGCCGTGGCGTACCTGGACGACGACACCATGGTGCTGTCGGCCACCACCGCCTCCAAGAAGCCCAAGGACCAGCTCGACTTCTTCCCCCTGACGGTGGACGTCGAGGAGCGGATGTACGCAGCCGGCAAGATCCCCGGCTCCTTCTTCCGTCGTGAGGGCCGGCCCTCCGAGGACGCGATCCTCACCTGCCGCCTCATCGACCGCCCGCTGCGCCCCTCCTTCAAGAAGGGCCTGCGCAACGAGATCCAGATCGTCGAGACGATCATGGCGCTCAACCCCGACCACCTGTACGACGTGGTCGCGATCAACGCCGCCTCCTGCTCCACGCAGCTGGCCGGCCTGCCCTTCTCCGGCCCGATCGGCGGCACCCGTGTCGCCCTGATCAAGGGCCAGTGGGTCGCGTTCCCGACGCACACCGAGCTCGAGGACGCCGTCTTCGACATGGTCGTCGCCGGTCGCGTCCTCGAGGACGGCGATGTCGCGATCATGATGGTCGAGGCCGAGGCCACCGAGAAGACCATCCAGCTCGTCAAGGACGGCGCCGAGGCTCCCACCGAGGAGATCGTCGCCGCCGGTCTCGAGGCCGCGAAGCCCTTCATCAAGGCGCTCTGCAAGGCCCAGTCCGACCTCGCCGCCAAGGCCGCCAAGCCCGTCGGCGAGTTCCCCGTCTTCCTCGACTACCAGGACGACGTCCTGGAGGCGCTCACCGCCGCGGTCAAGGACGAGCTCGCGCAGGCCCTCACCATCCCGGGCAAGCAGGAGCGCGAGACCGAGCTCGACCGCATCAAGGAGATCGCCGCCGAGAAGCTGCTCCCGCAGTTCGAGGGTCGCGAGAAGGAGATCTCCGGTGCCTACCGCGCGCTGACCAAGAAGCTGGTCCGCGAGCGCGTCATCAAGGACAAGGTCCGCATCGACGGCCGTGGCGTCACGGACATCCGTACGCTCGCCGCCGAGGTCGAGGCCATCCCGCGCGTGCACGGCTCGGCGCTGTTCGAGCGTGGCGAGACCCAGATCCTGGGTGTCACCACCCTCAACATGCTCCGGATGGAGCAGCAGCTGGACACCCTCTCCCCGGTGACCCGCAAGCGCTACATGCACAACTACAACTTCCCGCCCTACTCCGTCGGTGAGACCGGCCGCGTCGGTTCGCCGAAGCGCCGCGAGATCGGCCACGGTGCGCTCGCCGAGCGCGCCATCGTGCCGGTCCTGCCGACGCGCGAGGAGTTCCCCTACGCGATCCGCCAGGTCTCCGAGGCGCTGGGCTCCAACGGCTCGACGTCCATGGGCTCGGTCTGCGCCTCCACCATGTCGCTGCTGAACGCCGGTGTGCCCCTCAAGGCCGCCGTCGCCGGTATCGCCATGGGCCTGATCTCGCAGGAGATCGACGGCGAGACCCACTACGTCGCCCTCACCGACATCCTCGGTGCGGAGGACGCCTACGGCGACATGGACTTCAAGGTCGCCGGTACGAAGACCTTCGTCACCGCGCTCCAGCTCGACACCAAGCTCGACGGCATCCCCGCCTCGGTCCTGGCCGCCGCGCTGAAGCAGGCCCGCGACGCACGCCTCCACATCCTCGATGTGATGAACGAGGCCATCGACGTCCCGGACGAGATGTCCCCGAACGCCCCGCGGATCATCACCGTCAAGATCCCGGTGGACAAGATCGGTGAGGTCATCGGCCCCAAGGGCAAGATGATCAACCAGATCCAGGAGGACACCGGCGCCGACATCACGATCGAGGACGACGGCACCATCTACATCGGTGCCGCCCAGGGCTCGCAGGCCGAGGCCGCCCGCGCCACGATCAACGGCATCGCCAACCCGACCATGCCGGAGGTCGGCGAGCGCTACCTGGGTACGGTCGTCAAGACCACCACCTTCGGTGCGTTCGTGTCCCTGCTCCCGGGCAAGGACGGCCTGCTGCACATCTCGCAGATCCGCAAGCTCGCCGGTGGCAAGCGCGTGGAGAACGTCGAGGACGTGCTCGCGGTCGGCTCCAAGGTCCAGGTCGAGATCGCCGAGATCGACTCCCGCGGCAAGCTCTCCCTCATCCCCGTCATCGAGGGTGAAGAAGAGCCCGAGGCCGAGAAGGACGACGCTGCCAAGTGACGGCTCGTAGTTCCACGACGACGGCCCGCACCTCCTCGGAGGCGCGGGCCGTCGCCCGTACCCAAACGCTTCTCAAGGGCGAGAACGGCATCGGCACGGTCCGCCGCACCACCCTCCCGGGCGGCCTGCGCATCGTCACCGAGTCGCTCCCGTCCGTCCGGTCGGCGACCTTCGGCATCTGGGCACACGTCGGCTCCCGCGACGAGACCCCCGCGCTGAACGGAGCCACCCACTACCTCGAGCACCTCCTGTTCAAGGGCACGCACAAGCGCTCCGCCCTCGACATCTCGTCCGCGATCGACGCGGTCGGCGGCGAGATGAACGCCTTCACGGCGAAGGAGTACACCTGCTACTACGCGCGGGTGCTCGACACCGATCTGCCGCTCGCCATCGACGTGGTCTGCGACATGCTCACCGGTTCGCTGATCCTCCAGGAGGACGTCGACGCCGAGCGCGGTGTCATCCTCGAGGAGATCGCGATGACCGAGGACGACCCGGGCGACTGCGTGCACGACCTGTTCGCGCACACCATGCTCGGCGACACCCCCCTCGGCCGCCCGGTCCTCGGCACGGTCGACACCGTCAACGCGCTGACCGCCGAGCGGGTCCGCCGCTTCTACAAGAAGCACTACGACCCGACCCATCTGGTCGTCGCCGCCGCGGGCAACATCGACCACGCCACCGTCGTACGTCAGGTCCGCCGCGCCTTCGAGAAGGCCGGCGCCCTCACCCGCACGGACGCGGTCCCGCTCGCCCCCCGCGACGGACGCCGCCCCCTGCGCACCGCCGGCAAGGTCGAACTGCTCAACCGCAGGACCGAGCAGGCCCATGTCGTCCTCGGCATGCCGGGCCTCGCCCGCACCGACGAGCGCCGCTGGGCGCTCGGCGTGCTGAACACCGCGCTCGGCGGCGGCATGTCCTCCCGTCTCTTCCAGGAGGTGCGGGAGAAGCGCGGCCTCGCCTACAGCGTGTACTCGTACACCTCGGGCTTCGCCGACTGCGGACTCTTCGGCGTCTACGCGGGCTGCCGTCCCAGCCAGGTCCACGACGTGCTGAAGATCTGCCGGGACGAGCTCGACCGGGTCGCGTCCGAGGGACTGTCGGACGACGAGATCGGCCGCGCCGTCGGCCAGCTCTCCGGTTCCACGGTGCTCGGCCTGGAGGACACCGGCGCGCTGATGAACCGCATCGGCAAGAGCGAGCTGTGCTGGGGCGAGCAGATGTCGGTCGACGAGATGCTCGCCCGGATCGCGGCCGTCACGCCCGACGAGGTGCGCGCGGTGGCCGGCGATGTGCTGGGACAGCGCCCGTCCCTCTCGGTGATCGGCCCGCTCAAGGACAGGCAGGCCGACCGCCTGCACGAAGCTGTCTCCTAGAGTTCCTCACATTAGGGATAGAAACGATGAGCAAGCTGCGCGTGGCCGTCCTCGGTGCCAACGGCCGGATCGGCTCGGAAGCCGTACAGGCCGTCGAGGCCGCCGAGGACATGGAACTGGTCGCCGCACTCGGCCGGAGCGACAAGCTGGAGGCACTGGTCGACGCCGGCGCCCAGGTCGCGGTCGAACTGACCACCCCCACCTCGGTGATGGGCAACCTCGACTTCTGCGTACGCCACGGCATCCACGCGGTCGTCGGCACCACCGGATGGACCGACGAACGCCTCGCGCAGCTCAACACCTCGCTCGCCGCCTCCCCGCAGACCGGCGTGCTCATCGCGCCGAACTTCTCGATCGGCGCAGTGCTCACCATGAAGTTCGCGCAGCAGGCCGCGCGCTACTTCGAGTCCGTCGAGGTCGTCGAGCTCCACCACCCGAACAAGGCCGACGCCCCCTCCGGCACGGCCACCCGCACGGCACAGCTGATCGCGGCGGCCCGCGCCGAGGCCGGCCTCGCGCCGCAGCCCGACGCCACCGTCACCGCGCTGGACGGCGCGCGTGGCGCGGATGTCGACGGCGTCCCGGTGCACGCCGTACGGCTGCGCGGTCTGCTCGCCCATCAGGAGGTCCTGCTGGGCGGCGAGGGCGAGACGCTGACCATCCGGCACGACTCGCTGCACCACAGCAGCTTCATGCCGGGCATCCTGCTGGGCGTCCGCCAGGTCGTGTCCGCACCCGGGCTCACCTTCGGCCTGGAACATTTCCTCGACCTCGGCTGACCCGGAAAGCCCTCATGCGCGCGAAAATCACGTACCTCGTCACGGCTGCCGTCCTCGTTGTCTACTTCGTCCTGGTCGGCAGCCGAGGGGTGATGCTCATCCAGCACGGCACCCTGCTCACCGTCAGCTTCGGTGCGGCCGTGCTGATCCTGCCGGTGATCGGCCTCTGGTTCCTCTGGAAGAACACGCAGTTCGTGACCCGGGCCAACCAGCTCGCGGCCGAACTGGACGCCGAGGGCGGCCTGCCGGTCGACGAACTGGTCCGCACCCCCGGCGGCCGCATCGACCGCGATTCGGCGGACGCCGTCTTCGCCCGGCGCCGCGCGGAGACCGAGGACTCACCGGGCGACTGGCGCTGCTGGTTCCGGCTGGCGGTGGCGTACCACGACGCGCGGGACACTCCGCGCGCCCGCAAGGCGATGCAGCGCGCGATCGCCCTGCACGACGGCCGGCCGGCTCCCACCTAGGGGCTGTCGTTCGGATCGGGCCGAACCCGGCACGATCCGCATGACAGGCCGTGGAACCGGCACCGCCTGGAAGGTTCAGGCCTGGCCGGGCCGGTACTCCGAGCCCCATGCCTCGACGGTGTCCGCGGCCCGGTCGAACGCCTCGACGCGCGCCAGGAAGTCCGCGTTGTGGTCGGTGAGCAGATGCAACGGCTCGCTGCCGGGGCGGGAGAGAACGAGCGCCTGACCCTGCACCGTCCGCGGCAGACCCAGCCAGCGGACCGGCTGCTGCACCGTGCGGACATCGGCCGCCTCGTTCCACGGAACCGTGGTGGTCCCGAAGAAGCCCACCCTGCGCAGCCCGTGCCTGCTGACCCACACACCCACGCGCAGCAGGCGCAGCGCCGCCACGATGAGCACGAGCCCCAGGCCCGCACAGGCGGATGCCCCGGGCAGTGCGCCGGCGAAGGCGATGATCATCGCGGCGAGCAGGACGAACGACGCCAGCAGCAGCAACAGCGCGGCCGCCGCGACCCGCCACGGGCCCGGTCGGTACGGCCGGCGCCACTGGTCGTGGTCGTCGAAAGGCAGCGCGACATCGTCCGCGTTCGTGTCAAATGCGCGGTCCGCCGTCAGGAAGGGCAGGGGCACGACTGATCCTCACTCACCAGCACACTCGATTGGGCTGTGCCCGGTGAGGCTACCGAGCAGGTCACCGGCCGACCACCCCAGGGGGGCCATGGGGGTGCCTTCCCGGCCCGTTCGGGGCCGGAAGGCGAGATCAGCGCCCCTCGGACGCTTCGGACTGCTGTGAATGGGCCGGCGCGGGACCGGAACCGAGGGCGGGAAGCCCGAACAGAAGCGAGCCGACCAGCCCGGCGACGAGGGTAAGCCCGATCAGCGTACGGCCGGTGAGCTCGGAGACGCTCGGACGTTCACGGGGCGGGGGAGTGACGTTACTGCGGAAGCGATCGGCCTCGGCGACGAATGTGAACGGGACGGCTTCTCGCCGGAGGAACATCAGAAAACTCCTTGAGGTCTGGTACCTGGACGCTTCTCCTGGTATAGACGCGAGAAACCACCCGGAGGTGCCATCGTTCGGCAAGTTGCTCCAGAAGACTCACGAGGGCGGAGGTACCCCCGGGAGGCTGCGTCGTTAAAGTGGGCGCCGCCCCCTGAGTACGACCGGAAGGACCCCTGGTGCCCGACACCCCCGCCGAGAGCGCAACTCCGAGCTTCCGCGGTGACGTCACCGTCGAGCTGGTGAAGCACACTGCCGGCGACTCCGACGTGCTGTGGGCCGCCCGCGTCTCCACGGCCGGCGAGCAGTCGCTGGAGGAGCTCCAGAAGGACCCGGAGCGCTCCAAGGGGCTCATCAACTACCTGATGCGGGACCGCCACGGCAGCCCCTTCGAGCACAACTCGATGACCTTCTTCATCAGTGCCCCCATCTTCGTGTTCCGTGAGTTCATGCGGCACCGCGTGGGCTGGTCGTACAACGAGGAGTCCGGCCGCTACCGGGAGCTTCAGCCCGTCTTCTACGTCCCCGGACAGGACCGCAAGCTCGTCCAGCAGGGCCGCCCCGGCAAGTACGTCTTCGTCGACGGCACTCCGGAGCAGCACAAGGTCGTCAGCGAGGCCATGGAGGAGTCCTACCGGCGCTCCTACGAGACCTACCAGGAGATGCTGGCCGAGGGCGTCGCCCGTGAGGTGGCCCGTGCGGTCCTGCCCGTGGGTCTTTTCTCGTCGATGTACGCGACCTGCAACGCACGCTCGCTGATGCACTTCCTCGGCCTGCGCACCCAGCACGAGCTGGCGACCGTTCCGTCCTTCCCGCAGCGGGAGATCGAGATGGTCGGCGAGAAGATGGAGGAGCACTGGGCGCGCCTGATGCCGCTCACCTACGCGGCCTTCAACGCCAACGGTCGCGTGGCTCCCTGAGCCGCCTGCGAGTACATACGTACGCATCCACGGGTGAAGTGTCCGCATTGCGGTGTTTCGTGAAGTTCATCTAGGCTGATCAAACGGACCCGGCACTGCTTGAACCCCCGAGCAGGCAGTGCCGGGCTCCTCATGCCACGTCGTACGTCACGTGCCCCGAGGGGACACACCGTGCTGAGCAGCGAGTAGCGTGTTACCCATGGCTCCGATCTCCACTCCGCAGACCCCCTTCGGCAGGGTCCTCACCGCCATGGTCACGCCGTTCACGGCTGACGGCGCACTTGACCTCGCCGGTGCTCAGCACCTGGCGGCCCACCTGGTGGACGCAGGCAACGACGGCCTGATCATCAACGGCACCACCGGTGAGTCGCCGACCACCAGCGACGCGGAGAAAGACCAGCTCGTACGAGCCGTACTGGAAGCGGTCGGAGACCGGGCCCACGTCGTGGCCGGAGTCGGCACCAACGACACCCGCCACAGCATCGAACTCGCCCACGCGGCCGAACGGGCCGGCGCGCACGGCCTGCTCGCGGTGACGCCGTACTACAACAAGCCCCCGCAGGAGGGCCTGTTGCGTCACTTCGCGGCGATCGCCGACTCGACGGAACTGCCCGTCATGCTCTACGACATCCCAGGCCGCAGCGGTGTCCCCATCGACACGGAAACCCTGGTGCGTCTGTCCGAGCACCCGCGTATCGTCGCCAACAAGGACGCCAAGGGAGACCTCGGCCGCGCCAGCTGGGCCATCGCCCGCAGCGGCCTCGCCTGGTACTCCGGCGACGACATGCTCAACCTCCCGCTGCTCTCGGTCGGCGCCATCGGATTCGTCTCCGTCGTCGGCCATGTCGTCACCCCGGAGCTCCGCGCCCTCGTCGACGCCCATGCCAGCGGTGACGTCCAGAAGGCCACCGAGATCCACCAGCGGCTGCTCCCGGTCTTCACCGGCATGTTCCGCACCCAGGGCGTCATCACCACCAAGGCGGCGCTGACCCTTCAGGGTCTCCCCGCCGGGCCCCTAAGGCTTCCGCTCGTCGAGCTGTCCCCGCAGGAGACCGCCCAGCTCAAGATCGACCTGGCGGCCGGCGGGGTACAGCTCTGACCACCGACTTCACAACTGAATAAGCAGGAAGAACCGGCCATCCGCGGCCGGACAGACAACAGCAAGTGCACGAATGACATGTACGCCACGTGCCCCAGCGGTACGTGGCGTACGTGGTGAGGAGAGTCTTTTGAGTCATCCGCATCCCGAACTCGGCGCCCCGCCGAAGCTCCCGAAGGGCGGCCTGCGCGTCACCCCGCTCGGCGGTCTCGGCGAGATCGGCCGCAACATGACGGTCTTCGAATACGAGGGCCGACTGCTCATCGTCGACTGCGGCGTCCTCTTCCCCGAGGAGGAACAGCCCGGAATCGACCTCATCCTTCCGGACTTCACCACCCTCCGGGACCGTCTCGACGACATCGAAGGCATCGTGCTCACGCACGGCCACGAGGACCACATCGGTGGCGTCCCCTATCTGCTGCGCCTGAAGGCGGACATCCCGCTCATCGGGTCGAAGCTGACCCTCGCCCTGATCGAGGCGAAGCTCCAGGAACACCGCATCCGGCCGTACACGCTGGAAGTGAGCGAAGGCCACCGCGAGCGCATCGGTCCGTTCGACTGCGAGTTCATCGCGGTCAACCACTCCATCCCGGACGCCCTGGCCGTCGCCATCCGCACCCCCGCGGGCATGGCCGTCCACACCGGCGACTTCAAGATGGACCAGCTGCCGCTCGACGGCCGGCTGACCGACCTGCACGCCTTCGCCCGGCTCAGCGAGGAAGGCATCGACCTTCTGCTGTCCGACTCGACGAACGCCGAGGTCCCCGGATTCGTCCCGCCGGAGCGGGACATCTCGAATGTGCTGCGCACGGTCTTCGCGAACGCCCAGAAGCGCATCATCGTCGCGAGCTTCGCCAGCCATGTGCACCGCATCCAGCAGATCCTCGACGCCGCCCACGAGTACGGAAGGCGTGTCGCCTTCGTCGGCCGCTCGATGGTCCGCAACATGGGCATCGCCCGTGACCTCGGCTATCTGAAGGTCCCGCCCGGCCTCGTCGTGGACGTCAAGACGCTCGACGACCTGCCGGACCACGAGATCGTCCTCGTGTGCACGGGCTCGCAGGGCGAACCCATGGCGGCCCTGTCCCGCATGGCCAACCGCGACCACCAGATCCGGATCGTCCAGGGCGACACGGTGATCCTGGCGTCGTCGCTCATCCCGGGCAACGAGAACGCGGTCTACCGCGTGATCAACGGCCTGAGCCGGTGGGGCGCGAACGTCGTCCACAAGGGCAACGCCAAGGTCCATGTCTCGGGCCACGCCTCGGCGGGCGAGCTGCTGTACTTCTACAACATCTGCCGGCCGAAGAACCTGATGCCGGTCCACGGTGAATGGCGCCATCTGCGGGCCAACGCCGAACTCGGCGCCCAGACGGGAGTCCCCAAGGACCGCATCGTCATCGCCGAGGACGGAGTCGTCGTCGACCTCGTCGACGGCAAGGCCAGGATCGTCGGCAAGGTCCAGGCGGGCTATGTGTACGTCGACGGCCTCTCGGTCGGCGATGTCACCGAAGCGTCCCTGAAGGACCGTCGCATCCTCGGGGACGAGGGCATCATCTCCGTCTTCGTCGTGGTCGACTCCACGACGGGCAAGGTCGTCGGCGGTCCGAACCTGCACGCCCGCGGTTCCGGTATCGAGGACTCGGCCTTCAACGCGGTCATCCCGAAGATCGAGGAAGCGATCGCCAAGGCAGGCGCCGACGGCGTCGCCGAACCGCACCAACTCCAGCAGTTGGTACGCCGCACGGTGGGCAAGTGGGTGTCCGACACCTACCGTCGCCGGCCGATGATCCTCCCCGTCGTCGTCGAGGTCTGACCCTCTTCCGACCCTCTGACGTCGCTGTTCTCGGAGCGGAGCCCCCCGATTTGCATCGGGGCGCTCCGCTCCAGTACGTTTACGTCTCCGCCCGCAGGGAACTCGATGTGCTTACGCGCTCGAAGCAGTGACCTGAACGGGAGGGAAATTCCGACTCAGAATCTCTGATAAAGTCGGTGCAGCCGAAAGGCAAAAGGCCACTCCAATCGGCCATCGGATTCAAACTCCACCGGAAACGGAACGGAAAAAGAATCTGGTAGGGTTGGAAACGCAAGACCGAAGGGAAGCGCCCGGAGGAAAGCCCGAGAGGGTGAGTACAAAGGAAGCGTCCGTTCCTTGAGAACTCAACAGCGTGCCAAAAGTCAACGCCAGATATGTTGATACCCCGTCCATCTTCGGATGGCGAGGTTCC
>NZ_JBHXSL010000011.1:0-26003 GCF_042714725.1 Streptomyces sp. NPDC058685
GGGCGGGGCAGCGCCGCTGGCGGAGTGCGCGAGACCGGCCGGAGGCCGGATCGGCGTCAGCCGGGGATCAGGCCGTCGTCGCGGAGCAGCTTCCGGACGTCCTCGAGCGTCGCGTCGGGCGCCGGGAGAATCAGCTCGGACGGCTCCAGGGAGTCGTCCGGCAGAGGCTCGCCGAGCTCGCGGATTCTCTCCAGGAGCGCGTGGAGCGTGCGCCGGAAGCCGGGGCCGTCCCCGCTCTGCATCTCGGCGAGCAGTTCGTCGTCCAGCCTGTTGAGCTCGGCGAGGTGGCTGTCCGCCACGTTCACCTGGCCCTCCCCCATGATCCGTACGATCATGACGAGTCCCTACTGCTTGTCGAACTTCGGGGTGTTCTGCTGCGGAGCCGCGTCCTGCCGGCCGTCGCCGCCCTCGATCGCCTGCTGCGAGGAGGAGCCGCCGGCCAGCTCGGCCTTCATGCGCTGAAGTTCCAGCTCCACATCCGTACCACCGGAGATGCGGTCCAGCTCGGCCGCGATGTCGTCCTTCGCCATGCCGGTCGGGTCGTCGAGCGCGCCGGAGGCGAGGAGCTCGTCGATCGCACCGGCGCGGGCCTGGAGCTGCGCGGTCTTGTCCTCGGCCCGCTGGATCGCCTGGCCGACGTCGCCCATCTCCTCGGAGATGCCGGAGAAGGCCTCACCGATCCGGGTCTGTGCCTGGGCGGCCGTGTAGGTGGCCTTGATGGTCTCCTTCTTCGTACGGAAGGCGTCGACCTTGGCCTGCAGACGCTGGGCCGCGAGGGTGAGCTTCTCCTCCTCGCCCTGCAGCGTCTGGTGCTGCGTCTCCAGGTCCGTGACCTGCTGCTGGAGCGCGGCACGGCGGGAGAGCGCCTCGCGCGCCAGGTCCTCCCGGCCGAGCGCCAGCGCCTTGCGGCCCTGGTCCTCCAGCTTGGTGGACTGTCCCTGGAGCTGGTTCAGCTGCAGTTCCAGGCGCTTGCGGGAGGTCGCCACATCGGCGACTCCGCGACGCACCTTCTGCAGCAGCTCCAGCTGCTTCTGGTAGGAGTAATCAAGGGTCTCGCGCGGATCCTCGGCCCTGTCGAGGGCCTTGTTTGCCTTCGCGCGGAAGATCATCCCCATACGCTTCATGACACCGCTCATGGGCTTCGCGCGCCCCCTTCTGACGGACTAAAGCTCCAGCACTCCAACAGAACCCACAGTACGGGCCCTGCATCCATTACCGCACTGTTCAAGCGCGGATGCGCTCATCCCCAAGGACGACTGCTTCCCGGTCCGATCCGGCGCAAGGAGTAGGTGGCCATCAGGGAAACCTCGGGCAACGTCCGCTCTGTCCGGCTTGTCACCGGCTTCTGTCCCCTACAGACGCACGGCGTTGCGGGATCGTTCCCCACCGGCGTTGGGTCCCTGCTCCGCACCCCGTACCCTTGGGCTTTGTGTTCCGTAGCCGTGCCAAGGAAGAGAAGGCCCCCACCGACAAGGTGACGGCGGACCTCTCCAAGCAGCCCCGCAGCCCCGAGGCCCCGAAGGGCCGCCCCACGCCCAAGCGCAGTGAGGCCCAGTCCCAGCGCCGCCGTGCCTCCACGGCGCCGGCCGACCGCAAGGAGGCCATGAAGCGCCAGCGGGAAGCCCGCCGCGCCGACCTGGCCAAGCAGCGCGAGGCCCTCGCGAGTGGTGACGAGCGGTATCTGCCCGTCCGCGACAAGGGGCCCGTGCGCCGCTTCGTCCGCGACTTCGTCGACTCCCGCTTCTGCATCGCCGAGTTCTTCCTGCCGCTCGCGGTGGTCATCCTGGTGCTCAGCATGGTCCGCGTGGGCCAGCTCCAGAACATCTCGCTGCTGCTCTGGCTCGGCGTGATCGTGATGATCATCATCGACTCGATCGGCCTGGTCTTCCGGCTCCGCAAGCAGCTCGCCGAGCGCTTCCCGGACGAGCCCAAGCGCGGTGCCGTCGCGTACGGCCTGATGCGCACGCTCCAGATGCGCCGGCTGCGTCTGCCCAAGCCTCAGGTCAAGCGCGGAGAGCGGCCCTGAGCACGGTCGGTTTCGAGGGAGGGGCGACCGCCTGGCTGAACGGCCTCAGCGGTCTGCGGAACATCGTGCGGCAGGAACTGGTCGCGCGGCAGCTGGACGAGCAGATAGCCGGCCGCTTCCCGGTGGGACAGCGGCTGCGGATCCTCGACGTCGGGATGGGCCAGGGCACCCAGGCCCTGCGCCTCGCGCGGGCCGGGCACTCGGTGACCGGTCTGGAGTCCGACGCCGAGATGGTCGCCATCGCGCGGCAGACGCTCGCGACCGAGCCCGAGGGCATCCGTGAGCGGTTCCGCCTGATCGAGGGCGACGGCCGCGAGACGGGGGCGCACTTCCTGCCCGGCGCGTTCGACGTGGTGCTCTGCCACGGGGTGCTGATGTACGTGCAGGAGCCCGACGCGATGCTCGCGGGGCTCGCCCGGGTACTGGCACCCGGCGGACTGCTCTCCCTGCTGGTGCGCAACGCCGACGCCCTGGCCATGCGCCCGGGGCTGGCCGGGGACTTTCCCGCCGCGCTGGCCGCCTTCGGCTCGGACACCTACACCAACCGGCTGGGTCTGCCCGGACGGGCCGACCGGCTCGACGCGCTGACCGCGACGCTGGCCGGGATCGCGGCGCCGCTGCACGCCTGGTACGGCGTGCGGGTCTTCACCGACGGGGCGGACAACGACGCGGACCTGCCGGCCCCCGAGGACCTGGAGCGGCTGCTGGCCGCGGAGGACCGGGCCGGGCGCACCGAACCGTACAAGCGGGTCGCGGCGCTGCTGCACCTGTGCGGCGTACGCGGCTGAGCGGCTGAGAGCCGGCGCGGTGGGGTCGGGCGACGGCACCGTGCGCCCGGCGGACCGCGAGGCGCCGCGCGTCCTGGACCGCAGTCGGACGCTGCCGAGCGACCCCGGGCACCGCGCCGCGCGTCAGCCGGTGTCAGGAGCGGCTCGCAGGTCAGGTCCGGGGGCCGTTTTCGCGTCCCCCCTCCTGTGACCACCGCAGAGACCACCGGACCCATGACCGGTAAGCCCGCCCGGAGTTCGACCGGAACGTCCGACGACACGCCCCCCGTGAAGCTTCCCGCCCGCCAGACCTGGCGGGCGCTGTACACCCACTTCCGCCCGCACCGCTGGACCGTCGCGCTCGGGGCGTCGTTCGCGCTCGTCGGCACGGTCAGCGGGCTGGCCCAGCCGCTCGCGGCCAAGACACTGGTCGACCGGCTCGGCGAGGACGAGTCGATCACCGCGATCCTGCTGCTGCTCACCGCCCTGGTGGTCGTCGGCACCGCGATCGAGGCGGTCGGCGCGTACATCCTGGAACGCACCGCCGAGTCCGTGGTGCTGGCCGCCCGCCGCACCCTGATCGGGCGGCTGCTGCGACTGCGGCTCCCGGAGGTGGAGCGCACCCAGCCAGGCGATCTGATGTCCCGGGTCACCTCGGACACCACCCTGCTGCGCGCAGTGACCACCCAGTCGATCGTCTCGGCGGCGACCGGCGGACTCGCCTTCGTCGCCACCATCGTGATGATGGGCGTGATGGACCCGGTGCTGCTCGGGGTCACCCTCGGGGTCATCGTGCTGATCGGCGGCTGCGTGGCCCTGGTGATGCCGAAGATCGCGCAGGCGACACGGCGTTCGCAGGAGGCGGTCGGCGAGATCTCGACCGTGCTGGAGCGGGCCTTCGGGGCCTTTCGCACACTGAAGGCCTCCGGCGCCGAGGAGCGCGAGACCGAGATCGTGTCGAAGGCGGCACGGGAGGCGTGGCGGCACGGCATCCGGTCCGCGAAGTGGCAGTCGGTGGCGTGGTCGTCGGTGGGGCTCGCCGTGCAGGTGTCGTTTCTCGCGGTGCTCGGCATCGGCGGGGCACGGGTCGCCTCGGGGGCGATCTCGGTGTCGACGCTGGTGGCGTTCCTGCTGTTCCTCTTCTATCTGATCGACCCGGTGTCCCGGCTGGTGGAGGCGGCCTCCCAGTACCAGGTGGGATCGGCGGCCATCGCGCGGATCGTGGAGGCGGAGCGTCTGGAGACGGAGGAGCTGGGGAGGGCGCCGGCGGCCTCGGTCCCGGCTCCCACGGGCCCGGCGACCGTGGTCTTCGAGGACGTGACCTTCCGGTACCGCGACGAGCTCCCCCCTGTCCATCACGGTGTCTCCTTCGCCGTGCCGGGCGCGGGCATGACAGCGTTCGTCGGCCCGTCGGGCGCCGGGAAGACGACCGTCTTCGGCCTGATCGAGCGCTTCTACGAGCCGACCGGCGGCCGTGTCCTCCTCGACGGCCGGGATGCGCGGGACTGGCCGCTGACACAGCTGCGCGCCGCGATCGGCTATGTCGAGCAGGACGCCCCGGTGCTGGCCGGGACGCTGCGGGAGAACCTGGTCTTCGCCGCGCCGGACGCGACCGAGGAGCAGATTCAGGACGTGCTCGTACGGGCCCGGCTGGACACGCTCGTACGGCGGCTGCCGGACGGGCTGGAGACGCTCGTCGGCCATCGCGGCTCCAAGCTGTCGGGCGGCGAGCGGCAGCGGGTGGCGATCGCGCGTGCCCTGCTGCGCCGGCCGCGGCTGCTCCTGCTCGACGAGGCGACCTCGCAGCTGGACGCGGTCAACGAGATGGCGCTGCGGGACGTGGTCACCGAGGTGTCCCGCGAGGTCACGGTGCTGGTGGTGGCCCACCGGCTGTCCACCGTGACGCTGGCGGACCGGATCGTGGTGATGGACGCGGGCAGGGTGCGGGCGGTGGGCACGCACGCGGAGCTCGTGGCGGGCGATCCGCTCTACGGCGAACTGGCGGCGACGCAGTTCCTGGCGTCGGCCCCCGGGGCCCCCTGATCGGCGGCGCACAGCGAGCTGTCCCGTACCGGCGAAAGGGATACTCCGGACATGGATGCCTCCCCTCGCCGCCCCGGTCCCGCGCGCCGGCTGATGCTCCTGCTGACCGCCGCCGTGTGTGCTTCGGCGGCCGGCGGCTGCATGGCCGTGTCCTCCTCGCAGCCGGAGACCACCACGCGCGCGATGGCACAACGCGACGGGGACGACCTGCAGAGCGACTACCAGGCGGTGATCAAGGACTCGCTGCCCTCGGTCGTGCAGATCCAGGCGGGCGACAGCCTGGGGTCCGGCGTCGTCTACGACACCAAGGGGCATGTGGTCACCAACGCCCATGTGGTGGGCGACGCGAAGTCGCTCCGCGTCACCGTCGCGACGGGTGAGCAGACGCTGACGGCGAAGCTCGTCTCGTCCTATCCGCAGCAGGACCTGGCCGTGATCAAGCTGGATCCGGTGCCGGAGGGCCTGAAGCCGGCCACGTTCGGCGACTCGGCGGAGGTGGAGGTCGGGCACATCGTGCTGGCGATGGGCTCGCCGCTCGGTCTGTCGAGCAGTGTCACCCAGGGCATCGTCTCGGCGGTCGGCCGCACGGTCAGCGAGAGCGGTACGGGCGGGACCACGGGCGCGACGCTCGCCAACATGGTGCAGACGTCGGCGGCCATCAATCCGGGCAACAGCGGGGGCGCGCTGGTGAACCTGGACAGCGAGGTGATCGGGATCCCGACGCTGGCGGCCGTGGACCCGCAGCAGGGCGAGGGTGCGGCCCCGGGCATCGGATTCGCGATCCCCGCCTCCATGGTGAAGACGGTCGCCGACCAGATCATCGCGAACGGCAAGGTGACCGACTCCGGCCGCGCGGCGCTGGGCATCACGGCCCGGACGGTGCTCGACGACAACTACGAGCCCTCGGGGGCGGCGGTGGTGGAGGCCGTGAAGGGGGGCGCGGCGGAGCAGGCGGGCATGCGCGTCGGGGACATCATCACCAAGGTGGGTTCGACCGAGATCACGACGGTGACGTCCCTGGCGGAGGCGCTGGCCTCGATGAACCCGGGCGACAAGGTGGTGGTGGGGTACCTGCGGGACGGTGACTCCCGCACGGCACAGGTCACGCTGGGGGAGGTCTGAGGGTCTCGCGTTCGGATCTTTTCGGGCCCGACGGGCCCGGCACGGGCGCCCCCCGGAGTGCGGGAGGCGCCCACGGCGGCCAGAGGGCCGCCGGCGGTCAGTCGTTCGCGTGGAGGCTCATCGGCCCGTAGATCTTGGTGGTGTCCTCCGAGAGCACCACCTGGTCCGCGCCGCCCTCCCGGAGTTCCTTCCAGTACTCACCGATCCACGACTCCGCGTCCCCCTGGGTCGTGAACTCCTCCGGCTGCACCGCCGGCTGGACCTCCGTTCCGTCGGACTTCTCGAACCGCCACGTCCACGCCATGTCCGCCTCCCAGGGCCCATCAGTGATCTCTATCCTGCCCGCAGCGTAGCCGGGCGCGCACGCCCCGCGGTGACACGGGAGGATCAGAGGCGTGGAACTGACTCTGCTCGGCACCGGCGCGCCCGCCGGACTCCCCCGGCCCGACTGCCCGTGCGCCGTGTGCGCCACCGCGCGCGGGGCTCGCGCGCGGGCGGCCACCGCGCTGCTCGTGGACGGGGCCCTGCTGCTCGACCTGACCCCGGGCGCCGCGCTCGCCGCCGCGCGGGCGGGTCATTCGCTCGTCGGCGTACGGCAGGTGCTGCTCACGCACCCCCATGACGGGCCGGCGGTCGATCTGCCCGCCGGGCTGCCCACGGCCGGGCGGGTGCCCGACGGCCGGGAGCTGACGCTGATCAGCGGGCACCGGGTGCGCGCCGTGCCGATGGACCACCCCGGCACCGGGTACGAGGTGACCTCGCCGGAGGGCGAACGTCTGCTGTATCTGCCGCCGTCCGGCGGTCCCGCCGGACTCGCCGAAGGGCTCGCCGCGTACGAGATGGTCGTCGCGGATGTCATCGGTCGCCCCGACGCGATCGCCCGGCTGCGCGCCTCCGGGGCGATCGGTGCGACGACCGACGTCATCGCGGTCCACATCGATCACGACGTGCCCGGCGGCCCCGAGCTGGACCGCCGGCTCGCCGCCGCGGGCGCGCGTACCGTGCCCGACGGGACGACGCTGATCGTGGGCGAGTACCACGCGGTGCCGGACCTGCCCCGCCGCACGCTGGTGACCGGAGGTGCGCGCTCGGGGAAGTCGGTCGAGGCCGAGCGCAGGCTGGAGACGTTCCCGGACGTGGTGTACGTGGCGACGGGCGGAAGCCGCGAGGGGGACACCGAGTGGGCGTCGAGGGTGGCCCTGCACCGGGACCGCCGCCCGGGGGCCTGGCGTACGGCGGAGACCTGCGATCTGGCGCCCCTGCTGAGGGAGGAGGGGCCGCCGCTGCTGATCGACTGTCTGTCGCTGTGGCTGACCGACGCGATGGACCGGGTCGGCGCGTGGGACGACGAGACCTGGCGGGACGGCGGCGAGCGTGCGCTGCGCGAACGGGTCGCCGAACTCGTCACCGCCGTACGGGAAACGCCCCGGACCCTCGTCGCGGTGACGAACGAAGTGGGCTCCGGTGTCGTCCCCGCCACCCCGGCCGGCCGCCGTTTCCGCGACGAACTGGGCCGTCTCAACGCCGCCTTCGCCGCCGAGTGCGAGCATCTGCTGCTCGTCGTCGCGGGCCAGGCCCTGGTGCTCCGCAGCTGACGCCCATGAGCGGGAGACCCGCCGGACCCGACCCCGCGAAGGCCCCGGCCCGCCGCCGACGCGGCGGCCGGTGTCTGTACTGTTCGGCGAATGAGCAGGCTGAATCTCGATGACTTCTCCGACCTGATCGAGCGACCCGACAGCGGCATGCGGCGCGAGGCCGAGGAACGCAGGGAGCGGCTGATCGTCCCGCCCGGTGCTCTGGGCCGGCTCGACGAGCTGGGCGAGTGGCTCTCCGCGGCTCAGGGCTCCGTCCCGGTCAAGGCCGTCGCGCAGCCGCGCGTGGTCCTGTTCGCGGGAGATCACGGTGTCGCCGAACTGGGCGTCTCCGGGCGGGAGTCCGGGTCGGCGCACCGGCTGGTGCGTGCCGTGCTGGACGGCGCGAGCCCGGTCGCGGTGCTGGCACGCGGGGCCGGGGTCCCGGTGCGGATCGTGGACGCGGGCCTGGACTGTGACCCGGAGCTGCTGCCCGAGGACGTCGTACGCCACCGGGTGCGGCGCGGCAGCGGGCGGATCGACGTCGAGGACGCGCTGACCGCTGAGGAGGCCGAGCAGGCCGTCCGGCTGGGCATGGCGATCGCCGACGAGGAGGCCGACTCCGGCACCGATCTGGTGGTGCTGGGCGATCTGAGCGTCGGCGGTACCACGCCCGCCGCGACGCTGATCGCCGCGCTGTGCGGCACCGACGCCTCCGTGGTCACCGGCCGGGGCGGCGCGGGGATCGACGATCTGGCCTGGATGCGCAAGTGTGCGGCGGTCCGTGACGCGCTGCGGCGCGCCCGGCCGGTGCTCGGCGACCAGTTGGAGCTGCTGGCGGCGGTGGGCGGTGCCGATCTGGCCGCGACCACCGGCTTCCTGCTGCAGAGCGCGGTGCGCAGGATGCCGGTGATCCTGGACGGCGTGGTGTCGGCGGCCTGTGCGCTGGTGGGCCAGCGTGCGGCGTTCCGCGCGCCGGACTGGTGGCTCGCCGGTCAGGTGAGCGGCGAACCGGCACAGAGCAAGGCGCTGGACCGGATGGCTCTCAACCCGCTGCTCGACCAGGGCGTCACTGTGGGGGAAGGAAGCGGGGCACTGCTCGCACTCCCCCTCGTCCGGGCCGCTGCCGCGCTCGCGGCCGAACTGCCGGAGCGTACGGAACCGGTGGGGAGCGACACGGACTGACGCGTCGGTGCGGCCGCCCCGACCGGGCGGCTGCACCTCGCCCACCATGACCCGCGATGCCCCATATCATCGCGTTTCATGGGAGAGGTCCGTTTGTCCAGCGAAGAGGCGAACCGCAGTACGCACCGGGGCACCGACCGCTCCCGGCGGAGCGCGGCCTTCGCGGTCTGGTACCTGCGGGCGGTGACCTTCGTCAATGTGCTGGGCGCGGTCTGGGTCTCGCTCGGGCAGGACGTCCGCCGGCACAACGTGGACGACTACTTCACGCCCTATCTGCTGACCGCGGGCTTCGCTTCCGCCTCCTTCACGCTGTTCCTGGCGGTCACCATGCGGCGCCGCAAGCGGGCCGCCTGGATTCTCAACCTCGCCCTGGCGGGCTCCTTCCTGCTGCTCCTCGCACTGGCCGTCGCCGTCGACACGGGCATCCGGGAACATGCGCAGAACTGGGTCTCGCTCGCCCTCACCGCCGGCTTCGTCCTTGCTCTGCTGCTCGGCCGCACGGAGTTCTACGCGAAGGGCGACCGCGCCAACCCCCGTCTCGCCGCGGCCGTCGCCGCCGGCGGACTCCTCGTCACCTCGCTGCTGGCCACCGTCCTCGTCACCGTCACCAACACCGCGGGCGGCGGCTCCACCTTCCTGGAGCGCTGGCGCTACGGCACCATGCGGCTGGTCTCCCTGGCCGCCGACGACGCCCGTTTCCCGGAGATCGCCACGCCCGGCTGGGTCGACGTCACCGTCAACGTGCTGTCCACGCTGCTGCTGCTCGCCGTGCTGTACGCGGCGTTCCGCTCCCGCCGCGCGGTCGACCCGCTGACCGGCGAGGACGAGGAACGACTGCGCGCCCTGCTGGAGCGCCAGGGCGACCGGGACTCACTGGGCTACTTCTCCCTGCGCCGCGAGAAGAGCGTGGTCTGGTCCCCCACCGGAAAGGCCGCCGTCGCCTACCGCGTCGTCGGCGGGGTCTCCCTCGCGTCCGGCGACCCGATCGGGGACCCGGAGGCCTGGCCGGGCGCGATCGCCCCCTGGCTCGCCGAGGCACGCGAACACGGCTGGATCCCGGCCGTGATGGGCGCGAGCGAGGAGGCCGGGACCGTCTACGCCCGGCACGGCCTGGACGCCCTGGAGCTCGGCGACGAGGCCATCGTCGAGACCGCCGACTTCACCCTCGACGGCCGCGCGATGCGGACGGTGCGCCAGGCGTACAACCGGGTCGGGCGCGCCGGGTACTCCGTGCGGATCCGCCGCCACGAGGAGATCCCCGCCGAGGAGATGGACACCCTGCTCGCCCGCGCCGACGACTGGCGCGACGGCGCCACCGAACGAGGCTTCTCGATGGCGCTCGGACGGCTCGGCGACCCGGGCGACGGCCGGTGTGTGATGCTCGAATGCACCGACGGTCAGGGCGAGTTGCGCGCGGTCCTCAGTTTTGTGCCGTGGGGCGCGAAGGGGCTCTCCCTCGATCTGATGCGGCGCGACCGGGACTGCGAGAACGGCCTGATGGAGTTCATGGTCATCGAACTCCTCCGGCGTGCGGGTGACATCGGGATCACCCAGGTCTCGCTGAACTTCGCGATGTTCCGGTCCGTCTTCGAGCGCGGCGCGAAGCTCGGCGCGGGCCCCGTGCTGCGGCTGTGGCGCTCACTGCTGAGCTTCTTCTCCCGCTGGTGGCAGATCGAGTCGCTGTACCGGGCGAACGCCAAGTACCGGCCCATCTGGGAACCGCGCTTCCTGCTCTTCGAGAAGAGCGCCGACCTCCTGCGCATCGGCATCGCGGCGGCCCGCGCGGAGGGCTTCCTGGAAGCCCCCGGGCTGCCCCGGTGGATGCCCCGCAGCCATCTCGGAACCGGGCGTCGATGACGCTCCGGGCGTTCGCCCGCCGCGAGTGGGGGCCGCTGTACGCGACGGTCCGGGCCGCGCTCGTCACCCGGAAGTGGCGTGCGGTTCCGCTGACCCTCGGGGCGGTGTGCCTCACGGCGGTCCTCCAGCTGGTGCAGCAGCAGTCCTGGGGCTACGGCCCGGTCCGCACGATCGGTTTCGTCCGGGCGGAGGACCCCTTGTGGGTGGCGCTGCTGCGCACTCCCCTGTCGCTGTTCGTGCCCGCGCTGGACCTACCGGCGTGGGGTGCGCTGGGCCAGATCCTGCTGGTCTTCGGGGCCGCGGAGATCTGTCTGGGCCGGTGGCGGACGCTGGTCGTCGCGTACGTCTCCACGCTGGCCGGTACGACGTACGCGCGCATCGGCATCGCACTCGGTCCCGACCACCTCGGCGGCGTCATCGGGGTGCCCGCCTCCGACGCCCAGGTCGTCGACACCGGCCCCTCGGCCGCCGTCGTCGGTCTCGCGGTCGTCGTCTGCTGTCGCTTCCGGGCCTGGTTCACGGCGGCTCTGGTGGTGCTCGCGATGGTCGCCGAGGTGCTGGTCAAGAACAATCTCGCGGGCAAGGAGCATCTGGCCGCGATCGCCGCCGTCCTGGTGCTGTACGCGCTCTCGGAACTGCGCCGGCGCCGGGCCCGTCAGCGTTCGGTGATGGCGGGCCGGTCGGGAGCGCCGCCGATGAGGTCCTGCATCTTCCGGCGGGGCCGGTCCCAGCGGCGGTCGTGGCGATAGGAGCGCAGTGTGGCCTTGGCCCGCGCCTTGGGCCGCTTCCGGTAGAAGCGGCGGGCCCACGGCGAGGCGGGTCTCGCCAGGCGGATCGCGCCGAAGATGGCCACGAACGGCACCAGGACGCTGAGCACGGCCATCCGCGCCTTGCCCTTGAACAGCGTGATGAGGACCAGCAGGAAGTTGATCACCAGGGTGGTGATCAACGACAGGCGGTCCTGGCGTTCGTCGGCGCTCATGTCGTTGACGCCGAGCGGTGAGAAGCCGCTGAGGATCAGCACGGCCAGGGACGCGACGAGGACGACCACCTCCACGCTCTGGCGCCCCTGCTCGCTCCAGTAGACGTCGTCGAGATGGAGGATCAGCGCGAACTCGTCGAGCACCAGCCCCGCGCCCATGCCGAAGACGACGGCCCAGATGTAGGCGCCCGCACCGTAGCGGCCGCTGCCGACGGCGCCGAAGCCGCCGATCACCATGAGGATGACGCCGGGCACCACATGGTGGATGTGCATGCCGCCCGGCCGGACGTTGCGGAACGGCCCCTTCCCCGCCCGGATCATCCGCGTGATCACCCGGGTGATCAGAAAGGTCAGGATGAAGGAGGCCAGGGCGAGGAACATGGGCAGCTTCCCCGGCTCGACGATGTTGCGGTAAAACCAGTGACCCATGCCACCCGCTCCCGATTTGTGAGATATGCGCAATTTACCGCCTGTCGGGCCGGGCTACCCTTCGCCGGTGAACGAACTGGCCGGCCCGCGCTTCGCCCTCGGCACCCTGACCGTGTTCCCGGTACGCGTCACGCGCTGGGACCGCGAAGCCGCCCGCGCCGGGATGCTCTGGGCCCCGGGGGCGGGCCTCGCCGTGGGCCTGCTCGCCGCCGCGGCCGGCGGGCTGCTGTCCCTGCTCGGCTCGGGGCCGCTGCTCGCCGCGGTCGCCACCGTCGCCGTCCCCGCGGTCCTCACCCGCGGACTGCATCTGGACGGGCTGGCCGACACCGCGGACGGCCTCGGCAGCGGCAAGCCGGCCGACGACGCGCTGCGCATCATGAAGCAGTCCGACATCGGGCCGTTCGGGGTCATCACGCTGCTGTTCGTCCTGCTCGCGCAGGTCGCCGCCGTGTCCGCGCTGTACGGCGAGGGATGGGCGTACGGCGCGCTCGGCGCGGCCGTGTCCGCCGTCACCGCCCGCCTCGCTCTCACCCTCGCCGCGCGCACCGGCATCCCGGCGGCCCGCCCCGAGGGCCTGGGCGCGGCGGTCGCCGGAGTGGTGCCTGTACGCGGCGCCCTGGCCCTGGCGGCGGCGGTCACCGCGGTGTGCGCGGCGGCGGGTGCGGTGTTCGGCGCGACGGGATCGCTGCATCACGCGCTCGGCGTCCTGGCCGGGCTCGCGGGCGCCGAGCTGCTGCTGCGTCACTGTGTGCGCCGGTTCGGCGGGGTGACGGGTGATGTGTTCGGGGGGCTCGCGGAGACGGCGGCGACGGTGTCGCTGGTCGTGCTGGTGCTCGGCTGACGCCGCCGGGCGGCGGGCACCACGGCCTCAGCAGACGGAGGCCGGGGCGACCACAGCCTCAGCAGGCGCGGCGCCAGACACCCAGTTCGTACTTCTTCAGCATCGAGCTGAGCCTCAGCCGGCGGGCGTCCGGGCAGAAGTCACGGGTGGGCAGTTCGTACTCGACGTGGAAGACCGCCTTGCCCGCCCGTACGAACGGGGTCAACAGGTCGCACTCGTCGTGCTCCGCGCACTGCTCGTTGACCGCGAAGTCGAAGTCCCCCACCAGCTCGGGGATCTGGTCGAGGTCGTTCTTCAGCCCGACGGCGAGTCCGCGGTCGTGGGCGAGCCTTGCGATCAGACGGTTGTAGCGCAGCTGGTCGGCGGCGGTGAGGGGGAAGCCGGTGGCGTTGGCGTACGCGTCCATGTTGTCCGGCTCGACCGCGTCGAATCCCTTCTCCCTGCACATGTCGATGCGTTCGGCCATCAGGGGTCCGAGGACGTCCGTACGGCGGATGTCGAGCCAGCGCTCGCCCTCCCAGCCGTTGCCGCGGCCGAGTACGGACTTCGGGAATCTGCCGGCGTCGGGACGGAAGTCCTCCCAGGCGCCGGTCGAGAGGTAGCAGATGACCTTGCGGCCGCGTCGGTGCAGATCGGCGACCGCTGAGCCGGGGTGGTCGAAGCCGTCGATGTCGTACACCGGCACGTCCACGGCCGGGTCGAGCCGTCCGCTGAGCTGCCACTGCCAGGCGAGGCCCGGCTCCGGCCGCCAGTGTCCTCCGGAGGGCCGTCCGTCCGGGGTCTCCGGAGCGCCGGTGCAGCCGGCCAGGACGAGCAGCAGCATCACCACAAGCAGCGCGGTACGTCTCACCGGGCCGGCTCCAGCGCGTACGGAAGAGTGCCCCAGGGGTGGGCGCCCGTGCCGGGGACGACGCAGTGCACCGCCGCGCTCGCGCGGGCGCCGGGCGGTGCGCCGTACACCAGATGGCAGAAGCGCTCGGGCGGATGGCCCTCCGTCCAGGCCGGGACGTCGAGGGTGCGGTAGGAATCCCACGGGCCCTCGAAGGTGACGAGGAGATCGGCGAGCGCGGCGTAGCCCGGGTCGGGGTGCACGCCGTGGTTGAGGACGAGGGAGGCCGAGCCGGCCGCGCGGGCGGCGACGGCCAGACGCCGGTAGTGGGGCAGGGCCCCCGGGTCCGCGGACACCTGGTCGAGGAACGCGCCGTCGGTGCCGTACCAGTCGCGGTGGCGCAGCAGGTCCCGGACGACCTCGGCGTGCGGGCGGCGGGCATAGTCGGTGTCGGCGTAGCCGAGGACCCGCACACCGGCCTCCCGCAGCCGCAGCGCGGCGGCGGCGAAGGCCGCGTCGGGCGCGTCACCGGGCCCCGACGCCGGGTTGAGCACCACGCCGTGCAGCCGTGGTGCTGCCGCGACCAACGCCTCCCAGGCGTCGGGCTGTTCGGCGGGATGCTCGTAGTACGGCACCAACAGCGTCTTCACAGCACCTCGTCCCTCATACCCGGTGGGCGGTCGCCCGCCCCAGCAGAACACAGACGAGCCCGGCCAGGAGCGCCGCCGTGCCACCGGCGACACCGAGGCCCACGGCCTGCGGGCTGCCGAGGCCGGTGAGGAGCGCGACCGTCTGGGCCGCCGCGGCCGCGCAGCACACGGCGGCCGCCGCGACGACGGCCCCGAAGGACTGCATCAGCAGCCCCGTCCACAGCACGGTGCCGATGAGCAGCAGGGTGCTGAGGCGGGCGCCGGACAGCGCCGGCGCGTCGGGCCACAGCAGGGTCACGACGAGCGCGAGGACCAACAGCACGGCCAGGAACGCGGCGAGGCACTCGGCGAGGACGGCCGCGGCACGCCGCCGGAAGGCGTGCGCCGTGGTGCTGGCACGCAGTCCCGCGACGGCCCGGCCGCGGAAGCGGTGCAGTAGCCATTCGGCGGGCCCCATGCTGAGGGTCAGCGCGACGGCGGAGGGTGCGGCGACGACGGCGCCGGGGCCCTCGGCGAGGACGTCCCCGAGCGCGGTGTAGAGGACGAGCACTCCGGTACCGAGGCCGAAGAGTCCGTACGGCACGGACGCGCCGAGGCGCGGTCCGGCGGGACGCGCGGGCCGCTCCACGGGCCGTCGCACGGGCGCGGGCAGGGCCGCACCGGCGCCGGGCAGGACGAGGACGTCGGCGCCGGGACCGGTGTTCCCGGCCACCGGTCCCGAGGCAGGCGGGGTGGTGCGGGCCCGCGGCAGCCGCCACCACGGCCCCTGCCCGCCGCGGCGGGCCCCTGGTCGCTGACGGCGCGGCCGCGGCAGGCCGGCCCCCCCACGCGACGCCGGTGCACGCGGAGTACGCGGTGTGCGGGCCAGGACGACCGCCGCCAGCCAGATCGCCGCGGCCAGCGAGCACAGCAGCAGTGCGATACGCAGCACGACCGGCAGGTCGGAACGCATCGCCCACACCGCGCCCCCCGTCATCGGCAACAGCGCGCACAGCAGGGCCCGTTCACGGCCGAGGACCAGCAGCACCGTCGCCGCCGAGAGATACAGCGCCTGCGCGGCGGCGAAGGCGGCCGCCTGCCACTGGCCCGGCGACGCCGTCGCCACCGCCGCGCCCAGCAGCGCACCGGCCGGGGCACCGAGCATCAGGGCCCGTGCGGCCGCGCCCCGGTCCCCGAGACCGAGCCAGGAGTAGGCCCGGTGCGAGAGCGCCTGGTTCCACACCCATCCGGTGAGCGCACCGGCCAGCAGCGGCGCCAGGCTCGCGCCCCGCAGCAGCGGTGCGCCCAGGACGTAGGCGAGGCCCGGCAGCGCGAAGACCAGTCCGCGCAGCAGACAGCCGAGCAGGCCCGCATGCCACACGCCGGCCGCTTCCCGGGGAGGTTCGGGGAAGCGGCGCGGCACCCGGTCGTACAGTTCCTCGGCGATCGCGAAGGAGTCCGGACGGCCGTAGGTGAGGCGGATGTGATCGTCCGTCATGCCGTCGGACTCGAGGACGGCGGCGATCTCGTCGGCGTGCACGGCCCCGGCGATGACCTCCTCGAACCGTTCGGCCAGATCGTCGAGCGGGTCCGCCGCGTGCGAATCGTTCCTGCGGGGCAGCACCGGAAGCGTGTCGGTGTGCTGTCCGGGCCCCTGCCACAACGGCCCGCTCATCCGAGGGCCCGCTGGGCGCCGACCAGGTCGCGGGTGCCCGGCTGTTCGTCCGCTCCCGCCAGTTCGCGGTAGATGCGGCGGAAGCCGTCCACCGAGCGGCGCAGCGTGAACCGGTCGACGACCCGCTGCCGTGCCTGCCGTCCCAGCTCGGCGCGCCGTTCCGCGTCGCGCAGCAGCCCGAGCGTCGCGTTCGCCATCACCGCGGGCTCGCGCGGCGGTACGACGATCCCGGTGTCCCCGACGGCCTCCCGCACCCCGCCGACGTCCGTCGACACCGTGGCGCGCCCGCACGACATCGCCTCGATGAGCGAGAAGGGGAACCCTTCGCTGATGCTGGAGAGCAGGACGACGCTGCCGGCCGCGTAGGCACGGGCCACGTCGGTGACCCGGCCCTCCCAGGAGATGCCGTCCACGACGCCCAGTTCGGCGGCGAGCTTCTCCAGCCGGGTGCGGTACGCCTCACCGCCCGCGGGCACTCCGCCGAACAACCGCAGCCGCACGTCCGGGAGTTCCGCGCGGACCATGGCGTAGGCCCGGATGAGCGTCTCCAGGTCCTTGATGGGGTCGATCCGCCCGGCCCAGGAGATGGTGGGCACATCGGGCTCCGGGCCGCCCTGCGGAAAGGCGTGCGGGTCGACGCCGTTGTAGACGGTGCGGATGCGGTCCGCGGGTGCTCCGCCCCGCTCCTCCCACCGCCGGTTGTACTGGTTGCACGGGGTGATCAGGTCCGCCCGCCGGTAGCCGAGGGTGTTGAGCTCCCGGTAGAAGCCGAGCATCAGGGCCTTCACGGGGGCGCGTTGGGCCTGGACCCGGTAGCCGAGGTAGCGCTCGCGCAGATAGATGCCGTGCTCGGTGAGCAGGAACGGCACCCCCTCGTACCGCTGGGCGGCCAGCGCCGGAAGGGTGGCCAGCCCCGCGCTGACCGCATGGGCGACCGAGTCGCCGGGTATCCGGACCGACAGCGGCCGCAGCGCGTGTTCCAGCAGGTCGGTGGCGGTCAGTGCGTCGTGCACGGTCGGCCGGGCCGCGGATGTCTCCAGATGCGGCATGGTCCAGATCCACATCAGCGAGCGCAGGGCGGACTCCGAACGCAGTGCGGCCGAGAGCCGGCCCGCCCGGGCGTACGCGGTCAGCTCGTCGAGGCTCTCGCCGAGATCGCAGCCCGCGGAGGGGTCGAGCACCGAGAGCAGAAAGCGCTCGTGGACGTCGGTGAAGCGGCGGCGGTCGCGGCCGATGAGCCGCCGTCCGCCGGGCAGCGGCCCCCACAGCGGGAAGGCCGAATGCCGGTAGACATTGGGCGGCAGGTCCCAGGTGACCGGCTCACGGCCGGTGCCGGTGAGAGCGACGACCCGGAAGTCGACCTCGGGCATGCCGCGCACGAGCTGGTCGCACCAGGTGGACACACCCCCGTGAACGTGCGGATAGGTTCCTTCGGTGAGCATGGTGACATGTCGGCCGCGGCTCGGCATGCGTGTGTCCCCCCAGTACTGCGGTCGTTCGGAAGTGGCCGTGCTCGTGCGTCGGACGGCCGCCGGTCGGTCCGGGCGGCCGCCCGTGGGTGATGGCTCGCGATCAGGCGGTCGGCAGTTTCAGCGTGACGGCCGACTGGAGCGCCTCGGGCGCGGTCCAGGCGGAGCGCGTCCCCGCGTAGGCGGCACCGAACACTCCTGTCCCCAGCAGGAGTTGCTTGCGCGTGCCCTCGGGCGCGGTGATCGGCGCGGTCACTCCGGACGGCGCCTTGACGGTGACGGTGTCGCCGATGCGGTACGCGGTCACCTTGCCGTCGGCGACCGCCTTGCCCCAGGCGGCCCGGCGCTGGAGCTCGACGCCGACGTCGCGCTGACGCGGGTTCACCAGCGGGGCGTTGTCCGCGTACAGCGCGCGGTAGTCGGCGAGGATCCTGTCGACGACCGGGTAGAGCAGGCGCTCCTCGGCCAGGTTCGACTGGTGGACGTAGTGCGGCCGCGGGTCGCCGGCGACGACATGGCCGAGTGCGATGCGCGCCTCCTGCGGCACGATGTAGTCCGCGTAGCCCCTCGCCGTGTCCAGCGGCTCGGCCAGGCAGGTGGAGGCCGGGTTGGTCTCGCAGACCCCGCTGCCGCCGTCGGCCTTCGAGGCGTAGATCCAGTTGTACTCGTCGGCCATCTCGGCGGCCGTGCCGACGTTGTAGTACACGTTCATCGGGTGGCGCGGCACGGTGAGCGCGGATCCGACCGAACGCTGCGACGGCTCACGGGAGTTGTCGCTCGCGATCCAGGTGACGCCGTTGTCGGCGAGCGCCCCGGCGAGGTTGGGGTTGTCCTGTGCCTGCTGCGGCAGGGTCTTCAGCCCGGAGTGCTCACCCGTGACCAGTTCGGTGCGGTCGTAGGAGATGCCCTTGCGGGTGGCCCAGGTGTTGTTGTCGCGGATCTGCGCGGAGATGTCGGCGCGGCTCGTCCAGCGGATCGTGCCGGCGGCGTCCTTGGAGCATTGCCAGGGCACCACCGAGACGTTCTGCACGCAGCCGAGGAAGGGGTGCGTGTAGGTGTGGTTGATCCAGCGGTACTGGGCCCGGTCGGCGAGGAGCTGGGCGGTGAGCGCGTCGGTGCCGCCGTTCTCCGTCTTCCACTCCTCGCCGGCGCCGGCGTTGTAGACCATGTCGAGGGTGAAGCCGCTGGAGCGCTGCCACTGCGCGGCGTACCGGGCGTCGGCGGCGGTCATCCGGATGTCCGGGGTCTGCTCACCCTGGCCGGTGCAGTCGATGTCGCCGGGGGTGCAGTTGCGCTCGGAGTCCCAGCGCGCGTCGGGCGCGAAGACGTCGTCGACGTGGACGGAGAAGTAGCTGCGGCTCTGTCCGAGGTGGACGCCCTGGGTGAGCCAGTCGACCATGCCGCGGGCGAGCGCGCGGTACTGCTTCTGGTAGCGGTTGTACGCGAAGGTCACCACCAGTTCGCGCCGGCCGTCGTGGGCGTACTCGCCGAGCAGGCTGCCGCGTGCGCCGCCGTCGCCGACCGCGGTGTCGAGGTAGCTGGTGTAGCCCTCGCGCGGCTTGCCGGCCGCGCCGTAACTCTCCGGCACGAGCGGGGAGTTGTCCTCGAACGTGAGCGGTCCGTCGAGGTAGCCGAAGGGTCCGGTGGAGCGTCCGGCCGCGGTGACGGAGGTCTGCGCGCCGTCCAGGACGCCGACCCACCCGCCGTTGTCGGTGTACTCCAGGCCCACCCCCGGGTGGGACCAGGTGTAGGCGTCGATCTGACGGATGCCGAAGGTCGTCTCGTACGCGAAGAGCGCGGCGTTCTCCGCGGCTCCGGCGGTGGTGGTTGCCCCGAACGGGTCCTCGTCGGGGACGACGACGCCCTGGAACTTGGCGCGCGGCCTGCCGCTGACGGTGTCGCTGAGGAACGCGGCATTGACGGTGGGCCGGTTCGGGTCGTCCAGGCGCAGCGTGCGGTACGGCACGCCGGTCTCCTTGAGCTCCGAGACGATGGCCTCGACGGCGCCGCCCCCGTCGTCCACGACGAGCACCGTCAGATCGATCCGCGGCACGGGTGCCGCGACGGCCCCCGCCGCCGGAAGTGCCGTCACCAGCAGGCCGGCCGTGAGCAGCGCCGCGGCGGCTCTGCTTGCGCGCAGTCCTGTAGTGGCCATGTTTCTCCCCCCTCGCACGGTCGTCCGCACATCCGAATATGCGGAGAACACGTGGAGATGATGCAAAGGAACCCCGCGCTCCCTTGCCTGAATGCAGCGAGTGTGGCTGAGGTCTCGAAGCCTTGGGCCCAAACGTGAAACAGACGCCACGGACGAGTGAACTACTGCCGCCGTGAGCGATACATGTGACCGCGCGTAGGCTCTTGTCGGGCTGGGATGTCGACCCGTCCCTCTCTACGGCCGCTACGGCTCTGGAACTCAACGGAAGCGAGAAATCACCACCGTGACTGCTCTCACTCTCAGCACTGCCGGCGCTGCGACGCTGCGCGCCGACGCGCTCGTCGTCGGTGTCGCGAAGGGCGCCAAGGGCCCGGTCGTCGCGCCGGGCGCCGAGGCCGTGGACAAGGCGTTCGACGGAAAGCTCGCCGCCGTCCTGGAGACCCTCGGCGCCACCGGTGCCGAGGGCGAGGTGACCAAGCTCCCCGCGCCGTCCGGCCTCAAGACGCCGGTCGTCCTCGCGGTCGGGCTCGGCTCCGTCCCGGAGAAGGACGGGTCGTTCTCCGCCGAGTCGCTGCGCCGCGCGGCGGGCACCGCCTCCCGCGCCCTGTCCGGCTCGAAGAAGGCCGCCTTCGCCCTGCCCGTCGAGGCGTCGGAGGACGCCGAGGCCGTCGCCGAGGGCGCCCTGCTCGGCGCGTACGCCTTCACCGCCTACCAGGGCGGCAACAGCGACTCCAAGGACGGGAAGAGCGGCGCGAAGCAGCCGCTCGCCGAGATCGCCCTGCTCGGCGCCAAGCCGCGCGACAAGGCGTTCAAGGCCGCGGCCGAGCGGGCCATCGCGCTCACCGAGGAGATCAACCGCGCCCGCGACCTGGTCAACACCCCGCCGAACGACCTCACCCCCGAGGCCTTCGCCGCCGTCGCCACGGCGGCCGGCAAGGAGAACGGCGTCAAGGTCCAGGTCCTCGACGAGAAGGCGCTCGTCAAGGGCGGCTTCGGCGGCATCCTCGGCGTCGGCCAGGGTTCGCAGAACCCGCCCCGCCTGGTGAAGCTCTCCTACACCCACTCCAAGGCGGCCAAGACGCTCGCGCTGGTCGGCAAGGGCATCACCTACGACTCGGGCGGCATCTCGCTCAAGCCGGCCGGCCACAACGAGACGATGAAGTGCGACATGAGCGGTGCCGCCGCGGTGTTCGCCGCCGTCGTCACGGCCGCCCGTCTGAACCTCGCCGTCAACGTCACGGCCTACCTCGCCCTCGCGGAGAACATGCCGTCGGGCTCGGCCACCCGTCCCGGTGACGTGCTGCGCATGTACAGCGGCAAGACGGTCGAGGTGCTCAACACCGACGCCGAGGGCCGTCTGGTGCTCGCCGACGCGCTGTGGAAGGCCTCCGAGGAGAAGCCGGACGCCATCGTGGACGTCGCGACGCTGACCGGCGCGATGGTGCTCGCCCTCGGCAACCGCACCTTCGGGATCATGTCGAACGACGACGCCTTCCGTACCTCGATCCACGAGATCGCGGAGGAGGTCGGCGAGCAGTCCTGGCCGATGCCGATGCCGGCCGAGCTCCGCAAGGGCATGGACTCCCCGACCGCCGACATCGCCAACATGGGCGAGCGGATGGGCGGCGGCCTGGTCGCCGGTCTGTTCCTGAAGGAGTTCGTCGGCGAGGGCATCACCTGGGCCCACCTCGACATCGCGGGCCCCGCCTTCCACGAGGGCGCGCCGTTCGGCTACACCCCGAAGGGCGGCACGGGCTCCTCGGTGCGCACGCTGGTGAAGCTGGCGGAGCGCGTCGCCGCCGGTGACCTCGGCTGACGTGAACTGACACGACGGACGCCGGCGGGGCTCGACGGAGCTCCACCGGCGTCCGCGGCTGTGTGCCCGGCGGGGGGCCCGCCGGTGTGCCCCCCGTAACACGGCCCCGGGTCCCGCCTTGCGGCAACAAGTGCGAAGATGGGTTCTCGGCAGGACAGGGCCCCCACCACAGGGCCGAAGAATCAAGCGGCCGCACACCAGCCGACCGGCCGGTCGTCCCCGGGAAGGGGAGACCCGGCGACCGGCACACATGCATGGAGGACGTGACGTGGCGAACGACGCCAGCACCGTTTTCGACCTAGTGATCCTCGGCGGTGGCAGTGGCGGTTACGCCGCGGCCCTGCGTGGGGCTCAGCTGGGCCTGGACGTCGCCCTGATCGAGAAGGACAAGCTCGGCGGCACCTGCCTGCACCGTGGCTGCATCCCCACCAAGGCTCTGCTGCACGCCGGTGAGATCGCCGACCAGGCTCGCGAGAGCGAGCAGTTCGGCGTCAAGGCCACTTTCGAGGGCATCGACGTCCCGGCTGTGCACAAGTACAAGGACGACGTGGTCAGCGGACTCTACAAGGGTCTGCAGGGTCTCATCGCCTCCCGCAAGGTCACCTACATCGAGGGTGAGGGCAAGCTGTCCTCCCCGACCTCCGTCGACGTCAACGGCCAGCGTGTCCAGGGCCGCCACGTCCTCCTCGCCACCGGCTCCGTGCCGAAGTCGCTGCCGGGTCTGGAGATCGACGGCAACCGCATCATCTCCTCCGACCACGCGCTGGTCCTGGACCGGGTCCCGCAGTCCGCGATCGTGCTCGGCGGCGGCGTGATCGGCGTGGAGTTCGCCTCCGCGTGGAAGTCCTTCGGCTCCGACGTCACCGTCATCGAGGGCCTCAAGCACCTCGTTCCGGTCGAGGACGAGAACAGCTCCAAGCTTCTTGAGCGCGCGTTCCGCAAGCGCGGCATCAAGTTCAACCTGGGCACCTTCTTCGAGAAGGCCGAGTACACCCAGGACGGCGTCCGCGTGACGCTCGCGGACGGCAAGACGTTCGACGCCGAGGTGCTGCTGGTCGCGGTCGGCCGCGGCCCGGTCTCCGCCGGTCTCGGGTACGAGGAGCAGGGCGTCGCGATGGACCGCGGCTTCGTCCTCGTCGACGAGTACATGCAGACGAACGTCCCGACGATCTCCGCGGTCGGTGACCTGGTCCCGACCCTCCAGCTCGCGCACGTCGGCTTCGCCGAGGGCATCCTTGTAGCGGAGCGTCTGGCCGGTCTGAAGACCGTTCCGGTCGACTACGACGGTGTGCCCCGGGTGACGTACTGCCACCCCGAGGTCGCGTCCGTCGGCATCACCGAGGCCAAGGCCAAGGAGATCTACGGTGCGGACAAGGTTGTCGCTCTGAAGTACAACCTCGCGGGCAACGGCAAGAGCAAGATCCTCAAGACCGCGGGCGAGATCAAGCTCGTCCAGGTCAAGGACGGTGCCGTGGTCGGCGTCCACATGGTCGGTGACCGTATGGGCGAGCAGGTCGGCGAGGCGCAGCTGATCTACAACTGGGAGGCTCTGCCGGCGGAGGTCGCGCAGCTCATCCACGCCCACCCCACGCAGAACGAGGCGATGGGCGAGGCTCACCTGGCGCTCGCGGGCAAGCCGCTGCACTCGCATGACTGAGCTGTCCGTGCTGCCTGAGCCGTCCGCGCAGTCCGCGGACACCGGGCGCGACGACCACTTCCGCACGTCCCCTCGCTCGGCGCTCCGCGCGAGCCGGGGATACCCCATCGTTAGGAGCAACTGAAACCATGTCGGTTTCCGTAACCCTTCCGGCGCTCGGTGAGAGCGTCACCGAGGGCACCGTCACCCGCTGGCTGAAGGCCGAGGGCGAGCGCGTCGAGGCCGACGAGCCGCTGCTCGAGGTGTCGACCGACAAGGTCGACACCGAGATCCCCGCCCCCGCGTCCGGCGTCCTGGCCTCCATCAAGGTCGCCGAGGACGAGACCGTCGAGGTCGGCGCCGAGCTCGCCGTCATCGACGACGGCTCCGGCGCCCCCGCCGCCGCCGAGGCCCCCGCGGCCGAGGAGAAGCAGGCCGAGGCCCCGGCTCCCGAGCCGGAGCAGCCCGCGCAGGCCGCCCCGTCCACCGAGACCTCCGCCCCCGCCCCGGCTCCGACCGCCGAGGCCGCGTCCGGCGGTGGCTCGGCCGAGGGCACCGACGTGGTCCTCCCGGCGCTCGGCGAGAGCGTCACCGAGGGCACCGTCACCCGCTGGCTCAAGGAGGTCGGCGAGTCCGTCGAGGCCGACGAGCCGCTGCTCGAGGTCTCCACGGACAAGGTCGACACCGAGATCCCCGCCCCGGCCTCCGGCGTGCTGCTGGAGATCACCGTCGCCGAGGACGAGACCGCCGAGGTCGGCGCCAAGCTCGCCGTCATCGGTGCTCCCGGTGCCGCCCCGCAGGCCGCCGCCCCGGCGCAGCCCGCACCGGCCCAGGAGGCTCCGAAGCAGGAAGCCCCCAAGCAGGAAGCCCCGAAGCAGGAGGCCGCGCCCGCACCGGCGGCCCCCGCCGCTCCGGCGCAGCCCGCCCCGGCTCCGGCCGCGCCCGCTCAGCCGGCTCCGGCCCAGGCCGCGCCCGCCCAGGCCGCTCCGGCTCCCGTCACCCCGGCTCCGGCTGCTCCGGCCGCCCCCGCCGCCGGTGCCGCCGGTGCCGCGAGCGACGCCTACGTGACCCCGCTGGTCCGTAAGCTCGCCGCCGAGAACGGCGTGGACCTGTCCTCGGTCAAGGGCACCGGCGTCGGTGGCCGTATCCGCAAGCAGGACGTCATCGCCGCCGCGGAGGCCGCCAAGGCCGCCGCCCCGGCGCCGGCCGCCGCCGCTCCGGCCGCCTCCCGGGCGCCGAAGCTGGAGACGTCCCCGCTGCGCGGTCAGACGGTCAAGATGACCCGCATGCGCAAGGTCATCGGCGACAACATGATGAAGGCGCTGCACGGCCAGGCCCAGCTGACCTCGGTCGTCGAGGTCGACATCACCAAGCTGATGAAGCTGCGCGCCCTGGCCAAGGACTCCTTCGCCGCCCGCGAGGGCGTCAAGCTGTCCCCGATGCCGTTCTTCGTCAAGGCCGCGGCCCAGGCGCTGAAGGCCCACCCGGTCGTCAACGCCCGGATCAACGAGGACGAAGGCACCATCACGTACTTCGACTCGGAGAACATCGGCATCGCCGTGGACTCCGAGAAGGGCCTGATGACCCCGGTCATCAAGAGTGCGGGTGACCTGAACCTCGCCGGTATCGCCAAGCGGACCGCGGAGCTCGCGGGCGCCGTGCGCGCCAGCAAGATCACCCCGGACGACCTGGCCGGTGCGACGTTCACCATCAGCAACACCGGCTCGCGCGGTGCGCTGTTCGACACGATCATCGTGCCGCCGAACCAGGTCGCCATCCTGGGCATCGGCGCCACCGTCAAGCGCCCGGTGGTCATCAACCACCCGGACCTCGGCGAGACGATCGCGATCCGCGACATGACCTACGTCGCGCTCTCCTACGACCACCGTCTGGTGGACGGCGCGGACGCCGCCCGCTACCTGACGACGGTCAAGGCGATCCTGGAGGCCGGCGAGTTCGAGGTCGAGCTCGGTCTCTGACGCGAGCCCGCGCAGGCCGCCACAGGTCGGCGCAGGTCAGCAGTGACGAACGGCGCCCCGCCCGGAGAGATCCGGGCGGGGCGCCGTCGCGTTGTCCTGGGGCGCCGCGTAGTCCGGGGGCGCCGTCGCGTTGTCCGGGGGCGCGGTCAGAGGGCGCCGCGCTTGACGGCGCTCACGAAGGACGCCCAGCGGGCGTGCGCGAAGACGAGGGCGGGGCCGTCGGGGTTCTTGCTGTCGCGGACGGGGGTGACGTGGGTGAAGCCGTCGGCGACCTCGACACATGCCCCGCCCTCCCCGTTGCTGTAGGACGACGTCCGCCATATGGCTGTGCTCAGATCGGGGCTCATGGTGTCGTGTAGTCCTTCGCCGCCGAAGCGATCAGGGAGAGGGACGCCTTCGGCGACAGTGCGGCGGCCCGGACGAGATCGTATGACTTCTGGAACTTGGTCACCAGCGCCGGTTCGTCGATGAGTTGGCCGCTGTGCGCGCTCTCGGTGTAGACGACCGCCGGAGCGTCGGCGAAGGTCATGACGATGGCCGTGCCGTGCGTCAGCGGAGGCGGGCCGGCCGCGAAGGGCAGCACCTGCACCATCACCCGGTGATGGTCACGGGCCTGTTCGGCGAGCTGCTCCAGCTGTTCACGCATCACGGACGGCTCGTCCACCACCACGCGCAGGGCGGCCTCGTGGACGATGGCCCAGAGCTCCGGACCCGACGGATCGTCCAGGCGGCGCGCACGTTCCAGCCGTACGGCGACGTGCCGCTCCACCACCTCGTCGGCGGCGAAGGGCTGCGTGGCACGGGTGATGCCACGGGCGTACGCCTCGGTCTGGAGCAGACCCGGGATCAGCAGCGGGGCGTACTCACTGATCGTCAGGGCCTCCTTCTCCAGCTCAACGGCGTCGGCGAAGTACTCGGGATGCTTCGACTCCTGCGCCAGCCGGCACAGCCGCTGAAGGTGCTCCCCCGACCCCAGCACCCCGTCCAGCAGC
>NZ_JBHXSL010000011.1:26102-214094 GCF_042714725.1 Streptomyces sp. NPDC058685
GCGGCGTCGGCGAAGTACTCGGGATGCTTCGACTCCTGCGCCAGCCGGCACAGCCGCTGAAGGTGCTCCCCCGACCCCAGCACCCCGTCCAGCAGCCGCGACATGTCCTGCTGCGGTCGACGCTTCGCGGCCTCGAACTGGCCGATGTACGCGCCCGAGCAGAAGACCCGCTCCCCCAACTGCTCCTGCGACAGCCGGTTCTCCTCGCGCAAGCGGCGAAGTTCCGCTCCGTAGAAGCTCCTTGGTGAGACGTACGGGTCCACATCCTTGGCCTGCGTCATGCCGGAAAGGCTAGCGATGATCCGTCACCGTGCGCGTGCGTTCCCTGACAATGCGTCCGTACGGGAGGCGATGAGGTTCCTCTCCGGTAACCTCGGCCCCGGCCACCCATGAGGAGTTTCCATGACCCCGCCCGTCGTCCACTCGCTGCGCGAACAGATCCGCGAGCACATCGTGGAGGGGATCGTCAGCGGGCGCTGGAAGCCGGGCGAGCGCATCGTCGAGCGGCGGATCGCGACCGAGCTGGAGGTCTCCCAGACGCCGGTCCGTGAGGCACTGCGGGAGCTGGAGAGCCTGCGGCTGATCGAGTCCGCGCCGAACAAGGGCGTACGGGTCCGCAATCTCACCGCCGCGGACCTGGAGGAGAGCTACCCCGTGCGGGCGGGCCTGGAGCAGATCGCGGCCGAGCTGGCGGCGGACCGGCTGGCAGACGACTGCTCGTGCCTGGAACCGCATGTGGCCGGGCTGTACGCCGCGGACCTGGCCGCCGACTCGGCCGCGCAGGTGCGGCACACGGTCGCCTTCCACCGGGAGCTGGTGCGGGCGGCGGGCAACGGTGTCCTGCTGCACACCTGGGAAGGGCTCGGCATCGAGGTGTTCACGGCCCTGTCGATCCGCTGGCTGGGGACGGTCCAGAAGTCCTACGCCGAGGAGCACGAGGCGCTCGTGGCGGCCTTCAAGCGCCGCGATCCACAGATCGGGACGCTCGTGAAGGCCCATGTGCTGGGCTGCGCACCGCGCGCGTAACCCAGCCGAACGCGGTCGAAGTGTCTGAAATATCACCTCCCTGAGCGGCACAGCGTGCCCACTTTTGCGGCACCGGATGCCAATTTGGCCCGAAGCTTTGATCGATCATCGATCAGCGACTTACAGTTCACCTCGGGTCCACCGACCCATGGCCCCGTCCTGCCAGACAAGGCCCCTTTCTCCACCCCCCTCCTGTCCGGAAGGCGGCGATCATGTCCGACCCCGTAGGCAAGCTTCCGAGCGAGCTCGACCAGCTCCCGGACCGCGACGCCGAGGAGACCGCCGAGTGGGCGGCCTCCCTCGACGCCGTCACCGAGCACGCCGGCCCCCACCGGGCCGCGTACCTGATGCGCCGCACCCTCCAGCACGCCGAGACGGCCGGGGTTCCCGTGCCGCGGCTGCTGGAGACGGACTACGTCAACACCATCCCCACCTCCGCCGAGCCCGCCTTCGACGGCGACGAGGAGCTGGAAGCCCGGATCACCGCCTGGAACCGCTGGAACGCGGCCGCCATGGTGACCCGGGGCTCCCGCCACGGCGTCGGCGGCCACATCGCCACCTTCGCCTCCGCGGCCTGGCTCTACGAGACCGGCTTCAACCACTTCTTCCGCGGCAAGGAAGGTGACGGCAGCGGCGACCAGCTCTACATCCAGGGCCACGCCTCCCCCGGCATCTACGCCCGCGCCTTCCTCGACGGCCGGCTGTCCGAGCAGCAGCTCGACCTCTTCCGCCAGGAGTCCGGCGGCAACGGTCTGCCGTCGTACCCGCACCCGCGGCGCCTGCCGTGGCTGTGGGAGTTCCCCACCGTCTCCATGGGCCTCGGCCCGCTCTCCGCGATCTACCAGGCGCGCTTCAACCGCTATCTGCACAACCGCGGGATCAAGGACACGGCGAACTCGCACGTGTGGGCGTTCCTCGGCGACGGCGAGATGGACGAGCCCGAGTCGACCGCGGCCCTCGCGCTCGCGTCCCGTGAGCGGCTCGACAACCTGACCTTCGTCATCAACTGCAACCTCCAGCGCCTCGACGGACCGGTCCGCGCCAACTTCAAGATCGTGCAGGAGCTGGAGGCCCAGTTCCGCGGCGCCGGCTGGAACGTCATCAAGTCGCTGTGGGGCTCCGCCTGGGACGAGCTGTTCGCCCTCGACACCACCGGCGCGCTCGTGCGCCGTCTGCGCGAGGTGCCGGACGCCCAGTTCCAGACGTACGCCACCCGGGACGCGGCCTACATCCGCGAGCACTTCTTCGGCGCCGAGCCCGCGCTCGTCGAGCTGGCGAAGCTGGTCACCGACGACAAGATCGCCGAACTCTTCTTCACCTCCCGCGGCGGCCACGAGGCCCGCAAGGTGTACGCGGCGTACCGCGCGGCCGTCGAGCACAAGGGTGCGCCGACCGTGATCCTGGCGCAGACGGTCAAGGGCTACACGCTCGGCAAGGGCTTCGAGTCCAAGAACGCCAACCACCAGATGAAGAAGCTGACGACGGACGAGTTCAAGGGCATGCGGGACCTGCTCGGTCTCCCCATCCCGGACAGCGCGTTCGCCGACGGCCTGGTGCCCTACGGCCACCCCGGCGCCGACTCCCCCGAGGTCCGCTACCTCCAGGAGCGCCGCGCGGCCCTCGGCGGCCCCGCCCCGGCCCGCCGGGTGCGGGCCGTGGCACTGCCCGCCCCCGAGGAGCGCGGCTTCAAGGCGCTCGAAAAGGGTTCCGGCAAGCAGGAGATGGCCACCACCATGGCCTTCGTCCGGCTGGTGAAGGACCTCATGCGGGACAAGGAGACCGGCAGGCGCTGGGTCCCGATCGTCCCCGACGAGGCCCGCACCTTCGGTATGGAGTCGCTCTTCCCCTCGGCCGGCATCTACTCGCCGATGGGGCAGACGTACGAGCCGGTCGACCGCGACCAGCTGATGTACTACAAGGAGGCCAAGGACGGCCAGATCCTCAACGAGGGGATCACCGAGGCCGGGTCCATGGCCGACTTCATCGCCGCCTCCACGTCGTACGCGACGCACGGCGAGCCGATGATCCCGTTCTACATCTTCTACTCGATGTTCGGCTGGCAGCGCACGGCCGACCAGATGTGGCAGCTCGCCGACCAGCTCGGCAAGGGCTTCATCGTGGGCGCCACCGCCGGACGTACGACGCTGACCGGTGAGGGCCTCCAGCACGCGGACGGCCACTCGCATCTGATCGCGTCCACCAACCCGGCGTCGCTCAACTACGACCCGGCGTTCGCGTACGAGATCTCGGTGATCGTCAAGGACGGTCTGCGCCGGATGTACGGGCGGGATGCCGACCAGAACGAGAACGTCTTCTACTACCTGACGGTCTACAACGAGCCCAAGGTGCAGCCCGCGATGCCCGAGGGCGTCGAGGAAGGCATCCTGCGCGGTCTGTACCGCTTCAAGGAAGGCGTGCCGGCCTCCGCGGACGCGCCGCGGCTCCAGCTGCTGGCCTCCGGCACGGCGATCCACTGGGCCCTGGAGGCGCAGGAACTGCTCGCCGCCGACTGGGGCGTCACGGCCGACGTGTGGTCCGCGACATCGTGGGGCGAGCTGCGCCGGGACGCGCTGGAGGCCGACGAGGCCCTGCTCCGCGGCGAGCAGCGCACCCCGTACGTCGCCCAGGCGCTGGAGGGCGCTCCGGGCCCGGTCCTCGCGGTCAGCGACTGGATGCGTCAGGTCCCGGACCAGATCAGCCAGTGGGTCGAGCAGGACTGGTCCTCGCTCGGCACGGACGGCTTCGGTCTCTCGGACACCCGCGAGGCGGCCCGCCGGCACTTCGGCGTGGACGCGCAGTCGATCACCGTCGCGGCTCTGGCCCAGCTCGCCAAGCGCGGCGAGGTACCGGCCTCCGCCGTGAAGGAGGCGCGGGAGCGCTACGGCCTGTAGCCCTCTGAGGCGTGTGCGTGCGAGGACCCCGGCGGAGCCACCCCCGCCGGGGTCCTCCTCTGTCCGCACGGGCGATGCTTGACCCTGACACCGTGTGAAGGCGTGCAGTGGGAGGCGTCATGTTCACCATCGGAGACTTCGCCAGGCACGGCCGTGTGTCGGCCCGCATGCTGCGTCACTACGACGCGATCGGGCTGCTGCGTCCCGCCCACACCGACCCGTACAGCGGCTACCGCTACTACACGGCCGCCCAGCTCGCCCGCCTCAACCGTGTCATCGCCCTCAAGGATCTCGGCTTCACCCTGCAACAGGTGCAGGAGATCCTGGAGGACAAGGTGGGCACGGAGGAACTGCGCGGGATGCTCGTGCTGCGACGGGCGGAGCTGGAGGAGGCGATGGCCGCGGCGGCCGCACGGCTGGCGCAGGTCGAGGCGAGGCTCCGGTCGATCGAGAGCGAGGGTTTCATGCCCACCGACGACGTCATCGTGAAGAGCGTCCCCGCCGTGCGGGTGGCCGAGCTGACCGCCACCGCAGCGAGCTACGGACCCGAGGACATCGGGCCCGTCATCTCTCCCCTGTACGAGGAACTGTTCCGCCGCGTGGAGGCGTCCGGCGTGACGCCGACCGGACCCGGTATCGCCTACTACGAGGACGCGCCGGAGGGGAACGGCGCCGTGGTCGTGCACGCGGGCGTCACCGTCTCCGAGGCCCACCGGCCGGACCTGGACTTCGCGATCGTGGAGCTGCCGGCCGTCGAACGGGCGGCGACCATCGTGCACCGCGGCTCGATGCAGGGCGTCCTGCCGACCGCGCAGACACTGGCCCGCTGGATCGAGTCGGGGGGCCACATCTCGGCCGGCTACGCCCGCGAAGTGTCCCTGGAATGCCCGCCCGGCGACTTCGACAAGTGGGTGACGGAACTCCAGGAGCCCCTCGCCTGAGCTGGGCCATGATGGGGGCATGCGTGCTGCCCGGCTGATCAAGATGGTGCTGCTCCTCCAGGCCAGACCCTCCATGACCGGCGCCGAGCTGGCCGAGGAACTGGAGGTCTCGGAGCGGACCATCACCCGAGACGCACTCGCGCTCTCGGAGGCCGGGGTCCCGGTCTACGCGGACCGCGGGCGGGCCGGCGGGTACCGGCTGATCGGCGGCTACCGCACCCGGCTGACGGGCCTCGGCCGCAGCGAGGCCGAGGCCCTGTTCCTCTCCGGGCTGCCGGGCGCGCTCAGGGACATGGGACTGGAGGACGCGGCGTCCGCGGCCCGGCTGAAGGTGTCCGCGGCGCTGCTGCCCTCGGTGAGCAACGCCTCCGAGAGCGCGGCGCAGCGCTTCCATCTCGACGCCCCCGGCTGGTACCAGGAGCCGCGGACACCGGAGCTGCTCCCGGCGATCGCGGAGGCGGTCTGGGAGGACCGCCGCGTCCGGGCGGCCTACCGCCGTCAGGACGCGGAGGTGGAGCGGGAGTTGGAACCGTACGGCCTCGTGCTGAAGGCGGGTGTCTGGTACCTCTGCGCCCGTGCGGAGGCCACGTTCCGGGTGTACCGGATCGACCGGTTCTCCTCGGTGGAGCGGGGCGGCTCGTTCTTCGAACGCGACGAGGAATTCGATCTGCCCGGGTTCTGGGAGAAGCGCGCGGCGCAGTTCGCGCGCTCCATCCTGCGGGCGGAGGTGGTGCTCCGGGTGACGGAACGCGGCGCCGCGCGCCTCCCGCACCTCACCGACCGCGCGGCGGCCGATGAGGCCCTGTCCTCGGCCGGCCCTCCGGACGCGGAGGGCCGGCTGACCCTCACCCTGCCGGTGGAGAGCTACCAGGTGGCCTTCGGCCAGCTGTTCGCGCTGGGCCCGGAGGTGGAGATCCTGGAGCCACCGGAGCTGCGGGAACAGTTCGCGGAGACGGCGGAGCGGACGGCCCGGCTCTACCGGTAGACCGCCCCTGCCGACGGGCGGACCGCCGGTGGCCCCAGGTCTCCGGCCGGCGGTCGTCTACCGGTAGTCGTCGATCGACGGCGTTCCGCCCGCCTGTTCCGCCAGCATGTAGCCCCACACGTCCGGCCGGCTCCCGTCCGCGTCGGTGAAGCCGTACTCCCTCGCCAGCCTCCCGCTGTCCAGCGACATCCCGTTCCAGCGGGCCCGCTCCGGGTCCCCTGCCAGCGCCGCCACCCCGCGGCCGAGGTACAGCGGCGACTCCGACAGCGCCCAGTGTTCCTGCTTGTCGATCCCGTCCCGCCAGGTCTCCTCGGTGAGGCCGAAGATGTCGAGCATCTCCTCGGAGCGGAGGAAGCCGGGCGTGACCGCCACGGCCGAGCACCCGACGCTCTTCAGCTCCTCGCCGAGGATGAAGGCCATCCGGATCGGCGTGTTCTTCGCCAGGTCGTAGAAGAAGTTCTCGCGGAAACCCTTGTTCGTCTCGGCCGTGCCGTCGGTCACCTCGACGACCAGGCCGCCGGGCTCACGCACCAGCAGGGGCAGCGCGATGCTGCTGGTGATGATGTGGCTGCGAGTGCCGAGGTCCAGCATCCGCAGCCCGCGGTCCAGGTCGACGTCCCACATCCTCGTGTTGAAGTCGAGCAGGAAGTTCCCGCCCCAGACGTCGTTCACCAGGATGTCGAGACGCCCGTGGTCGCGGTCGATGCGCTCGGTCAGAGCCCGTACCTGATCCGCCTCGAGGTGATCGGTCTGCACCGCGATGCCCGTACCGCCGGCGGAGGACACCAGGTCCGCGGTCTGCTCGATGGTCTCGCCGGCCCGGCCGACCTCGCTGACCTGCGTACGCGTGGTCCGGCCGGTCACGTACACGGTCGCCCCGGCGGCGCCGAGCTGTTCGGCGATGGCGCGCCCCGCGCCCCGTGTGGCCCCCGCGACCAGGGCGATTTTCCCGGCAAGTGTCTTCTGCGTCGTCATGAACCGACCGTCGCACGAATACCCGACACCTTCTGTCCGCCATTCAAAAGAGTCGGCATTTCGTGGCTCCGCGTGCGCAGCCCCCCGCCAACCACGATGCTGGACCCGTGATGGACGAGACGGAGTTCTGGGAGATCGTCGACAGCACCCGCGAAGGCGCCGAGGGTGACCCCGAGGACCATGCCGATCTGCTGGTCGAGCGGCTGCTGCAACTCGACCCCGACTCCGTGCTGGATTTCGCCCGGCACTTCGAGGCCCGCTACAACCGCGCCTACACCTGGGACCTGTGGGGGGCTGCTGCCGTGCTGCTCGGCGGCGCCAGCGACGACGCGTTCGACTACTTCCGCTGCTGGCTCATCGGCCAGGGCCGGGAGGTCTTCGAAGGCGCGGTGCACGACCCGGACGAGCTGGCCGAACTGCTGGACGAGTTCGACGAGGACATCGACGGGGACGGTGAGGAGCTCGGGTACGCGGCGGACGAGGCGTACGAGCAGCTCACCGGTGTCGTCGCACCGGACCTGGGGATCCCGCCACAGACCGCGGAGCCCGCGGGCACGCCCTTCGACTTCGACGACGACTCCGCGCTGGCCCAGCGCTTCCCCAAGCTGTGGGAGCGCTTCGGCGACCTGTGAGAACCGCCCGCGGGCAGCGCTCGCCGGGCGTCCTCAGCCGAGGGAGCGGCCCATCATGACGTCGTCGGCGTAGCGGCCGTCCAGCCAGAACTCCCCCGGCAGCACGCCCTCGACCGCGAACCCCTCGGCCTCGTACAGCGCCCGGGCCGGCTTGTTGTGCCCGAGCACCCGCAGGGTGATGCGCACCGCGCCCTGCCGGCGTGCCAGCTCGCACGCCGCCCGCACCAGGGCCCGCCCGGTCCCCCGGCCGCGGGCCCGGGTCGCCACCGCGAGGCCCTGTATCTGGCGCACGTGCTGGTTGCACGCGAGGGGCGTGGGCGGGACGAGGCGGATGAAGCCGATGAGCGTGCCGTCGGCGTCCTCGGCGACGAGGAAGTCGCCGGGCGGGTGCTGGGCGTCGAAGAACGGTGCGTACGGAGGCAACGGTCTCGGTGTCACGGCGTGCAGCGTCGACCAGGTGTCCCGGTCGAGCCGGCCGAGAGCCTCCTCGTCGGTACGCAGTGCGGGGCGTATGTGCGACTCGGGCATGGAGGCAACTGTGTCACGGGGGTCGGCCGGGGCAGGATGAGGCCATGCGGATCGCGGTCACCGGCTCCACCGGACTCATCGGTACGGCACTTGTGCGCTCACTGCGCTCGGACGGGCACGAGGTGGTGCGCCTCGTGCGGCGGCCCGCGCGGAGCGGGGACGAGGTCGAATGGGACCCGCACCGGCAGTACGTCGACGCGGCGGGACTGGTGGGCTGCGAGGCCGTGGTGCACCTCGCCGGAGCCGGGGTAGGGGCGCGGCGCTGGACGGACGCGTACCGCAAGGAGATCCACGACAGCCGGGTGCTGGGCACGGCCGCGGTCGCGGAGGCCCTCGCGTCGCTGGACACCCCGCCGCGGGTGCTCGTCTGCGGCAGCGCGGTCGGCTTCTACGGCGACACGGGGGACCGCGCGGTGGACGAGGAGGCCCCACCGGGGGACGGTTTTCTGCCGAATCTGTGCGTGGAGTGGGAAGAGGCGGCGGCCCCGGCGGCCGAGGCCGGCGTACGGACCGCCTTCGCCCGGACCGGGCTGGTGGTCTCCCGCAAGGGCGGGGCGTGGGGACGGATGTTCCCGCTGTTCAAGGCGGGTCTCGGTGGGCGGCTCGGTGACGGCCGGCAGTACTGGAGCTTCATTGCGCTGCACGACGAGGTCGCGGCGCTCCGGCACATCCTGGACACGGAGTCCCTGTCGGGTCCGGTGAACCTCACGTCCCCGCAGCCGGTCACCAACCGGGAGGTGACCGCTGCCATGGGGCGTGCGCTGCACCGGCCGACGGTCTTCGCGGTGCCGTCGGCCGCGCTGAAGATCGCGCTCGGCGACATGGCGGGTGACGTGCTGGGCAGCCAGCGGGTGCTGCCGCGACGGCTGCTGGACTCGGGGTTCACGTTCGCGTTTCCCGGCATCGACGAGGCGGTCGGCGCGGCCCTGCGGTGACGGCCCGTCGCGCGGCCGGAGTCCGGGCGCGGCCCTGCGGTGACGGCCCGTCGCGCGCCGGTGTCCGGGCGCGGGGCTGCGGTGACGGCCCGTCACACCCCCGGCGTCCGGGCGCGGGACCCGGCGCGCGACCTCGGCAGACGCGCGCCCCCCGCGCTACGGTGCCCCGCCGCGTGCGCGAGCCGCGCTTCGGCCACGGCTGCCTACTCTCGACCGAACTCGGGTATCCCGGGAGCCTGATGGGGGCATGAGCCTCCCACCAGCCGCGCCGACCTCGGGGAGGGGCACGTGCTCATCAGCACCGCTCACCATGCGGACGTCATCATTGTCGGGGCCGGTACAGCCGGTCTCTCGGCGGCTCATCAGCTCATCGCGGCAGGCCTCAGCGTCACTGTGCTGGAGGCCGCCGCCAAGCCGGGCGGCCGCATGGCCACCGAGGAGATCGACGGCTTCCGGCTCGACCGCGCGGGCCAGTTGCTCAACACCTCGTATCCCGAGCTGCATCGCACGGCCGGCCTCGGGGATGTGGTTCTGCGGCCGTTCGCACCGGGTGTCCTCGTGCACAGCGGAGGGCGGCTTCAGCGGACCGGGGAGACGGTCCACCGGGCGTCGGAGCCGGGGAGCGCGGGACGGGGGTCGCTGCGGGCGGTACGGAACGGGGCGGCTCAGGGGGCTCGGGGCACGGCGTGGGGGCCGCCGCACGCCCTCCGGGGCATAGGGGGCGCGTTCACAGTCGCGCGCGCCCTCGCCGGCGCTCCCAGGCCGCTGGACGAGGCCCGGCTCGGCGCGTCCCTCGCCCGGCTCGCGGGTACGTCCGTGGAGCGCCTGACGGCCCGTCCGGAACGGACCACGGCCCAGTCGCTGGCCGCGCGCGGCCTCCCCGCCCGTACGGTCCAGGGCTTTCTGCGCCCGCTGCTGTCGGCGCTGCTCGGCGACCCGGAGCTGACGACGTCGAGCCGGTGCGCCGACCTGGCGCTGCGGGGCTTCGCCCGGGGGCGGATGTGCGTCCCGGAGGGCGGCGCGGCGACGCTGCCGGAGCGACTGGCCGCCGCACTGCCGCAGGGCACGGTGCTCACGGGCGTGCGGGTCAAGGACGCGTCGATCAACAGGGTCAGCACCGAGGACTACGGCGAACTCACCTGCCGCGCGCTGGTGCTGGCGACGGGGGCGCGGGAGGCGGCCGAACTGCTGCCGGGTCTGCGGGTGCCGGCGTTCCATCCGGTGACGGTGCTGCACCACACCGCGCCGTGCGCACCGCCCACCGGATCGGCGCTGGTCCTCGACGCGGAGCGGGACGGCCCTGTCTCGCACACGGCGGTGATGAGCGAGGTCGACCCGACGCGGGCGCCGCGCGGCCGGGTGCTGATCTCCTCGACGGTGCTGGGCACACCGCCGCCGTATCTGGACCGCCAGGTCCGCACGCATCTGGCGAAGCTGTACGGGACACCGACGGCGGACTGGTCACTGCTGGCGGTCCACCACAACCCGGAGGCGGTCCCGGCGATGCCACCACCGCACGACATCCGCCGCCCGGTGCGCCTGCTGGCGGGCCTGTACGTGTGCGGGGACCACCGGGACACGAGCACGGTGCAGGGGGCGCTGCACTCGGGCCGGAGGGCGGCGGAGGCGGTGCTGCGGGACATGGGCGTACGCGCGCCGGAACGGGCGCCGCTCCGCTCGGCGGCGTAGCAGCTGTCCCGCACGGTGTTGCTGGGTGTCACGATCACTGACGTGGATCTGCCGCGAAACACGGCGAGATGGTCCCCGGTCGGCGCATGGGGACCATCTCGGCGGCGGGAAGCAACGCGGGCTACGTGACCTTGAGCGTGAAGGTGTGGCTCGCTCCCAGCGGTGGAGAGAAGCTGTCCTTGATCGTGACGGTGACGTCGTAGTCACGCGCCGTATCGGGCAGCGTGCCGGTGATCTTGCCGGTCTTCGCGTCGCCGGCGAGCGACGGCGGCAGGCCGGAGAATTCCCAGACGGCCGGCTTGTTGTACGCCTCGGTCCCCCCGGAACCGGTGGGCTGCCACACGAAGGGCGTGCCTTTGGACTGCGAAGGCGGCGTCTTCGTCGTATCCAGAGTGGGCGGATGCTCCCCCGCCATAGCGGCAGGTATGCCGATCAGTCCGTTGGCCGCCGCCACCGCGACCCCGTCCACCACGGCCAACACCCCGTAGGCGTAGTTGACCTGCGGTTCGGCCCCGAAGAACCACCGGACGACGGCTCGGAAGAACTGGACGATGTCCGGTGTGTTCTGGAGTACCGCGCTGGCAAGCGCGCACTGCGCCAGCTGCTCGTTGGCGGGAGGATGTTTCTGGACGGCCGCAACACCGCAGCCGAGGCTGACCGAACCCACCAGGAGGTGAGCGATCGAGCCCTCGAAGATGTGGTGGGCCTTGTTGAGCACCGTCCCGAGGTTCTTGAGCAGCGTCGACCGGTACCCGATCTTCTCGATGAGATGACCGACCACGGTCAGACCCAAGTCCACGGCAAGCCGGGCTGTCTGGACTCCCCAGGCGGCGGCCCCTTCCTTGTTCTCCCACTTGTAGTCGCCCATGATGGGAGGAATCGTGTAGACGAGTGACGCCAGAGTGAACACATCGGTCGCGGCGTTGATCATCGCGACGGTGGAGATGACCGAATCCGGTGGCACAGGGTTGTCGGGTGCCGCGTACACAGGCATGTAGTAGTCGCTCACGCCTACGGTCAGCCCTTGCCCGACCATGCAGACGATCCCGAATCCGGCCTGAAGCCTGACCATCTGGGCGTTGAATTCCCAGTCGTCCTCCGCGGGGGTACTCGCGGCGTCGTAGCGCGGATCCCAGGGGGGCAGCGGGATCTCGGGGAAGTCGCCGTTGGGGAACGGCGGGTTGTCGACGCCGTGGATCAGTTTGTGGACGACCGTGTAGAAGAACCCGGCGATGAGGCAGACCAGCTTTCCGAGCGTCAGGTCGCCTGTGGGCTCCGTTCCGGTCGCCATCTTGCCCACCCACTTGTACAGGGTGTTCAAGAGGGCACCGACGACAGTCGGGATGGGCAGGTCGAGGAGGTCCCAGAATTTCGCGCTGAGTTTCGACGAGACCTCGAGGAACTTGTCGGCAAGGTCCGACAGTGCGTGGATGGCCTTTTTGACCAGTGAGCGGACCGCTTCGACGACCTCCTCGAAGGCGGACCTGCCGGCGCCACTGCCGGAGTCGACTTCGCAGAACTTGTCGATCGCGTCGTAGAGCAGTTTGCCCTGCTCGATGAGGCTTTCCAGACTGGGCGAGCCGAGGAGGGAGCTGAGCAGATCATTGATATCCGCGAGAGTGTCCTCGTCCTGCGGCCGCATCGGCGGGTCCCAGAGCTCCTTGAGTCCCGGATTCGCGGACGAGAACGTCTTGTTGTACATCCACGTGGCCTGCGGTGTACTCAGTTTGTCCTTCTCAAGAGGTGTGCCGGTGGGCGCCGTGGCCGGTGGGACCTTGTTCTGGAAGTCGTCCATGCGGGCGCCCTTGTACTCCGCCAGCAGGGAGTCGAGCAGCGCGTCGAACCGGGCCTCCTTGTCCGCGAACCATCCGCGCGCCTGCGGGCGGAGATAGTCGATCGTCGAGACGGCGATCGGACCGAGGGACTTGAACGCTTTCTCGAGTGCTTGCGCGGTGTCCCAGATGTCCTTCAGAGCGAACAAGGACTTCAGCCAGTCGATGGCTCGCTGGACCGCGTCGGCGATCGCCTGGAACACCGCTTCCACTGCGCGCGCGGCCTGCTCCACCGTCTCCACGATGAATTCCCCGAGGGAGACGATGGCGTCGCCGACCCAGATGGCGAGCTTCACGACGGCATCGACGAAGATCTCGGCGATCTGCGTGGCGCCGGTCTTGATTCCCTCCCACACGTCACTCACCCAGCTCGTGACGTCGTCCCACCAGCCACCGTAGGACGGGTGGCTGTCGCGGTAGGCGTGGTAATCGTCGATCTGCTCCTGGGTGCGGAAGATCTGGAACGCCGGCCTGGAGGGATCCCAGAACTGAATGACGTAGCCCTTGACCTCCTGCGGTGCCCGGAAGCCCGCTACGGACATGCGGGGCAGCTTCTGGTCTCCCGTGGCCATGCCGTAGACAGCCTTGCAGTGCTCGACGACGGTCTGCGGTTCGAGCTGGTACTTGTCCTTGATCTTGTTCCAGTCGGCCACGAGCGGCTGTTGCTCCCCTCGGGCGTTCGTGACCTGGGCGTTGCGCAGCTCGTCCGCGTTCAGTAGGCCGCGTTGCGAGGGGAGGGTGCCCTTGCCGGCCAGGTAGTCGCTGACGGGGGCGGAGAAGTCGATCGAGGTGCCGTTCGCGACACCCTCGGCATTGAGCACGATGACGGCGGGCGTGAGTCCGCGAGCCGCGACGGAGATGGAGGCCTTCCCCGTGGGCCCGGTCATGGACCGGGCACTGCGTCCGGGCCCTACGAGGTACGAACGGCTGTCGATCTGCACCTCGACGAGGGTGTCGGCGGAGACGTCGACGGGCTGGTTGGGTACGGCGAACCCCGTCCCGTCGACCAGCGTGACGTCGGCGACGTAGTGGCTGACCAGGTGCGGGTGTTCGGTGGATGCCAGCCGCACCCGGTCCATGGCCCACTCACCGTTGACCAGGTCCTGCGTACAGATGCAGAAGGACTCGGACGGAAGCATTCCCTCCATGGTGATGAGCTCGTTGGGCCGGTAGTCCGGGTACGGGTCCAGGTGATAGGCCGCGACTTTGGCATGCAGGCCCACGGAGACGGTGGTGGCAGCGCCGGAGGTCGCGCGGGCCTCGGTCCACCGCAGACGCAGCGCGTCACCGTCCTGGACATAGGCCTGCTGATGGATCACCTGCAGCGTGTTACGGCTGTCGAGGCCGAAGACATGCAGGGAGTTGTCGGCGTCCTGCCAGATCTGCGCGCGTACCAGCTGGACGGGGAGCGAGCCCGCTTCGACGCGGCTGTTGGGGGTCCAGTAGGTGAAGTGCAGCGACCCGTTGGGGTCGAGCCACGCCACACCCACATCACTTTGCTGGTTCATCTGCGGGAGCGCCGGGGCGTTCCAGGTGCCGCAGAACTTGCCGTAGATCGAGGTGTCCGGCTGCTGCCCCTGCGTGCCGGAGAAGCTCACGCGGATGGTGCGTTCCGCCGAGCCGCGGATGTCGCGCAGGTAGACGACGTGGAAGGGCTTGTCCTTTGTCGAACGGGTGCTGACGAACCCTCCGCCGGCGATGGAGATGGTGTCGGGGGGCACGTTGGGCACGGTGCGTGTGACCGCCGTCCAGCCGTTGATCCCGTCGGAGCCCGGGGTCAGGAAGGCGGCTGAGACGATGCCGATGACCAACTGCCTGTCCGTGCCGGATGTTTCGATGTGACCGGATATCAGCGTGGGTCCGGCATCGGGTGAGTAGCTCACGGCCAGGCCGAGTTCGCTGCGCGGCAGGTCCTTCAGCACGCCGGCCTCACGCACCCAGGCGCAGATGGGCTCGCCCTTGTCGGTCCGGCCCTTTTGGACCAGACGCAGAAAGAGCCAGTCGTCGGCGGCCCATGTAGGGACGCACGCCGCCCAGACGGTTCCGTCGGGGTGGACCACGGTCACGACTTCGTCGCACAGCGCCGGCTCGTCGGCAACCACGACCTGCTGCTGCTTCCAGCCGGTTTCGGAGGCGGCCGTGCGCGCGAGGTAGGTGAGGTGGCCCTCGTCGTCGATGATGAGCGCTTCCTCACTCCCCTTGTTGAAGGGATTGGCGAAGAGCGCCTGCTGGTTGCGGCCGTCGCGCATGCTCACCGCACTGGCGACCACGGCATCTTCCATCAATTGCGTACTGACGGTGAAGCTGTTCGGCGTCTGCGCGGCGGCGGCAGGGTCGGACCGCTTCGAAGAAGAGGAGAGAAACGTTTCTACGCTCATGGCGTGCAGCTTCCGTGGAGTCGGCCCCAACCGGGCCGTGCAGGTAGAGCTGCCGGGCGATGCCCGGCCGGGGCCGCAGAGGGCCGCTGGTCATCGGGACGGCCGGAATCGGTCGTCCAGCGCGCGTCGGCGACATACACGCAGAAGGCACGCCATGCACCTGTTGCTCAGCAATGAGAGTGCTTGGTGCGCGAATCGCGGTATGGGACCGGTAGGCCCTTTTGTTCTAAATGACGGCCACTGGCGTGCGCAACCATTAACGCCCAGAAGTTCGAATATGCCGCCATTTCGCCATGGCGCTTTACTTTCAGATACATATTTACTGATTCACGAGTGGCAAAAGGCGCAAAAAGATAGAAAATGACCGAGGTACGGCCGGGGCCGGTGAAGTCGTCGTCCCCGCTCCGCCGCCGGGGCTCCGCCCCGAACCCCGCGCCTCAAACGCCGGCGAGGCTGAATCCGCCCGCGCACCCGACGAAACAAGGTCAGGCGGCAACCCCAGCCGTGCCGCTACCCCAGGGTCGAGACCCGGTCCCGGTACCCCCGTACCGGCGCCGCGTCCCGATACGGCTCCAGCCGGCGTTCGAAGTCCCGTACGTACTCCACCGCCCGAGCCGACCGCATCTCCGACGCCTGGAGCGCCGCCTCCGCTCCCAGCGCGCACGCCTGGTCCAGTTCGCCCAGGCCCAGCCGGGCCGACGCCAGCACCACCCGGCAGAACAGGCGGCTGCGCGCGAAGCCCGGGGCGCGGAGCTGGAGTGAGCGTTCCGCGTGCTGGATCGCCGGGCGGTACTGCTGGAGGTCCCGGTGGCAGTGGCCCATCTCGTCGGCCAGCTGCGCCTCGTCGAAAGTCCGCGCCCAGTGCGGTGCCTCGTCCCCCGGCCGCGCCGCCTCCAGCGCCCGTTCCGCACGGACCAGCGCCGCCGTGCACGCGCGGACCTCGCCCAGGACCCCGTGTCCCCGCGCCTCCACCGAGTGCAGCATCGCCTGCACCAGCGGCGGCGCCGACGACCCCATGCCCTGCTGGGCGACCCGGGTGAGCTGCACGGCCTCGCGCCCGTGGCCGAGATAGACCGCCTGGCGGCTCATGGTGACCAGCACATAGGAGCCGTACGCCCGGTCCCCCGCCGCCTGGGCGAGCCGCAGCGCCTGGACGAAGTAGCGCTGGGCCAGTCCGTGCGCCGCGATGTCGTACGAGGTCCAGCCGGCCAGCCGGGTCAGATCGGCGACCGCGGCGAACAGACGCCGCCCGGTCGTCTCGCCGTACGAGCCGCGCAGCATCGGCTCGGCCTCGTGCTCCAGGTAGCGCACCAGCGCCTGGCGGGCGTGCCCGCCGCCGTACGCGTGGTCCAGCGAGCGGAACAGCTCGCCCACCGAGCGCAGCGCCGCGATGTCGCCGCCGGACACCCGCTGGCCGGGCCCCCGGTCGACGGCGCCGCGCTGCCGCGGCACGGCGGACGTCCCGCCCTGGGCGGGCACCCTGGCGCCCGTCCCGTCACTCCGCCCCACGCGCTCGTCGGCCCGCCCGATGAGCCAGTCCCGGCTCGGCACGACCAGCCCCGCCGGGGTGAACGCGATCTTCCGCAGTTCCGCGTGGCTGCCGGAGTCCTTGCGCCACAGACCGCCGACGATGTCCACGGCCTCCTCGGGGGTCGCCGCGAATTCCAGCCCCGCGTACACCGGCGCACAGGCGTCCAGGCCCAGGTCCTGGGCGGACAGCCGGCGCCCGAGGCGGCGGGTGAACACCTCGGCGATGAGCGCGGGCGTCGTCCCGCGCGGCTGCTGACCGCGGAGCCAGCGCGTCACGGACGTCTTGTCGTAGCGCAGGTCCAAGCCGTGCTCGAGTCCCAGCTGGTCAACCCTGCGGGCAAGTCCTGCGTTGGAGAATCCGGCTTCTGCGATGAGCGCGGCGAGCTGGCGGTTGGGGATGCGCTGCGATGGTCGTTCCGTCATCAGCTGTGCGGTCTCCTGCCTTCCGGGCCGGTCGCCAGCCCTCATGGAACGGCGTGAATTTAGCGGCCCATCGCGCCCGGACCGCCACCTTCGCCCCACATTCATCCGATCGTGTGAGGATTGGCGTCGACGCTGACAGGCGCTGACGGCGGGCACCCCCGGACCGCGTTTCCGCGAGCCGCCGTACAGTGGCTGGGGCGCGAATACGTGCACGCTGAAGGTTCTAGGGAGGCACTGCCGTGAGTGAGCTGCGGTTCGTCCGGCTGGGGTTCGGCGAGGACGCCGTCGAGTACCAGGAGGCATGGCAGAAGCAGCGCGAGGTCCATGCCGCCCGGTTCCAGGACGAGATCCCGGACACCTGTCTGCTGCTGGAGCACCCGCCCGTGTACACGGCGGGACGGCGTACGGCCGACAGCGAGCGCCCCCTGGACGGCACGCCCGTGGTCGACGTCGACCGCGGCGGCAAGATCACCTGGCACGGCCCCGGCCAGCTGGTGGGCTACCCGATCCTGAAGCTGCCGCGTCCCGTCGACGTCGTCGCGCATGTGCGCCGTCTGGAGGACGCGCTGATCCGCGCGTGCGCGGAGTTCGGTGTGGAGACCAGCCGCGTCGAGGGCCGCAGCGGTGTGTGGGTGCTGGGCGACCCGGTGGAGCAGCGCCCCTCGCTCGGCGGTCTGTCGCTCGACTTCGACCCGCGGCTCGAGGACGAGGAGTTCGATCCTCGGCTGAACGGGCCCGAGTACGCCCCGTCCAACGCCGGCCAGCGCCGCGAGGACCGCAAGCTCGCCGCCATCGGCATCCGTATCGCCAAGGGCGTCTCCATGCACGGCTTCGCGCTCAATGTGAACCCGGACAACACCTGGTTCGACCGGATCGTGCCGTGCGGCATCCGGGACGCCGGAGTCACCTCCCTGGCCAATGAGCTCGGCCGGGATGTGACCATGGAGGAGGTGCTCCCCGTGGTGGAGAAGCACCTGCGAGCCGTGCTGGAGAACGCGGAGCTGCGGCCGAGGATCGTGGACGCCGCCCCGGATGTGACCGTGGAAGCCGCCGTTTAGGGAATGCACCCCTGGGTCCGCGGGTTGGCCGGACGTAGGGCCGAACAATTGACGGGCGTACCCTGGTGTGCGCCGCAGAATCGAATGCCGCGCGATCGCAGAAAGGGGCGCCGACGTGTCCGCTGTCGCACCCGACGGACGCAAGATGCTGCGCCTGGAGGTCCGGAACAGCCAGACCCCCATCGAGCGCAAGCCCGAGTGGATCAAGACCCGGGCGAAGATGGGCCCCGAGTACACGCAGATGCAGAAACTCGTCAAGAGCGAGGGACTGCACACCGTGTGCCAGGAGGCGGGCTGTCCCAACATCTACGAATGCTGGGAGGACCGCGAGGCCACCTTCCTCATCGGTGGTGACCAGTGCACCCGGCGCTGTGACTTCTGCCAGATCGACACGGGCAAGCCGCAGGCGCTCGACCGTGACGAGCCGCGCCGGGTGGGCGAGTCCGTCGTCACGATGGACCTGAACTACGCCACCATCACCGGCGTCGCCCGCGACGACCTGGAGGACGGCGGTGCCTGGCTGTACGCGGAGACCGTGCGCCAGATCCACACGATGACCGCGGAGCGCGAGGGCGGCCACACCAAGGTCGAGCTGCTCATCCCCGACTTCAACGCGGTGCCCGAGCAGCTGGCCGAGGTCTTCTCCTCGCGCCCCGAGGTGCTCGCGCACAACGTCGAGACCGTGCCGCGGATCTTCAAGCGGATCCGCCCCGGTTTCCGTTACGAGCGCTCCCTGGAGGTGATCACCCGCGCCCGCGAGGCGGGGCTGGTCACCAAGTCGAACCTCATCCTGGGCATGGGCGAGACCCGTGAGGAGGTCAGCGAGGCACTGCGGCACCTGCACGAGGCCGGCTGCGAGCTGATCACCATCACGCAGTACCTCCGCCCCTCCGTGCGTCACCACCCGGTCGAGCGCTGGGTGAAGCCGCACGAGTTCGTGGAGCTGAAGGACGAGGCCGACGAGATCGGTTTCTCCGGTGTCATGTCGGGTCCGCTGGTGCGTTCGTCGTACCGCGCGGGCCGGCTGTTCGGGCAGGCCATGGAGCGCCGGACCGCCGTCGCGGCCGGAAAGACGGGCTGACGGACCGGCCTCCGGTGACGGCCGGACTGTGTGAAATCGGGCACAAGTGACTACCGCCGAGTAATGGCGAGTTCGACGCGGCTCGTACGCTCCCCGCAGGTCGGGGCGGCGTACGGGCCGCGTCAGTGTCCGCGGGCGGGGCGTAAAGGTTTCATCGGTGTTTGACCCGTCAGTCATGCGCTGGTAACACCAATCAGTGACTCTGGCTTTACGCACCGCACTCGGCGCTCCCCGGACAGCTCCCCGCATCCGGTCAGGGCGAGTCGCCCACCGCATCCGCACCGAGTCCACCCGCACTCCGTCGTCACCCACCCCGAGGGGGACCGTCACCATGCAGGCCGCGCCAGTACGCCCCGTACGCGCAACCGCCATCCCGTCCGTCACCGACGCCCTGCGCGCCATGGAGTCACTGCTCCTCGGCAGCGGGCAGCGCACCGCCCGTCGCAACGCCTGGACATCGGTCCTGGAGGACCGCCGCCGGGCCAAGGACCGCGTCGAGGCCCAGCACGTACTGGAGGCCGTGGCCGGACGCACTTCCTGAGCCACGTAAACTTCCCGGTATGGCGAGGAAGGCAAACTCTGACAGCGGCGATGCCGCTGAGAACCCCGGGCGGCTCAAGCAGATCGCCCTGACGTACAAGATGACCCGGAAGGCCGACCCGAAGATCGGTCTGATCCTCGCGGGTGTGGGAATCGTCACCTTCGGCGTCCTCCTCGCGATCGGTTACCTGATCGGTCATCCCATCTATCTCGGAATCCTGGGCTTCCTGCTCGCCTTCCTCGCGATGGCGATCATCTTCGGGCGCCGGGCCGAGAGGGCGGCGTTCGGACAGATGGAGGGCCAGCCGGGTGCGGCGGCCGCCGTCCTGCAGAACGTGGGCCGCGGCTGGACGACGACGCCCGCGGTCGCGATGAACCGCAGTCAGGACGTCGTCCACCGGGCCGTCGGCAAGGCCGGCATCGTGCTGGTGGCCGAGGGCAACCCGAACCGGCTGAAGTCGCTGCTCGCGGCCGAGAAGAAGCGCATGGCGCGCATCGTGGTGGACGTGCCGGTGCACGACATCGTGGTCGGCGACGGCGACGGCCAGGTGCCGCTGAAGAAGCTGCGCACCACCATGCTGAAGCTCCCCCGCGTACTGACCGGACCGCAGGTCACGGCCGCCAACGACCGGCTGCGGGCGCTGGGCGACCTGATGAGCAACATGCCGCTGCCGAAGGGGCCGATGCCGAAGGGCATGCGGATGCCGCGCGGCAAGATGCGCTGACGCGCACACGCGCGACGAACAACCAGAAGGGGGGGGCCGGGCCATTGTACCCCCCCCCCCCGCAACCCCACACCCCCCCCCCCCCCCCCACCGCGCGCGCCCCCCCACGCCCCGGCCGCGCCCCCAGGCGGTGGTTCACCCCCGGATCGAACCCCCCGACGGGCCGGTCGTCACCACAGGTTCGTGAAGTTCACAACGGTCTTCGACTGATCGATGGCTGTGAACGCGGAGCCGTTCACGCTGGCGATGTTGCTGTGATTGGATGCGCCGGCGCCGCTCGCCACCTGCTGACTGGTGGTCGAATTGCCCCAGTTGCCGCCACCGACGCCGCTGCCGACGATCGATGCCACCGTCGCGTTCGATCCGTCGTCCGCGAACGCCCCGTTGTCGGCCGTGGCGACGCCCGAGAACAGGGCGGCCGTGAGGGGCAGGGCTGCGACAGCGGCGAGGACGCGGGCGGTACGGATGCTTGCCATGTCATTTCCTCCAGGAACCGGGACTGCGGAAGTACGGCTGGTTCCAGAGCAGTTGGCCGACCGCTCCGGATCGTGGTCACGACGTCGCGATCTCAGAGTTGCCCACCGAATCCCCGGCGAACCACCCATCCCGGAGCGATTCCCCCGCAAGCGTGAGGACATGTCGATAAACCCCCTTCTCCATCGCAGAACCGCAGCTCAGCGACGCGAAGGTGACAAAACCCAGTAGGCGCAAGGGGGGAAGCGTTACGGCATATTTTCGGCCAATCTCTCCCCCTTCCCTTCTTCGAACGCTTGTACGAAAATAGAGCCATGGCCATCACCGACCGGCAGAACGCGACCCTGGCCCTCGCCCACGCCCTCTCCGCCGCGGAGCGAGGGCTCCCCGTCATCCCCCTGTCCCCCACGAAGCTTCCGGCCCTGCGTTCCCCACACCACGGCGAGGCCGAGCCGGTCCTGTGCCGCGGCGAGTGCGGCCTCCCCGGCCACGGCGTCCATGACGCCACCACCGACCCGGCGGGCGTGCGCGCACTCTTCGGGGCCGCACCCTGGGCCACCGGCTACGGCATCGCGTGCGGCCGCCCCCCACACCATCTGATCGGCATCGACCTCGACACAAAGGCTCCGACCGACTCGGTCTCCGCACTCCAGCACCTGGCGCTGCGGCATCTGTTCACCATTCCGGAGACGGTCACCGTGCTCACCCCGAGCGGTGGCCGCCATCTGTGGCTGACGGGTCCGCCGGACGTGGTCGTACCGAACTCCGCGAGCCGGCTCGCCCCCGGCATCGACGTGCGCGGCGCGGGCGGCTATCTGGTCGGCCCCGGCTCGGTCTCCGCCCACGGTGCGTACCGGCTGGCCCCCGGCACCGCCGACCTCTCGCCCGCGCCGTGCCCCCGCGCCCTGCTCCGGCTCGTCGCACCCCCCGCGCGCTCCCGGCACGCCACGCGATCACGCCCGCCGCACGGCCAGGGCCTGGTCCAGTTCGTCCTGGCCGCACACGAAGGGCAGCGCAACACCCGTCTGTTCTGGGCGGCATGCCGGGCGTACGAGAACGGCATCGGGGAAGACCTCGCCGACGCCCTCACCGAAGCGGCGGTCCACGCGGGCCTGAGCGAACGCGAAGCCCGCGCGACGATCGCCTCGGCGGACCGGCTCACCACCGGCCGCGGCCGCTGAACGGGGGGAGGGAAACGGGGGAACGGGGAGGCGTGAGGGGTGCCTCACGAGGGGGGCACCCCTCACGCCGCCCGACCCTGCTCCCGATGTGGCCCACGCCACACGAATCCCCATGCGTGACCGTCGGCGGTCCGGGCACCAGCCCTGTCGAGGCCCCGTCGCGTATCCCCCGTCGCGATGGGGCCTCCCCCCTTTCACCTGGCCTTTTCTCCGCGGTCGAACGGACGGGCAGTCAGCCGACGAAACCGCTCTTGGTAACAGTTTGACCCGCTCACTTCAAGCCCATAGGTTCTGCCCCTGGCCTGATCCATGAGGACGGGCCCACCACAGTCCTTTGGGGGGACGTAATGCACTGGTACCTGGACGTGCTCAAGAAGTACGCGGTGTTCAACGGGCGGGCCCGCCGCCAGGAGTACTGGATGTTCACGCTGTTCAGCGTGATCATCAGCATTGTGCTGGCGATCGTCGACGGCGTGGCCGGCACGAGCCCCATCCTCGGCGGCATCTACACCGTCGCAGTGCTGCTTCCGACGCTGGGTGTCACCGTCCGCCGCCTCCACGACACGGACCGCTCCGGCTGGTGGATCCTGATCGGCATCGTCCCGCTGGTCGGCTTCATCGTCATGCTGGTGTTCCTCGCCAGCGAGGGCAAGCGCCACGACAACAGCTACGGCCCGGACCCGAAGCTGGTTCCGGCAACCTACTGATCGCCGCACCGGCCGCCGGGAACCGCTCTTTCCCGGCCGGCCCCCGAGCGCCGTGCCCGACGAGTCCGTCGGCCACGGCGCTCGGCCGTTTCCGCCCCCTTCGGATCGTTCCGCCCACCCCGCCGGACTTCTGGGCGCCGTTCCACTGGCAGGATCGCCTCATGACCGAATTCGGCTGGCGACGGGGACCCGACGATCCATTCCCGGAACAGATCCGGCGGGCGTGGCCGGCAACCGTGTCCGCGCTCCCCATAGGCACCCCTGTCACAGGTCAGGTCGTCGGCCGCCAACCGTTCGGCATCTTCATCCGCATTAACGGTTCTCCTCATGCGGTCGGCATGGCCGACACCGGCTCCATGCCGGCAGGCGGAACCCTGCCGGCACTGGGGGCCCAGGTCAGCGGCACGGTGGTCTGGCACACCGACAGCAGCTTCCAGGTGCGGATCCGACTGAGCGAGTGGCTCGACGATGCCTGACAGGTCCGGCGATCCCGCCGTGCTGTACCGGCCGAGCGAACACACAAGAACAGCCCCCGACCGATGCTGCTGGTCAGGGGCCGATCTCAGGGAACTGCACGCGGTGGGTGTGGGATTTGAACCCACGGTGACATCGCTGCCACGACGGTTTTCAAGACCGTTCCCTTAGGCCGCTCGGGCAACCCACCCACGCCCCGCCTCACCTGCCGCGGAACGGCCTACAGAGTACCGGGCCGACGCGGCGCGTCGCAGCACGCTTTCGATCACCGCCCCGGTGGCCACCGCCCGGCGAGAGCGGCCGTGTGACCACCGCACGGCCACTGCCCTCTGACCGCCGGGGACCGGGCGACGCCCGTCCCGGTGGCTCAGCTGTCGCCCTGGCGTTCACCGAGTACCACGTCGACCGTCTGTTCCTTGCCGCCGCGCTCGTACGTCAGCTTCACCTTGTCGCCCGGCTTGTGATTCCAGATCTCACTGATCAGTGTCGGGCCGCTGTCGATCGGCTTGCCGTTGAACTTGGTGATCACGTCGCCCGACTTCAGGCCGGCCTTCGCCGCCGGGCCGTCCGCGGTCACCGCCGCCGTACCGCCCGCGCCCTCCGTGGCGATCTTGGCCCCGGAGTCCTTGCCCGACATGTCGACCGTCGCGCCGATGACCGGGTAGACCGGCTTGCCCGTCTTGATCAGCTGTTCCGCGACGTTCTTCGCCTGGTTGATCGGGATGGCGAAGCCGAGTCCGATCGAGCCCGCCTGGGACTGGCCGAGGCCGCTGCCCGCCGACTGGATCGCCGAGTTGATACCGATCACCGCGCCGCGTGCGTCGAGCAGCGGGCCGCCGGAGTTGCCCGGGTTGATCGAGGCGTCCGTCTGGAGGGCGCTCATGTACGAATTCTTGCCGCTGGAGCCGTCACCGGAGGCCACCGGGCGGTTCTTGGCGCTGATGATGCCGGTGGTGACCGTGTTCGACAGTCCGAAGGGGGCGCCGATCGCGATCGTCGAGTCGCCCACGGCGACCCTCTGGGAATCGCCCAGGGCCAGCGGGTTCAGACCAGACGGCGCGTTCTTGAGCTTGATCACGGCCACGTCGTAGCCCTCGGCCCGGCCGACGACCTCCGCGTCGTACTTCTTGCCGTTGGAGAAGATGACCGAGAGCGTGCCCCCGTCCGCCGCCGTCGCGACCACGTGGTTGTTGGTGAGGATGTGGCCTTCCCTGTCGTAGACGAAGCCGGTGCCCGTGCCGGCCTCGCTCTCGCCCGTGCCGTCGGCACCGCTGCCGCCGGCCTTCGCCTCGATCGTGACCACGCTCGGCAGCGCCTTGGCCGCGACGGCCGCGACCGTGCCCGGCTCGCGCTGGATCTCCTTCGGGGTGTCCGCCGCGGAGACCGTCGTGGAGTTGATTCCGTCGTCATTGCGCTCGGCCGCCCAGTAGCCGATGCCACCGCCGACACCGCCCGCGACGAGGGCGGCGACGAGGATCGCCGCGGCCAGTCCGCCGGCTCGTTTCCGCCTCGGTCCCTCGCCCGCGTGCGCCGGAGCGCCCCAGACCGGGCCGTCACCGCCGGCACCGTGGGGCCCGCCGGCACCATGGGCGGCGTGTGCTCCGTGGGCGGCGTGTGCTCCGTGGGACCCGCCGCCGTAGGACGGCAGGCTGGGCGGGGGCGGCGGCCAGCCGCTGCCGGGCTGCTGAGATCCGGCCTGCGCCGCGGCGGGCACGGGATGCGGCAGCGGCGCGGTGGCGTGCTCGGGCTGGGGGGAGTGCCCGGGACGCTCGGCCGCGGCCGCGGCCGGCTCGGTGGGGTGAGTCCCGTCGTGGCGGGACGGGGCGGGATACGCGGCGTGCGTGGGCTCGGCTCCGGTGGGTCCCGAAAACTCGGGAGGGCCGGCCGGCACGGGAGGTACCGACGGGGCGGCCGGCCGCGCAGTGCCCTCGTTGCCCTCGTTCTCGGTGCTCACAGCTCTCTCCTCAGGTTCCACGTCGTGCGTCGTCGTGCTTCGTCCGGTGCCTGGCGGCGGTTCGTACTCCGGCCCTGATCGGGCGGGGGTGGCGGGCGGCGTTCGGCGCTGTCTCGGCGGGGACCGGTCAGCAACTGTCCGACGCAAGCTTTTCCCACAGCCCGTCAGGCCACTGTAAGCAGGACCTGTGTGTATTCCCGCAATCCTTTACTTCCGACAATCAGGACGCATCCCCAGAGCGCCGGACGGACCCGTCGCCGGGCCGCGTTCCGGGCCTGGGATCAGCCCCCTGCGCACGCCTTCCCCGTCTCGGTGACACCATGACGCGGTGACCCAAGCACGGCAGCACAACATCCAGGTCGTTGCCCACCGAGGTGCGTCGGAAGACGCCCCGGAACACACCCTCGCCGCCTATATGAAGGCGATCGACGACGGTGCGGACGCCCTCGAATGCGATGTACGCCTCAGCGCCGACGGCCATCTGGTGTGTGTCCACGACCGCCGGGTCAACCGGACGTCGAACGGCCGCGGCGCCGTGTCCGCCCTGGAGCTCGCCGACCTCAGCGCGCTGGACTTCGGGACCTGGAAGGGCCGCGAGGACTCCGCCGAGAGCCCGGACTGGGGTGACCCCTCCCTCACCTCGGTGCTCACCCTGGAGCGGCTGCTGGAGCTGGTCGCCGACTCGGGCCGCCGTGTCGAGCTGGCCATCGAGACCAAGCACCCCACCCGCTGGGCCGGGCAGGTCGAGGACCGGCTGCTCCAGCTCCTCGGCCGCTTCGGCCTCGCCGACCCGCCGACGCCCGCGGACTCTCCCGTACGCATCATGAGCTTCTCGGCCCGCTCGCTGCACCGGGTCTCGGTGGCGGCGCCGCGCATCCCCACCGTGTATCTGCTGCAGTTCGTCAGTCCGCGGCTGCGCGACGGACGGCTGCCCTCCGGCGCCCGGATCGCGGGGCCGGGCATACGGATCGTCCGCAACCAGCCCGGTTACATCGCCCGGCTCCACCGGGCCGGCCAGCGGGTCCACGTGTGGACCGTCAACGAACCCGAGGATGTCGATCTCTGCGTCCGGCTGGGTGTCGAGGCGATCATCACCAACCGGCCGCGGCAGGTGCTGTCCCAGCTGGGCCGTCTGTAACGCCCCTTACAGGGAGTGCACCGGCGCGTTCGGTTCGTATTCGATCGTTATGAGTGCGTCACTGGCCCGCCCTTGGCCGGTTTCCGGTCCAGTCCATTGGGGCATTCACACCGTGGCGTGGGGCAAAGGAGGTCTCGGGGGTGGCGTTTGTGGTGGCACAGGAGGTGCCCACGTCGTCGAGCATGGCCGTTCCCCATGGTCCTGCGGGCGTGGGAGCAGCACGACACCGTATGCAGGAACAGCTGCGCCGCAGCGGGGTGTCGGAATCGGTCGTCGACGATGCAGTTCTGATTCTGTCCGAACTACTCAGCAATGCCTGCCGGCACGGCAGACCGCTGGGGCGTACCGAGATCGGCGACGGGGACATCCGCGCCGAGTGGCGCGTCGACCAGGCGGGCCGGCTGACGGTCGAGGTGACGGACGGCGGCGGTCCCACGCGGCCGGTGCCCTCCACACCGTCGGTGACCGCGCGCGGCGGCCGCGGACTCAACATCATCACCGCGCTCGCCCAGGAGTGGGGTGTCCGCGACAGCGCGGGCGGCGAGGTCACCGTGTGGGTGATCGTGACGGAAGGGCACCGGCGCGAGGATTTCGCTACGCGCGTCGCAGGCCCGGGCTTCGACTTCGCCGAGGCGTACGACGACCTCGACTGACCTCCGGCGGAGCCAGCACCACGGCGCCGGGCCGACGGGGTACGACCACCCCGGGCCGGGACGAGAAGGGGCCGCGTGACGCGTACGCAGCGGTCCCGGCCGGCCCCCGGGCGACGAGACCACGACCCAGGTCCCCTGTGACCCGGGCACGACCGACGCTCCCGACGAAGTGAGCACGGCCGGGGCGAGTGTGCGGCGCTGTGCCACCGTGAGGGCGGCGGACGGCTAGGCTCGCGCCCACACACAGCACCGCCGCAATCGGGAGAAGCCGCACCATGGCCAAGAAGCGCCCCCAGACCAAGGCGTCGAAGCCTCCGCACACGGACCGGGGCCGCGCCGCAGGCGCCAATGAACCCGTACCGGTGGTCGGGGCGCGCGAGCCCTGTCCCTGCGGTTCGGGCCGCCGTTACAAGGCGTGTCACGGCCGCGCGGCCTCGCACGCCGTGACCGAGCTGGTCCAGCGTCCGTTCGAGGGCCTCGCCGGTGAATGCGACTGGGTCGCCCTGCGCGAACTGGTGCCCGCCGCGACGGTCGAGCTGACGCTGAAGGACGGACTGCCCGACGGCGTCCCGTCCGTGACGCTCGCGACCGTCCTGCCGATGGCGTGGCCGGCGCTGCGCCGCGACGACGGGTCGGTCCTCCTCGGCCTGCAGAACGACACGTCCTCCGGCGACCTGAGCCGCGACCTCGCCGACACCCTGAACCGCGCGCTCACCTCGCCTCCGGGCAACCCGGTCGCCGGCGAGCGGGTTTCCGGTGACGGTCCGCGACTTCAGGACCTCCTCGACCCGGACGCCGCGTTCGCGCCGGTCGTCCATTCCGGTTTCGAGTTCTGGATCCCTGACTCGGCGGAGAACGCCACGCCCGAGGTGTCAGCGTCACTGGAGCGCGCGAACGCCGCGGCGATCCCCACCGTGCGCCTGACGGGAGTCGACTCCGCCTACTGGTGCGAGACGCCGGACAAGAACCACCTGCGCTGGGTCATGCCGCACCCGGAGGAGAAGCTGCTGGACGCGCTGGCCCGGCTGCACGCATCCGGTGCCACCTCGCTCGGCGAGGGGACCCGTCTGGTCGGCTCGTTCCGGGCACACGGCCTGATGGTCCCCGTCTGGGACCTGCCGACCGGCATGGGCGCCGAGGAGTGCGAGAAGCCGGCGGCCGAGTTCGCCGAGCGGCTGTCCGAGGCGCTGGCCTCCGACGCTCCGCTTTCCCCCGAGGAGCGCCGCGCCCGCGGTGGTCTCACCAACCGCCAGGTGACCCTCAGCTGACATCCTTCCCGGCCGTGAGAAGCGACTGGTGACTCCGGTCACAACTCTCGCCGGGGGCAGCCGAATCGATGTCCGAATACCCGAGATCGAATTTGCGAACCGCCGATCTCTTGTTACCGTTCTAGAAGCCCGGTCGCTGGTGCATCCCCCGTCGCCAGCGACCGGGCGCTTCCATTTCCGCGGAGCGGTCCGTTCCGCGTGGACGCGTCAACTTCCCCCGCTGTCAGGGGAGTTGCTCCCGGACCTCAGCAGCAGTGGCGCATCGTCCGATTCCTCGGCAGGCGCGAACTCGGCAACTGCCGAATAATCCCCGGATGCACCCCGAGAAGGCTCCCGCGGTGTCTCACAAACACCCGGTTCGTCACCCGCTTCGACCGCACAGTTGGTCTGCAAAGTGCGCCCGCCGGGTCCCATCAGAGTGAGTACGGAACGCAATTCCTCACCCGTTGCATTCCGGTAGTACGTGCGCGCCCAGGCGTCGCCGCTCTGCGTCAGCACACAGGTCTGCGCCTCGACCCCGCCGGGCGAAGTGAGTTCCGGACCGCATCGTGCCGCGGAGGCGGGCAACACCGCCGGGCGGGCCGCGACGGGCGGTTCGGTGGGATCTGTTTCGGCCGTCTGCGGATCCGGGCGCGTACTTGACTTCGCGTCGATGACGGGTCCCCGCGCGGCGGGCGCGTCCGGCCACAGCAGCCCGTCGGCCGGTCCGGCGACGGCGGCCAGTGGCAACAGCGCGGCGACCACCACGACCGAGGCGATCCCGATCATGCGGAGATTCATGGCGCCCACCTGCCGACCGAGCGAATTCCTGACGGTGGGGCGACGATATCCGCGGAATACGGGCACGCGATGCGCCGCGCGCCCGATTCCCCGACAACTCGGGCCGGCTCCAACCCTTACGAGTGACGGAGCCGGCCCGAAGAAGCGCCTGTTCAGTAAGCCAGCCGGCTGCCGCCGTCCGGTGCGCTGGTGCTCGCCTCGACCAGCGCGTCCACCACCGCCTCCACGTCCGGCAGCCACGGAGCGGCGGAACCGGGCAGCGGAGCCCGTTCCCAGCGCACCTGGCCGGTTCCCACCTCCGCCGGAGGCAGCACCAGATATCCGCCCTCGCCGTGGAAGCGCAGCGAACTCGGCACGCAGTCCTTGACGAAGAGCAGTTCCCCGAGCTGTTCGAGGGTGTAGGGGGCCACGAGGAGCGACCACCGGGTGGGCGTCGCGACCACGGGGCCCAGCCGCATGTCCATGCGGTCGAGCGCCGAGAGCGCACGCGCCCCGGCCACCGCGGGAAGGCTCACGGCGCACGGCGCCTGCCCTCCTGTGGCCAGCACGATCGGAGCGGTCGGCCGGTTGGCCCACCACCAGCGCACCATCTGCTCGTCGGTCGTCGCCGCGAGAATGCCGGGGTCGAAGGGGTGCGCGCCGGGTACGACGCACTCGGGGTCCGGGCAGGCGCAACCGCGCCCGCGGTCACCGCGGCTTCCGGCCGCCTTCAGTCCCACACCGGGGAGGACGGGCCATTGCCACTCGGCGGCGTAGGTGAGCGCCGCTTGAAGCTGTACTGGCCCCCTCTTACGCCGGAACAGGAGCCTGCGTCGCCTTCCGAGGATCTCGCGCATGAGCGCTCGTTCCTTTCCGTTGAACGCCGAGGTCCACATCACAACATGTGTGCAGCTCTTCACTGTGCGTACAAGTCGGCGCATCACCGCCCCTTGCCGGTGGCATGGGCGACTCCCCGCTTCGTCTGCGACAGGATCGCCGCTCGGGGGCCGAACGTGGGCTGTAGTCCATTAAACGCATGGCGAGGGGTGGCGCGCGCGTGGCGCTTGCCGTCCCGTCAAAACTTTTCCCCGCCACCCGGGGATGCGGCGCGGCCCACGGCTGTTAGGACGCCCGGGCCCGTCGCCAGGTTCCGGGGCGGTGCCAACTGCCCCTGGCCGTCATCGTTTACGTACCCAGCACGTTTGGTATGACGCGTCCCTCCGGGGCCTGAGCCCTGGAGGAATCCACTGCCGATCGCCCTCAGTCGACCCCAATTCGCCGCCACCGGGTGCATTTTTCGGCCAAGTTCATGGTCACCTAGACACCACCAATCCCACTGGTCCAATGCTGGACATCCCCTTCCTTGTGCGTGTACATGTGGATGCATTGATAGCGGCGCAGAATGACATGGGGGTTTGCGATGCTATTGAGCGAAACGCACCAGTCGGAAGGCCGACTGCCATGAGCGCCCCTCACCTGCCGAAAGTGGCTGGAATCGATTCGGCAGTCCCCAACCCCACGCACACTGCCCACTCGCTGCCCTCCCTGCCCACCCCTCCCGGCGCGGTGATCCAGGACCGGCTGGCCGGCTGGGTCTCCGATCTCACGACCCTCCACGAGCTGACCGAGCGCCTGGCCCGGACCAGCACGCTGGACACGGCACTCCACGAACTGCTGCGCGCCGGCGCCGCCCTCGTCGGAGCGCGCCGGGGCATGGTCGTCCTCGAACCGGTGGCGGACCCCCAGCGCGCCGACTGCTTCGACGCGGACCACGGCCCCGCGTTCACGAAGGGCCTCGGACTCAGTCATGCCGAGCTCGGGCACATCGAGACCGTCCCGCGCCTCGCGACCGCGTACGGCCGCATCCTGGACGGCCGTCGCCCCGGTGGACTGCCCGGTCCGGCGACCTCCCCGGAAGCCGTCGCCCAGCCCGATCTGCTCGCCGACGAATCGCTCGACCCCCTGCACCGCGAAGTCGTGGTCCGCCTCGGCTACGCCGCCAGTTACACCCAGCCCCTCGCCTCCGAGGCCGCCGGCACCCTCGGTGCGGCCGTCTGGATGTACGACGAACCGGCCACCCCTGTGGAGCGTCAGCGTCATCTCGTCGGCCTCTACATGCGTTACGCCACCGAACACCTGGCCCGCCTGCTGGAACTGGAGCACGCGCGGGAGACCGTGGCGACCGTCGCCGAGGAACTGCTGCCGAGCCGCCTGCCCCGGGTGCCCGGGGTCCAGCTCGCCGCCCGCCACCGCACGGGCCCGCAGGGCGGGGGCGACTGGTACGACGCGCTGCCGCTGCCGGAAGGCGCTCTGGGCCTCGCCGTCGGGTCCGTCAGCGGATCCGGCCCGAGCGCGCTCGCCGCGATGGGCCGGCTGCGCGCCTCCCTGCGGGCGTACGCCGTGATGGAGGGCGAGGACCCCGTCGCCGTCCTGTCCGACCTCGAACTGCTGCTGCGGCTGACCGAACCCGCCCGTACCGCCACGGCGCTGTTCGCCTACGCCGAACCGGCGGTCGGGAAGATCGTGCTCGCCGGGGCCGGGCACACACCGCCGTTGCTCATCAGCGAGCACCGCACCGAGTTCGTTGAGACCTCCCTGTCCGCGCCGCTGGGGATGCTCGCGTGCTGGGAGGCGCCCAGCGTCGAGATCTCGCCCGAGCCGGGAGAAACGGTGCTGCTCTACACCGACGGACTGCTGCGACGGACCGGCGACCCGATGGACCGGGCGTTCGCACGGCTGCACGCGGCCGCCGCGAGCGTCCCCAGGGCGGCCCGCCATGACCCCGCCGCCATCGCCGACCACGTACTGCGCACGGTGCTCCCGGACGGTCTCGACCGGGACGGGACGGGAGAGGACGTCGTCCTGCTGGCCGCCCGCTTCGACTGATTCCTCACACGTTGTCCACAGGGCGACAGGACGTCTTCCCCTCGCACATACGATGGACAGCGGTCCAGTGTCGTATCGAGGAGGCAGACGTGGCCGAGGAGCTCATCCCGGCGGATTCCGACGAGGCCGCTGCGGCAGCGGGCGCGGAAGAAGAAGAGCAGCCGATCAAGCAGCGCAAGAACGGCCTGTACCCGGGCGTGTCCGACGAGCTCGCGGAGAACATGACGAGCGGCTGGGCGGACACCGAGCTGCGCGGCCTGGAGCCCATCGCTCAGGCGGCGCACACCGCCGACCGCCGCGCGGCGCTCTCGGCGCGCTTTCCCGGTGAGCGTCTGGTGATCCCTTCCGGGAATCTGAAGACCCGCTCCAATGACACGGAGTACGCGTTCCGCGCGTCCACCGAGTACGCCTACCTCACCGGTGACCAGAGCGAGGACGGCGTCCTCGTCCTGGAGCCGCAGGGCGGCGGCCACCGCGCCACGATCTATCTGCTGCCCCGCTCCGACCGGGAGAACGGCGAGTTCTGGCTGTCCGGCCAGGGCGAACTGTGGGTCGGCCGCAGGCACTCGCTCGCGGAGGCCGAGCAGCTGCTGGGCATCCCCGCCAAGGACGTGCGCGAACTGCCCGAGAAGCTGCGCGAGGCGACCGGCCCGGTCCGCGTCGTGCGCGGGCACGACGCGGCCGTCGAGGCCGCGCTGACCGACAAGGTCACCGCGGAGCGCGACGAGGAGCTGCGGGTCACCCTCTCCGAGGCGCGCGCCGTCAAGGACGCGTTCGAGATCGGCGAGCTGCAGAAGGCGTGCGACTCCACCGCTCGGGGCTTCGAGGACGTCGTCAAGGTCCTCGACAAGGCCGAGGCCACCAGCGAGCGGTACATCGAGGGCACGTTCTTCCTGCGCGCCCGCGTCGAGGGCAACGACGTCGGCTACGGCTCGATCTGCGCCGCCGGACCGCACGCGACCACCCTGCACTGGGTGCGCAACGACGGCCCGGTCCGCTCCGGCGACCTGCTGCTGCTGGACGCCGGCGTGGAGACCCACACCCTCTACACCGCGGACGTCACCCGCACGCTGCCGATCAACGGCCGCTACAGCGAGTTGCAGCGCACCATCTACGACGCGGTGTACGACGCCCAGGAGGCCGGTATCGCGGCCGTCAAGCCGGGTGCCAAGTACCGCGACTTCCACGACGCCGCTCAGCGTGTGCTCACCGAGCGGCTCGTCGAGTGGGGTCTGGTCGAGGGGCCGGTGGAGCGGGTGCTGGAGCTGGGTCTTCAGCGCCGCTGGACGCTGCACGGCACCGGCCACATGCTCGGCATGGACGTCCACGACTGCGCCGCGGCGCGCACCGAGGCGTATGTCGACGGGACGCTGGAGCCGGGCATGTGCCTGACCGTGGAGCCCGGGCTCTACTTCCAGGCGGACGACCTGACCGTGCCGGAGGAGTACCGCGGCATCGGCGTCCGGATCGAGGACGACATCCTGGTCACCGAGGACGGCAACAGGAATCTGTCGGCGGCGCTTCCGCGCCGGGCCGACGAGGTCGAGGCCTGGATGGCGGCACTCAAGCAGAGCTGAGTCGGAGCACTCGGAACACACTGAGTCGGACCGCCCGAACGGGCCGGGCCGCTCGGGATCGGGAGGGCGTGGCTGCCCCGGTCGTGCGGGACGGATCCTCGGACGAGGACGTCTCACGAGACCTTGAGCAGCGCGTCCTCCCGCCATTTGAGGACCTTGTCGAAACTGACCACCGCTCCGCGCCCCGGCCGGTTGCCGAAGTGGACGTGGTCGGCGAGCTGCTCGATCAGACAGAGGCCCCGGCCGCTCTCGGCGAACGCCGGAGCCTGCGGCAGGGTGTACGCACAGCCCGCGGCGTGGACCGGGAATCCGGGACCGGAGTCGGAGACTTCGATACGGCACGTCTCGCCGTCCAGATACGCGGTGACGCAGTAGTCCGCCGAGGCTTCGCCGAGGCCCTTGTCGCCGCCGTGCTCGACGGCGTTCGCACAGGCCTCACTGAGAGCGACCGAGAGGTCGAACGAGATGTCGGGGTCGACGCCCGCGGTCTCCATCGTGCCGAGCAGCAGGCGCCGGGCGAGCGGGATGCTCGCGGCTTCGCGCCGCAAGTGGAGTGACCACCAGATGCTCATGCTCCAGCCTCCTGGCCGCGGCTCGACATACCGATACGTATTGCCCCAAGGCACGCTCGGTAAGCGCAGGGTTGAGGTGATTGCGCTCATTCGGCCGACGCGCGCCATCAGGGCGGCGGTGTATACCGCCAAAGCGGATCTTCCGGACCTGCCGTACGGGGCCCGTTGACGCAGTGCGATGATGACCCGGCCATGTCGTCCCCACCCGTTGCACGTACCGGAGCCGGTCTGCGGCTGCTGAGGGCCGCGGTGTTCACCGCGGTCTGTGTCGTGCTGTCCGGGACGGGGCATGCGATCGCCGCCTGTGAAGGCGTCGCCGCGTGGTCGCTCGCGGTCGGCTTCGTGGCCATGTTCGTGCTGGTCCTGCCCTTTGCGGGTCGTGTTCGCACACTGCCGTCGATCGCCGTGGCCCTGAGCGTCGGACAGCTCGCCCTGCACGCGCTGTTCGGTCTGGGACAGCATCAGCTGCGGCTCGCACCGTCGGCGGACGACGCCCTGATCCGTACGGCGGCGAAGCTGGTCTGCGGGGCCGGCGCCTCGTCCCTGAGTACCGCGGACGCACACCGGATCGTCACCGCGGCGGGTGTCACCCCGCCGGGGCACGGCGCGCACGCCTCTGTGACGCATTCCACAGTGCCGCAGGCGGAGCTGTGGCCTTCGCTTCCGATGCTGCTGGGGCATCTGCTGGCGGCTCTCGCGACCGGCTGGCTGCTGCGCCGCGGAGATCTGGCACTGGCCCGGCTGATCCGGCTGTCGGCCGACTCCGCCCAGGACGTGGCCGAGGCCGCCTGGCTGCGGCCGTTGCGCGCCGCGCTCGCTCTCGTACGGGCGTTGCGCGGCGGGCTCGTACGAACCCCTCTGCCCGGTGCGCGCGCCGTAGCGGCATCGGCCGGCCCTCCCCCGACGGCAGCGGGCGAGGCACTCCAGCACACGGTGATCAGGCGCGGGCCGCCCGCCCGCCTCGAACTCGCAGCCTGACGCGGCCCACTCGACGGGAGTGGTGCCGTGGTGCCCGCGCACGGCACACATCACCTCTCCTCACCAGTGGAGTGTTCCCAAGCCATGAACCTTTCCCGTATCGCCGTCGTGTCCGGTGTCGCCGCCTCCAGCGTGCTGCTGCTGTCCGGCACCGCTTTCGCGCACGTCAGCGTCCAGCCGCAGGGCGAGGCCGCCAAGGGCGGCTACGCCACGGTCAACTTCAAGGTCCCCAACGAGCGTGACAACGCCTCGACCGTGAAGCTCGAGGTCAACCTGCCGGCCGACCACCCGATGGCGTCCGTGATGCCGCAGCCCGTTCCCGGCTGGAAGGCCGTCGTCACCAAGACCAAGCTGGCCAAGCCGCTCGAGGTGCACGGGAAGCAGATCACCGAGGCCCCGTCCAAGATCACGTGGACCGCGGCCGGCGGCAAGATCGCTCCGGGTGAGTTCCAGCAGTTCCCGGTCTCTCTCGGGCGGCTGCCCGAGGACACCGACCAGCTGGTGTTCAAGGCGCTCCAGACGTACGACAACAAGGAGGTCGTGCGCTGGATCGAGGAGGCGAAGGAGGGCGCGGCCGAGCCCGAGTCCCCCGCGCCGGTCCTGAAGCTGTCGGCCGCCGCCGAGGACGGCCACGGCGCCGCGGGTGCCGCCGCCTCGAAGGCCGGCGCCAAGGGCACCGCGGCCGACGACGCCAAGACCGAGACGGCCTCCGCCGACGACACGGACACCTTCGCCCGCGTCCTCGGCATCGTCGGCATCCTGATCGGCGCCGCAGGTGTCGCCTTCGGTGTCCTGGCCGGCCGCCGCCGCACCGCCTGATCCCCCCATCACTTCCGGGAACTCTTCCTCATGCGCAAGAAGACCGCTCTGGCGGCCGCACTCGTTGCGGCCGCCGGGCTCACCCTGTCCGCCTGCTCCGACGGCGGAGAATCCGCCAAGAGCCCTGTCGCCGATGTCTCCGCCCAGCAGAACGCCGAGGCGGCGACCGTGCTCGACCAGCCGTTCGCCAAGCCGAACCTGGTCCTCACGGACACCTCAGGCAAGAAGTACGACCTGCGCGCGCGCACCAAGGGCAAGCCGACGCTGATCTATTTCGGCTACACGCACTGCCCCGACGTCTGCCCGCTGACGATGAGCAACATCGCCATCGCCAAGAAGAAGCTGCCCAAGGCCGACCAGGACAAGCTCCAGGTCGTCTTCGTCACCACCGATCCGGAGCGGGACACCCCCGCCGAGCTGGCCAAGTGGCTGCCCAGCGCCGGCGACGCGTCCTTCACCGGGCTGACCGGCGAGTTCGCGGCCATCCAGGCCGGCGCGCGTCAGATCGGCATCGGCATCGACCCGCCGAAGAAGGAGAAGGACGGCACGGTCGTGTCGATGCACGGCGCCCAGGTCGTCGCCTTCTCCCCGAAGACGGACGCGGGCTATGTGCTCTACGGCGAGGACACCACGGCGGACGACTACGCCAAGGACCTGCCGAAGCTGATCCGCGGGGAGAAGCCGTGAGCCGCGGCAGGACACTCGCCTGCGTCATATCCCTGTCCGTGGGGCTGGCGCTGGCGGGCTGCTCCTCGGACGGCACGCCGGAGTTGAAGGTCAGCGGCGGGTTCATGCCGCAGCCGGTGACCGACATGGCCGCCGGTTTCCTGACCGTGCACAACGGCGGCGGCCAGGGCGACAAGCTCACCTCCGTCACCAGCGCCATCTCCGACGACGTCACGATCCACGAGACGAAGGACCAGCGGATGCGGAAGGTGGAGGCCTTCGACATCCCGGCCGACGGTGAGCTCGACCTCGAACGCGGTGGCAACCACATCATGTTCATGGCGCTCAAGAAGCAGCCCAAGCAGGGCGAGAAGGTCGCCGTGGAACTGCACTTCGAGAAGTCCGACCCGATCACGGTTGAACTCCCCGTCAAGGCTCCCACGTACAACCCGACGGAACACTGAGCACCGAGGGGACTGAACCACGCCATGACAACCACCGCCCCGCGCCTCGGCCCATCCCCGGTCCGACTGCTGCTGGCCGCGACCGTGTTCCTGGGCACGCTCCTCGGAGCGCTGCTCACCGCGGCGAGCCCGGCCGCCGCCCATGCCGCTCTGACCGGGAGCAATCCGAAGGACGGGGCGGTGGTCGCGACGGCCCCCACGGAGGTGACGCTCACCTTCTCCGAGCAGATCGCGATGGGCAACGACTCGATCCGGGTCCTCGAACCGAGCGGCAAGCGCGCTGACAAGGCCAAGATCCGCGACATGTCCACCGGCGGCAAGGTCGGTTACGGCGTCGATCTGCTGCCGGGCCTGCCCGACGGCACGTACACCGTGGCCTGGCAGGCCGTCTCCGCCGACAGCCATCCCGTCTCCGGCGCCTTCACCTTCTCGATCGGGGCGCCCTCCGAGACCGAGGTCGCCCTTCCCGACGACGAAGCGGGCGGCGGGCTGGTCGGCCTGCTCTACGACATCGCGCGCTACGCCGCGTACGCGGGATTCGTCCTGCTCGCGGGCGGCGCCGCGTTCGTCCTGCTCTGCTGGCAGCGCGCCGCGTCCGTCCGGCCGGTCCAACGGCTCGTCGCGTACGGGTGGGTGACGCTGACCGCCTCCACCCTGGCGATGCTGCTGCTGCGCACCCCGTACACCGGGTCCGGAAAGCTCGCCGACGCCTTCGATCTGAGCGGGCTGCGGGACGTCCTGGAGACCAAGACCGGAGCCGCGCTCGTCTCCCGGCTGCTGCTGCTCGGCGCGGCCGCCCTGTTCATCGCCGTGCTGTTCGGCGCGTACGCGAGGCGGGAGGACGCGGCCGAGAAGAAGGACCTCACCTTCGGGCTGGCCATGGGCGGCACCGTCGTCGCGGCCGGTGTCGCTGCCACCTGGGCGTTGTCGGAGCACGCGTCGACCGGAATCCAGCCCACCGTCGCGATGCCGGTGGACGTCCTGCATCTGCTGGCCGTCGCCGGCTGGCTCGGCGGTCTCGCGACGTTGCTGACCGCGCTGTACCGGGCACCGTCCATCGAACCATCGGCCGTGCACCGTTTCTCCCGCGTCGCCTTCATCTGCGTCGTGACGCTGACGGTGACCGGGCTGTACCAGTCCTGGCGGCAGGTCGGCTCGTGGTCGGCGCTGACCGGGACGTCGTACGGGCAACTGCTGCTCGCCAAGGTGGCGCTGGTCGTCGTCATGGTCGGTGTGGCGTGGGTGTCGCGGCGCTGGACCGCACAGCTTGCCGAGGCGAAGCAGGCCGAGCAGTCGGTGCGGACCGAAGAGGCGGAGACGGAACAGGCCGAGGCGGAGCCCGCCGCCGTGACCGTTCCCGACGACTCCGCCACGACCGCGGCCGGCTCGGGCGGACAGGGCGAAGGGGCGGACCCCGAACGGGCCGCCCAGCTCGCCCGCCAGCAGGCCGCCGTCGCCACCGCGGCCAAGAAGAAGGCCAGGGACGCCGATCCCGTGCGGTCCGGGCTGCGCCGTTCCGTCCTGGCCGAGGCGGCCGTCGCCGTCGCCCTGCTCGCCGTGACCACCGTGCTGACGTCGACCGAACCGGGCCGTACGGAGGAGGAGGCGGCCAGGATCACCGGCAGCTCCGCACCGGGCGCCGACGCACCGGCGCCCGGCCCCGCCGAGATCACCCTGCCCTTCGACACCGGCGGCCAGAAGGGCAAGGGCACGGTCCGGCTCACGCTCGGTCCGGCGAGCCCGGGCGCCAACGAGATGCACCTGTGGCTCACCGACCCGGCCGGCAAGCCGATGGAGGTACCCGAGGTGAAGGTGTCGTTCACGCTGGTCGCCAAGCAGATCGGCCCTCTGCCCATCAGGCCCGAACGGCTCCCTGCGGGACACTGGACCGCGGCCGCGGTCCAGATCCCGATGCCCGGTGAGTGGCAGGTCCAGGTGACCGTGCGGACCTCCGACATCGACCAGGCCACCATCGACAAGAACGTGAAGATCGGCTGATCCACCCGTGAGCGACAACAACATCTCCAGGCGGCGGCTGCTGGGTAGCGTGGGTGCCGCCGGTGCCACCGGACTGGCGCTCGGCGCCGCGGGCGGTGTCGTCTCCGGCGCCACCGCCTCCGACGACACCCTCGCGGCGCTGACCGCGGTCGGCTCCACCGGTGTCGCCTTCCACGGCGAGCACCAGTCCGGCATCACCACCCCCCTCCAGGCCCGCGGCCATCTGATCGCCTTCGATCTGGCACCGGGTGCGGGCCGGAGCGAGGCCGTCGCGCTGATGCGCCGCTGGTCGGCGCTGGCCGCCGAGCTGATGGCGGGCCGCCCGGCCGCCGAGGGGGACACGGGGGTCGCCCTGGACGCGGGACCCTCGTCGCTGACGCTGACATTCGGCTTCGGCCGCACCTTCTTCGACCGGACGGGCCTGGCGGCGCAGCGGCCGGCGGAGCTGGACCCGCTGCCGAACTTCTCGTCCGACCAGCTCGACGCCAAGCGCTCCAACGGCGATCTGTGGGTGCAGATCGGCGCCGACGACTCCCTGGTCGCCTTTCACGCGCTGCGCGCGGTGCAGAAGGCGGCGGGTGCGGCGGCCCGCGTGCGCTGGCAGATGAACGGCTTCAACCGCACCCCCGGCGCCACCGACAGGCCGATGACCGCCCGCAACCTCATGGGGCAGGTCGACGGCACCCGTAACCCCAAGCCGTCCGAACCCGACTTCGACCGCCGGATCTTCGTCCCCGCGAAGACCGCGCACCCGTGGATGGCCGGCGGCTCGTACGCGGTCGTGCGCCGGATCCGGATGCTGCTCGACGACTGGGAGCAACTGACGCTGAAGAAGCAGGAGCAGGTCATCGGTCGGCGCAAGTCCGACGGCGCGCCCCTGACCGGCGGCTCCGAGACCACCGAGATCGCGCTCGACAAGACGGGCCCGGACGGCAGGCTCGTCGTTCCCGACAACGCCCACGCCCGAATCGCCGCACCCGAACAGAACGGCGGGGCGGCGATGCTGCGGCGCCCGTTCTCCTTCCACGACGGGATCGCGGCGGACGGGACACCGGACGCGGGTCTGCTCTTCATCTGCTGGCAGGCCGATCCGCTGCGCGGCTTCGTGCCGGTGCAGCGCAAGCTGGACCGGGGAGACGCCCTGTCTCCCTTCGTCCGGCACGAGGCGAGCGGGCTGTTCGCGGTGCCCGGAGGTCCCCGGGAGGGTGAGTACGTGGGGCAGCGGCTCCTGGAGTCGTGACTCCCGCGCGCCCATTAGGGTGACCGTATGTCAGCCACGCGCTACACCTATCTGGGTCCCGAGGGCACGTTCACCGAGGCCGCCCTCCGTACGCTCCCGGAAGCGGCCACCCGCGAGCTCGTTCCGATGGTGTCCGTGCCGGCGGCTCTGGACGCCGTACGGAACGGGGACGCCGCAGCGGCCCTCGTCCCGATCGAGAACTCCGTGGAGGGCGGCGTCACCGCCACCCTCGACGAGCTGGCGTCCGGCGAACCGCTGATGATCTACCGCGAGGTGCTGCTGCCGATCGCCTTCGCGCTGCTGGTGCGGCCGGGCACCAAGCTGTCCTCGGTGAAGACGGTGACCGGGCACCCGGTCGCCCAGCCCCAGGTGCGCAACTGGCTGCGGACCCATCTGCCGGACGCCCTGTGGGAATCGGCGGCCTCCAACGCGGACGGTGCGCGGCTGGTGCAGGAGGGCCGGTACGACGCCGCCTTCGCCGGGGAGTTCGCGGCGGCGACCTACGGGCTCGAGCCGCTGGTGACCGAGATCCACGACGCGGAGAACGCGGAGACCCGGTTCGTCCTGGTGGGGCGGCCCGCGAGGCCCGCGGCGCCGACCGGCGCGGACAAGACCTCGGTCGTCATCTGGCTGGGCGACGACCACCCCGGCGCCCTGCTCGAACTGCTGCAGGAATTCGCCGTGCGCGGGGTCAACCTGATGCTCATCCAGTCACGGCCGACGGGCGCGGGCATCGGGAACTACTGCTTCGCCGTGGACGCCGAGGGGCATATCTCGGACCGCCGGGTGGGCGAGGCGCTGATGGGCCTCAAGCGGATCTGCCCGAAGGTGCGTTTCCTCGGTTCGTATCCCCGTGCGGGTGTCGCACCACAGGACGTACGGGCGCTGCGACGGGGCACCACGGACGAGGAATTCACCTCGGCCTCCGACTGGCTGGCGCGCTGCCAGGACGGCCGGGCCTGACCGGAAACCGCGCAGCCGCTGCGGCGCTGCCTGACCGGAAACTGTCCTACCTGCTGATTTTTCGTTGTCCACAGAAGTTATCCACAGGCTCGGGTCTCGACCTGGGGACAAGTCGACAACACCATCCGACATGGTCGACAAATCGGCCCAGTCACCCCACTTCCATCCACAGGGCGGCAGGTCGCCCATGTCATCCGCTCGTCACCTCCCTTTCATTGATCAACTCTTTGGAGCGAGCAATTCCCACCCGAATGAGTGTGTGGGGTGGGTTTGGGAGGGGAATCCCTCGGCTCGCGCGAAGCCCCAGGAATGATCACTTCCGCGATCCACAGTTCTCCCACACAGCCTGTGGATAACTTTGTGAAGCGCCGCATCCCTGTGGACAACAGCAGGTCAAGTTCCGCATCCCGCAAGGGAACTGGGTCAATTCCCCCCTTCGCCGAATGCCCCGTTTCGGCGAATAGCGGCTTGTTCATTGACGGTTGACCCCGGTATTGACGATCGACCTCGGCGATTTGCCCGAGAGCCTGAGAGCTTGCCCAATTCCGGCAATACGGACAAAGTGACACGCGCGGTATATCGATGGCGTTGCGGTGAGTGGGCACCGGTAGCCTGGTGGGGTGATTGACCTTCGCCTGCTCCGTGAGGACCCCGACCGTGTTCGCGCCTCCCAGCGCGCCCGTGGAGAGGACGTCGCCGCCGTCGACGCCCTGCTCTCCGCCGACGAGCGACGCAGGTCCTCCGGCGTCCGCTTCGACGAGCTGCGCTCCGAGCAGAAGGCTCTCGGCAAGCTGATCCCGAAGGCGTCTCCCGAGGAGCGCGCCGAACTGCTCCAGCGGGCCGAGCAGCTGAAGACCGAGGTCAAGGCGGCGGACGCCGCGCAGGACGAAGCCGACGAGGAGACCAAGCGCCTCCTGCTCCAGCTCGGGAACCTCGTCCACCCGGACGTCCCGGTCGGCGGCGAGGAGGACTTCGTCGTCCTGGAGACGCACGGCACCATCCGCGACTTCGGCGCCGAGGGCTTCGAGCCCAAGGACCACCTGGAGCTCGGCGAGGCACTGGGCGCCATCGACGTCGAGCGCGGCGCCAAGGTCTCGGGTTCGCGCTTCTACTACCTTACCGGGATCGGCGCGCTGCTGGAGCTCGCTCTGGTCAACGCGGCGATCGCGCAGGCGAGCGAGGCCGGCTTCGTGCCGATGCTGACCCCCGCGCTGGTCCGCCCGCGCGCCATGGAGGGCACCGGATTCCTCGGCCAGGCCGCGGAGAACGTGTACCACCTGGACAAGGACGACCTCTATCTCGTCGGTACCTCCGAGGTGCCCCTGGCGGCGTACCACATGGACGAGATCATCGAGGCCGACAAGCTGCCGCTGCGGTACGCGGGCTTCTCGCCGTGCTTCCGCCGTGAGGCCGGTACCTACGGCAAGGACACCCGCGGCATCTTCCGGGTGCACCAGTTCGACAAGGTCGAGATGTTCTCCTACGTCGCCCCCGAGGACGCGGAGGCCGAGCACCAGCGTCTCCTGGACTGGGAGAAGCAGTGGCTGACCGGCCTGGAGCTGCCGTTCCAGGTCATCGACGTCGCCACCGGCGATCTCGGCGCCTCGGCCTCGCGCAAGTTCGACTGCGAGGCGTGGATCCCGACCCAGGGCAAGTACCGCGAGCTGACGTCCGCGTCGAACTGCGACGGCTTCCAGGCCCGCCGTCTGTCGGTCCGCATGCGGGACGGCAAGAAGGTGCAGCCGCTCGCGACGCTGAACGGCACGCTGTGCGCCGTACCGCGCACCATCGTGGCGATCCTGGAGAACCACCAGCTCGCCGACGGTTCCGTGCGCGTACCGCCGGTGCTGCGCCCCTACCTCGGCGGCCGGGAGATTCTGGAGCCGATCACCAAGTGAGCTCGGCCCCGCCGCTCCCGTACCGGCTGATCGCCACGGACCTCGACGGCACTCTCCTGCGCGAGGACGACAGCGTCTCGCAGCGCACCCGCGACGCACTCGCCGCGGCCACCGCGGCGGGTGCCGCGCACATCGTCGTCACCGGACGCGCCGTGCCCTGGACCCGGCACATCCTGGACGACCTCGGCTACGAGGGCCTCGCGGTCTGTGGCCAGGGCGCGCAGGTCTATCACGCCGGTGAGCACCGGCTGCTGACCTCCGTGACGCTCGACCGGCAACTGGCGGGGCTGGCCCTCGCCAAGCTGGAGGCCGAGGTCGGCCCGCTGGCCCTGGCCGCGAGCCGTGACGGTCTCGACGGTGAGGTGCTGGTCGGCCCCGGCTACCGCGTCCAGGAAGGCCCGCTGCCCGTGCTGGCCTACGAGGACCCTGCCGAGCTGTGGTCCGCCCCCCTGAACAAGGTCTACATCCAGCACCCGGGACTCGACGACGACGCCCTGACCAAGGTGGCCAGGGCGACGGTCGGCGGACTGGTCGACGTGGTGATGGCCGGGCAGGGCGTGGTCGAACTGCTGCCGCTGGGGCTGAGCAAGGCGACGGGTCTGTCGCTGGCCGCCCGCCGGCTGGGACTGAAGGCGGCGGACACGATCGCCTTCGGCGACATGCCGAACGACATCCCGATGTTCGCGTGGGCGGCGCACGGGGTGGCGATGGCGAACGCACACGAGGAACTCAAGTCGGTGGCGGACGAGGTCACCTCGTCGAACGACGCCGACGGCATCGCCGTGGTGCTGGAGCGCTGGCTCGGCTGACGCGTTCGGCCCGTGCGGGCCTGCGGCGTGCCGGCCGAGGTCCGCGTCGGCCGGGGCGCGGCGTACGGCTCTCGGCGAAGGCGCCGGGCGCGACCTGCGTACGGGGCGACCTGCGTGCGGCGGAGGATGCGCGGATCGAACGCGCGCGGGGCTCGCGCCCCGACGACGGCTTAGCAAGCCGCTGCCTTACCACTCGGCCAATCCTCCGGGAGGGGGCGGCCCGCGCAGATGCGCGCTCGAAGCGGCCGCCCCCGGACAGCTGCTCGCGGGCGGCCTGTGGAGTCTCGGTGGCTACTCCACTGCCTGCCCGGCGCTGCCCTGACGGGAGCTCGACGGACTCGTACTCTCGGTCATCGTCGCGCTCCTCTCCCGGTAGGTGGTACCGATCGCACTGGTGTGCCCCGGCCCGACCACTGTGCCGGGCCGGGGCGGTCCCGCGCCACCGAATTACCGGCGGCGCGGGCACTGCGTCCCCGCGGTCGTTTCCGCGGTTCGGTCAGCGGCGCCTGCGACGGCGCAGATCCCTCAACTGACGGGCGAAGTCGTCCATCCTGGCGTCCATGCGCAGCATGTCGTCGGACAGTTCGCACAGTCGGTTGCTCATCGCCCCGACCACCCGGTTGGTGGCATCCAGCCGCTGGTCCAGGGAGTCGAGCCGTTGCGACATCCGGTTGAGGACCGGACCGAGTTCACACAGCGCCGTGCCGACGCCGGCAATGCACTGCTCGACGGCGGTGACGCGCCGGTCGAGCGAGGCGTGGGCCTCTCGCCATCCCTCCTCGGCGTCGAGGAGGTAGGTGCGCACGCGGCGGGCGATGTCACTGTCGCGCAGGAGCATCGCGATGTTGAGCACCGTCCGGCGAGTGAAGAGGGTGAGGCTGGAACGGCGCTGTGGATAACTTCCCGGATCGGCCGCCGATGAGAGGGACAACTTGTCCCTCTGATATTCGCCCAGGTCAGAGCCCCGAAGGATCCGCATCCCGTTCTCGGTGAGCTCCTCTCGATGCCTCTGGGTCAACTTCTTGATGACCTCTGTGGATACTTCGAAGTACCGCGCAACGCCCTCTGTGGATACGTGCACGTTGTCAGGGAGCAGAGCGAGCGCCTTGACCTTGTCGAGTGCTTCGACACACCCCTGGACGCTGTCGCGCATCGCGCGCGATTCGAGCAGGGCACCTTCTGGTGGCATGAGCATGCCTTCTGTTCGGGGAGCTGACAGTGGACAGCCCTCTCCCCGGGCACAGGGGTGGAGGTCGGCTCACGGTGCAACTCACTCAATGACCGTTCCGGGCGCAGTCCCTGCCCTCACGGCAATCCCCGACTTCACGAACTCTCGACGCCACTCACTCCAGTTGCCTCCACGCACCGAGGACAACGAGCCGATAAACGTACAGTTACGCGAAATGCGTCGGCCCCCGCCTGTCCTGGCGGGGGCCGACGCACCTGGCGATGTCTCCGGTGTGGTCTCCGGGGTCGCTGTCTCTCACTCCTCGCCGGCGAGCTTCAGCACCCGCAGCTTCTGGCCCGCGTACCACGTGGCCGCGACCGTGACACCGGCGAGCAGCACCGCTGCCAGCGGTAGCCCGACGTCCGAGCCGATCAGGCCCTCGCCGCCGATCTTCTCGGCGAGCGCGAGCGCCCACTGCTGGACGCTCAGGGTGCGGGCGCCCGGCACCAGGCTGCCGAACAGCGTCTCCCACACCAGCGCGTAGACCAGGCCGATGACGACCGCGTGCCGGCTGACCGTGCCCAGGAGCAGGAACAGCGCGCTGTAGGCGATCGAGGCCACGAGCGCCGCGACCGTGTAGGCGATCGCGACCTGCTGACCGTTGCCGTTGAGGATGAACCCCGCGATGAGGGTGGGGATGGCCGAGAAGGCCATCGTCACGGCGATCGCCACGATCAGCTTGGTGAAGATGATCGTCGGCCGCTTCACGGGCTTGGCCAGCAGATAGACGATCGAGCCGTCGTCGATCTCGGGACCGATCGCTCCGGTGCCCGCGATGACACCGATCAGCGGCACCATCGTGGCGATGGCGAAGCCGCCGAGGACGTCGGAGGCGACCTGGTCGTCGACGCCGTTGAAGGTCCGTACCGCCACCGCGATGACGAGCAGCAGGGCGGGCAGCACGAACAGGATCGCTGCCCGGCGCCTGCCGAGCACGGCCCGATAGGTGAGCCGGGCGACTGTGGGGTTGTACATGACGTCACAGCTCCTTTCAGGCCGCTACGAGGTAGGAGAAGACCGACTCGAGGGACTCGTCCGAGGGCGAGACCGTGAGGAGCCGGATGGAGTGCTCGCGGGCGACCCGCGGCAGCAGTTCGGTGAACCTGCCGAAGTCGACGGCCTGGATGCGCAGCGCGCCCTCGGCGAGGTCGACCTCGATGCCGGCAGTCGACGGGTCGGCGATCAGGGCCGCGGCGAGCGCCCGGTCGTCGCTGGACCGTACGAGATAGCGGTGCGGCCGGTCCGTCATCAGCCGGCGGATCTTCCGGAAGTCACCGGACGCGGCATGCCGTCCGGCGACGATCACCTCGATGTGGGAGGCGAGTTGCTCGACCTCCTCCAGGATGTGCGAGGAGAACAGGACTGTGCGCCCCACGGCTCCCATGCGCCGCAGCAGATCCATCAGCTGCATGCGCTGGCGCGGGTCCATACCGTTGAAGGGCTCGTCGAGCAGCAGTACCGACGGGTCGTGGACCAGCGCGGACGCCATCTTCACGCGCTGCCGCATGCCCTTGCTGTACGTCGAGATCTTGCGGTCCTGCGCGTACTCCATCTCGACCGTCGCGAGCGCCTTCTGGGCCTCCTTGGCGCCCAGGCCGTGCAACTCGGCGTTGGCGACGACGAATTCGCGGCCGGTGAGGAAGTCGTACATCGCTTCCCGCTCCGGTACGACGCCGATCTGGCGGTAGACGGACTCGTTGCGCCAGATGGCATGGCCGTCGAGCGTGACGCTTCCCGTGGAGGGGGCGAGGAAACCACCCATCATGTTGATGAGAGTGGACTTTCCGGCGCCGTTCGGGCCGAGCAGACCGGTGACGCCGGGGCCGACGGTCATCGTGACGTCGTTGACGGCCACGACATTGCCGAACCACCGCGAGGTGTGCTCGATGTTGAGAGTAGTCACAGCCCGACCTTTCGGTAGCGGCGCATCAGGACGGCGTAGCAGCCGGCGACGAGCGCGAGGACGACCAACAGATAGACCACGCCCGCACCGGCGCCCGGTCCCGCTTCACCCGGGAAGGCGGAGGTGGCTCCGAGGAAGGCGGTCTGCACGCCGTCGATCAGGGTGACCGGCGAGAACAGGCCGAGCCACTTGATCGCCCCGGCCGAGCCGGTCTCCCAGGCGATGGCCTGGACGGTGGAGACGGCGCCGTAGGTGATCGTGAAGGTCGCGATGACGGCGGCGACGCCGAAGCCGCGGCGCGGTGTGAGCGCGGCCATCACCAGGCCGAGTCCGCCGAAGAGCACCGAGAGGAGCGCCACCGAGACCATGCCCTGTGCGAAGCCCTTCGTCTGGTCCATGAAATCCATCTTGGCCAGCAGCGAGCCGACGTAGAGGATCACCAGCGGCGCCGCGGTGAGGACGAACAGCGCGGACGCCATCGCCCCGTACTTCGCGAGGACGTAGTCGATCCGCTCGATCGGGCGCGAGAAGTACAGCGGCACCGTCTTGAAGCGCAGGTCGCGGGAGACGGACTGCGGTGCCTGCGCGGCCAGATAGAGGCCGATGACCGCCTGGGTGACGATCGCGTAGCGCGTGTAGTCGAGGGGGAGGTCGTTCATCTTGGTGGTGACGGCGACCGCCACGATGATCGCGGCGGGCACGCACATCACCGCGAAGAGGATCATCGGCAGCACCTTGGACTTCGCCGAACGGCCGAGGCCGTAGGCGCCGCGCAGCGACTGCGAGTACAGCGAGCGGCGTGCGTAGGCACGGCCGAGGCGCTGGCCCTCGTAGTTCCGGTAGCCGATGTTGTGGATACGGGTGGTCTCGGGGACCGTTCCGGACAACTCCGTGCTCATCGGGCCTGCACCTCCATCGCCTGTGCCGCTGCCTCCGGGCGGAAGACCTCCGCGATGTGGTGGCGTCGCTGTTCCATCCGTACGAGGCCGAGACCGAGGCCGGCGACGGTGTCGCGCACGACGTCGTACGTCTCCTCACCGGTGGCCTCGATCAGCAGGATGTGGCCGGCTCCCGGCAGACCCTCTTCCACGCCCGCGTGCAGCGTGATCCCGGCGGCCGCCAGTGCCTCACGGAGCGTCGCGGTCCCGTCGGGATGCTTGTCCGTGTCGGTGACCTCGACCGCGAGGGTCGTGGTCGTCTGGGTGAAGTCGCTGGTGGAGCTGGACCGCAGGAGCGCGCCGCCGTCGATGACGACGACGTGGTCACAGGTGCGCTCGAGTTCACCGAGGAGGTGCGAGGTGACCAGGACCGAGATCCCGAAGTCGGTGTAGACGCGCCGGATGAGGCCGAGCATCTCGTCGCGGCCCACCGGGTCGAGGCCGTTGGTCGGCTCGTCCAGGAGGACCAGCTTGGGGTCGTGGACCAGGGCCTGCGCGAGTTTCACCCGCTGTTTCATGCCGGTCGAGTAGCCGCCGATGGGGCGGTACCGCTCCTCGTAGAGGCCGACATGCCGCAGGGTGTCCGCGGTGCGCTCGCGGGCGGCCGTCGCCGGCAGCCCGGACATGCGCGCCATGTGGACGACGAACTCGGTGGCCGAGACGTCGGGCGGCAGGCAGTCGTGCTCGGGCATGTAGCCCACCTGCTCACGGATGGCGCCGCCGCTGGTGGCGACGTCGAGGCCGAGCACCGCGGCCCGGCCTTCCGTGGCGGGGGACAGACCCAGCAGGATCTTGATCAACGTGGACTTGCCGGCTCCGTTGGCGCCCACCAGACCGGTCACACCGGGTCCGATGTCCAAGGAGAGCCGGTCAAGAGCGGTCACCCGGGGGAACCGCTTGCTCAGGCTTTCGGTCGCGATCACAGTCACAGTTCGAAGGTAGTGGTGCACGACACAGGGAGCGTCAACCCTGACGGCTGTATCCGTGTCCGACTCCAGAGGTACGGACCCGTAGGGGCATGCGACCACAGTGCCGCGCGGCGGTCGGGGGCGCGGCGGCGTTTTCCACAGGCTTCGGCACGGGTCTTGACGTAGCCGCCGGGCATTGTCACATTCATCAGTGTCAAGTTACGGGCACGTACTGCATCCGACACGGGACGGACAGTGGCATGACCTCAGCAGTGGCAGGCGAACTCACCGCGGAGCTGCGGGGGTTCAGAGACGTGCAGCGGCTCGCCTACGACTGCGCGGAAGCGGTGGCGGCGCAGCTCAAGCCGGGCGTGACCGAGCGCGAGGCCGCGCGCATGCAGCGGGAGTGGCTGCGGGAGCGCGGGGTGCGGGACTGGTTCCATCTGCCGTTCGCCTGGTTCGGCGACCGCACGGCCTTCGTCGGCTTCCGCGTGCCCCTGCAGTTCTTCCCCACGAACCGCGTGCTCGAAGCGGGCATGCCCTTCATTCTCGACATGGCTCCGGTGCACAGGGGCTTCACCGCGGACATCGGCTATTCGGGCTGTCTGGGCCCGAGCCCGCTGCACAGCAAGCTGCTCGCCGATCTGCGGGCACACCGCGAGCTGATCCTGCGCGAAGTGCGGGAGCGGCGATCGCTGCGCGAGATCTACGAGGACGTGGAGCGCCTCATGGTCCGCCAGGGGTACGCCAACCGGCACCGCGCGTATCCCTTCGGCGTGATCGCCCACAAGATCGACCGGGTGAAGGACCGGCGCTGGTCACCGAACCTCTTCGGCTTCGGCACCCAGTCGCTGAAGGGGCTCGCGAGCGACGCGCTGCACGGTCATCGCGACGGCTGGTCACCGCTGTGGAGCCCGTACAGGTTCTCCGACCACCCGCCCCGGCCGGGGCTCTGGGCGGTCGAACCGCACCTCGGATTCCGGGGCACGGGCGCGAAGTTCGAGGAGATCCTGGTGGTCACCGACTCCAGGGACCCCGAGCAGAGCGCGTTCTGGCTGGACGACGATCTGCCGCACGTGCGGCGCTGGGCGGAGGACGCGTGAGTCTCGAAGGGGCGCGGGAGCGCAGGGTGCGTACGGGAGGAATCGAGCTGTGCGTCGCCGAACTGGGCGACGCCGACCGGCCGACGGTCCTCCTCGTGCACGGTTACCCGGACAGCAAGGAAGTGTGGTCCGAGGTCGCCGGACGGCTGGCCGACCGCTTCCATGTGGTGCTGTACGACGTGCGGGGGCACGGCCGCTCGACCGCGCCCACCCCGCTGCGCGGCGGCTTCACGCTGGAGAAGCTGACGGACGACTTCCTCGCCGTCGCCGACGCGGTGAGCCCCGGCCGGCCGGTACATCTCGTCGGACACGACTGGGGCTCCGTGCAGGGCTGGGAGTTCGTCACGCTGGAGCGCACGGAGGGGCGCATCGCTTCCTTCACCTCCATGTCCGGCCCGTCGCTCGACCACTTCGGGCACTGGATCAAACAGCGGATGAGCCGGCCCACCCCGCGCAGGGTCGGACAGCTCCTCGGCCAGGGCGCCAAGTCCTGGTACGTGTACATGCTGCACACGCCGGTGCTCCCCGAGCTCGCCTGGCGCGGACCGCTCGGCAGGCAGTGGCCGAAGATCCTCCGGCGCATGGAGAAGTCGTCAGCCGCCGACTACCCGACGCCCTCGCTCCCCCAGGACGCCGCCCACGGCGCCTGGCTGTACCGCGACAACGTCCGTGCCCGGCTGCGCCGACCGCGTCCCGACGCGTACGCCCACGCGCCCGTTCAGCTCATCACGCCGACCGGAGACTTCTTCCTGTCGGAGCGGCTCTACGACGACCTGGGCACCTGGGCACCACAGTTGACGCGCCGGACGCTGCCCGCCAGGCACTGGATCCCGCGCACCCGTCCGGATCAACTGGCCTCTTGGATCGATGAGTTCGTGACCCAGCACGAGGGCAGCCCGGCAGGCACGGCAGCGCCGGTGACCACGGCCCGGGGCGCCCACGCCGAGCGGTTCGGCGGGCAGCTCGTGCTGGTGACGGGCGCGGCCAGCGGCATCGGACGGGCGACCGCCTTCGCGTTCGCCGAGGCCGGGGCCCGGGTCGTGGCCGTGGACCGCGACGCGGAGGGTGCGGCGAGGACCGCGGAGATGTCCCGGCTCATCGGGGCGCCCGAGGCATGGGGGGAGGCGGTGGACGTCAGCGACGAGGAGGCGATGGAGAAGCTCGCCGACCGGGTCGCCACCGAGTACGGCGTGGTCGACGTCCTGGTCAACAACGCGGGGATCGGTCTGTCCGGCTCCTTCCTCCAGACCACGTCCGCGGACTGGAAGAAGGTCCTCGACGTCAATCTGTGGGGCGTCATCCACGGCTGCCGGCTCTTCGGGCGGCAGATGGCCGAGCGCGGGCAGGGCGGCCACATCGTCAACACCGCGTCGGCGGCGGCCTATCAGCCCTCCAGGGCGCTGCCCGCGTACAGCACCTCCAAGGCCGCGGTGCTGATGCTCAGCGAATGTCTGCGGGCCGAGCTCGCGGGTCAGGGGATCGGGGTCTCGGCGATCTGTCCGGGCTTCGTCAACACCAACATCACCTCCACCGCGCGCTTCGCCGGTGTCGACGAGGCCGAGGAGCAGCGGCGCCAGAAGAAGTCCGCCCGGCTCTACGGTCTGCGCAACTACCCGCCGGAGAAGGTCGCCGACGCCATCCTGCGCGCCGTCGTACGGAACCAGGCGGTGGTGCCGGTGACGCCCGAGGCCCGCGGCCTTCGCTTCATGTCCCGTTTCACGCCCAGGACACTGCGCGCGATCGCCCGGCTGGAGCCGCCGCTGTGAACACCGAGGAGCAGACCGGTCACAACGCCATCACCCCGCGGCGGGTCTCGTTCGACTGGGACGGGACCCCGCTGCACTGGATACCGGACGAGCCCGTCGCGACCCATGTGATCAATGTGCTGCATCTGCTGCTGCCCGCCGGGGAGCGGTGGTTCGTCAAGGTGTTCAAGGAAGCCCTGCCGTTGGTGTCGGACCCGGTGCTGCTGAAGGACGTCAAGGGCTTCATGGGGCAGGAGGCCACCCACAGCGTGCAGCACTCCCATGTGCTGGACCATCTGGCGGCCCAGCGGCTCGCCACCGAGGACTTCACCCGGCACGTCGACTTCCTCTTCGAGAAGCTCCTCGGCGAGACACCGCCGTTCAACGCCCCGGTGCCGCCCCGGGAATGGCTGCGGTTCCGGCTCTCGATCATCGCGGCGATCGAGCAGTTCACCGCGGTGCTGGGCGACTGGGTGCTGCGCGCCGAAGGGCTCGACCGTGCGGGCGCCGACGAGATCATGCTCGACCTGCTGCGCTGGCACGGCGCGGAGGAGGTCGAGCACCGGGCGGTCGCCTTCGACATGTACCAGCACTGCGGAGGCTCGGGGCTGCCACGCTACGCACGCCGCATCGAAGGCATGGCGGTCACCACCCCGGTGTTGCTGTGGCTCTGGGCCTGGGGCACGGCGTACCTCATCCGTCACGATCCCGAACTGGCGGGCCGTCTGCGCTACTCCCTGCGTGAGCACAACCGCGCGGTCGCCAAGGGGCTGCTGCCCACCTGGCGCGAGCTGGGCGCCGCGATACCCCGCTACTTCCGGCGGTCGTACCATCCCTCGCAGGAAGGTTCGCTGCGCAGGGCCGTCGACTATCTCGCGACCTCGCCGGCGGCCCGCGCCGCGGCGGGGGCGGTGGGCCGCGCCGCCCTGTCGTAGGCGGTTGTCATCGAGGGAGCGGGCGTGTCCGAGCAGTCAGTCGCCGAGTACAGGATCGAGGATCTCGCGCACCGCAGTGGCGCCACGGTCCGTACGATCCGCGCCTACCAGGACCGCGGACTGCTGCCCAAGCCCGAACGGCGCGGCCGGTCCAACGTCTACGGCTCCGCCCATCTGGCGCGGCTGCGGCAGATCGCCGATCTGCTCGACCGCGGCTACACCCTGGCGTCCATCAAGGAGTTGCTGGAGGCCTGGGACGCGGGCCGGGGGCTCGGCGGAGTGCTCGGTCTGGTCGCCGAGGTGCAGGGTCCGTGGACGGACGAGGAAGCGGCCCGGATCACCCGGGACGAGCTGAACGCCAAGTTCGGGGGGAAGCCGGACGATGCCGCGGTCGCCGAGGCGGTGGAGCTCGGGGTGCTGGAAGCGGTGCCGGGGCGGGACGACGAGTTCTTGGTGCCGAGCCCCCAGGAGCTCGCCGTGGCGGCCGAGTTGCACGCCGCCGGTGTTCCGCTCCGCGCAATCTCCGGGCACCTGAGGGAACTTCGCGGCCAGGTGGAGCACATCGCCTCGCGTTTCCTGGAGTTCACCACCGAGCACGTCTTCGCCCGCTATCTGGGGCACCGGCCGCCGACCGACGCCGACGCGGCCGAGGCGGCGTCGCTGGTGCGACGGCTCCGTCCGCTCGCACAGCAGACGGTGGATGCCGAACTGGCGCGAGCCATGCGCACGTTCGCCACCCAGCATCTGCAACTGCATCTGACGTCGGAGGGACCCCTCCCGGTCGGCTCCGAGGCACGGCCCGTGGCCCTGCCGGCGGAGACGATCCGGGCCGTCCAGGCGCTGGTTGGCGCGGAGAACGCGGCGGCGTTCGTCACCGCGGCGACCGAACGGGAGCTTCAGGCAAGGACCTTGGACGCTCTGGCATCAAGGTCCGGTGACTCCGGGGAACTTGGCCAAAGCTCGTAAAAAGAACATGAGTTGTCCACAGAATCGTCAATTCCCCTGTGGATAACGCTAGTTGGCTGTGGATCAAACATTCGGAGCGGATTTTTCCGGTGGCGGCGAGGGTGACCGGCCGGGCACGCTGACCGCATGAACGAAAGACCCGACAAACGATCCGGCGGACGATCCGACAAGCGACTCTCCGAGGCCGGCCGGCCGGCAGCCGAGCCGGGGCCGTCAGGCGCCGGGCACGGCTCCGAACACGACCGGGGCGGCGCCGAGCCCGACGAGCGACGCACGGTGAAGGTGTCGAAGTACCTCTCGAAGCATCTGCGGCATCAGCCGGAGCGGATCGGCATCACGCTCGACGAGAACGGCTGGGTGCCGGTGGACGAGCTGATGCGTGCCGCGGCCGCGCACCACTTCCCCTTCACCCGCGCCGAGCTGGATCATGTCGTCGCCGTCAACGACAAACGGCGCTTCACCATCGACGGCACGCGCATCCGCGCCAACCAGGGCCACACGGTCGAGGTCGACCTGGACCTGCCCCCGGCCGAACCTCCCGCGTACCTCTACCACGGCACGGTCGCCGCGCATCTGGACGCGATCCGCGCCGAGGGCCTGCGTCCCATGCGCCGCCACCATGTGCACCTGTCACCGGACCGCGAGACGGCGACGCGCGTCGGTGCGCGCCGCGGCCGCCCCGTCATCCTGTCCGTGGACTCCGGGGCGATGCACCGCGCGGGCCATGTCTTCCGCGTCAGCGCGAACGGCGTGTGGCTGGCGGAGGCCGTCCCGACCGAGTTCCTGCGGTTCCCCGGAGCGTAGGTCGTGCGCTGCGTCCGGGGTACGTGGCCCGGCCACTCTCCGCGCGTCAGCGCCGCAGCTGTGCCAGCCCTTCGGTCGCGATCCGCTCGAAGACCGCCTGGTCCGCGGCGAAGTCCGAGTCGGGGATCGGCGCGTGGATCGCGATCTCCGTGAAGCCCAGCTCGAAGTGCTTGCCCGCGAAGTCCACGAAGGCGTCGAGCGAGGTCATCGGCGTCCCGCGGTCCGGTGTGAAACCGGTGAGCAGGATCTTGTCCAGGTCCGCCACGTCCCGGCCCGCTTCCGCGCACGCCTTGCCGAGCTTGTCGATCTGCCCGCGGATCGCCTCGCGGGACTGCGCCGGGGTGCCCGTCTCGAAGATCTTCGGGTCGCCCGTGGTCACCCACGCCTGGCCGTACTGCGCCGCGAGCTTCAGCCCGCGCGGCCCGGTCGCCGCGACCGCGAACGGCAGCCGCGGCCGCTGCACACAGCCGGGGATGTTGCGGGCCTCGACCGCCGAGTAGAAGGCACCGTCGTAGGTGACGGAATCCTCGGTCAGCAGCCGGTCCAGCAGCGGTACGAACTCGGCGAAGCGATCCGCCCTCTCCCGCGGGGTCCAGGCCTCCTGCCCGAGCGCCGTCGCGTCGAAGCCCATGCCGCCCGCGCCGATACCGAGCGTGACCCGACCGCCCGAGATGTCGTCCAGGGAGATGAGCTCCTTGGCGAGGGTCACGGGGTGCCGGAAGTTCGGCGAGGTGACCAGGGTGCCGAGGCGCAGCCGCTCGGTGGCGGCGGCAGCGGCGGTCAACGTCGGGACCGCGCCGTACCAGGGGCCGTCGCGGAAGGTGCGCCACGACAGGTGGTCGTAGGTGTAGGCGGTGTGGAAGCCGAGCTGCTCGGCTCGCAGCCACTCGTCACGGCCGCCGTCGTGCCAGGGACGGACAGGAAGGATCACGGTGCTCAAACGCATGCCTTCGAGCGTACGTGGCCCGGGCGACTCCTCCGCCCGGACCCGGGAACTGCTCCGTCCCGCTCCGGGGCACCCCGCCGCCCGCCCTGAATCGCCCCTGCCCGCGCGGAAGATCCCGCGGGCTCCCGCCCGCAGAAGCCCCCGGTCCCGCACGGACGTACTCAGATGTGCGCCCTGTCGCACGCACGTGCGCGGGCGTACGGGAGAATGGATCGGTGACCTCAGCTACCGATTCCTTCCCGCCGCCCGTCGTCCCCCGGCTGATCGCCACCGACCTGGACGGCACCCTGCTGCGCGACGACAAGTCCGTCTCGGAACGCACCATCGCCGCCCTGGCGGCCGCCGAGGAGGCCGGGGTAGAGGTCTTCTTCGTCACAGGCCGTCCGGCCCGCTGGATGGACGTGGTCAGTGACCATGTCCACGGTCACGGCCTGGCCATATGCGCCAATGGCGCCGCCGTCGTCGATCTGCACGCGGGTGGGAAGGTGCTGGAGGTCCGGCCCCTGGAGCGGCACATCGCCCTCGACGTCGTCCGCACGCTGCGGGACGCCGCCCCCGGGACCTCCTTCGCGGTCGAGACGACCGTCGGCATCCACTACGAGCCTCAGTACCCGCCGTTCTTCCTCGACCCCGGTGCGACCGTCGCGACCGCCGAGAAGCTGCTCCACGAGGAGGAGCCCGGCTCCGCCGCCCCGGTGATCAAGCTGCTCGCCCACCACCCCGATCTGACGCCCGACGGGTTCCTCACCCTGGCGCGTACGGCCGCGGGCGATCGCGCGTCCTTCACCCGTTCCAGCCCGTCCGCGCTGCTGGAGATCAGCGGCCTGGGCGTGAGCAAGGCCAGCACCCTCGCGCTGTGCTGTGCCAAGCGCGGGATCTCCTCCGACCAGGTCGTGGCCTTCGGTGACATGCCGAACGACGTGGAGATGCTCACCTGGGCGGGGACCTCGTACGCGATGGGCAACGCTCATCCGGACGTGATCGCCGCGGCTTCGGGGCGGACCGTGGCGAACAACGAGGACGGGGTGGCGGTCGTCATCGAGCGCATCCTGCAGAACCTCCCGCCCGAGGGCGTCTGAGCACGTTCCGGGCGAGGGCATCGGCGTCTTCCGCGTGACGGTCCGCGGGGCGTCACAGCCCGACGCCCCGCTCCGCCAACCACGGCACGGGATCGACCCCTGACCCCAGATGAGGCGTGAGCCGCACCTCGAAGTGCAGGTGCGGCCCGGTCGAGTTGCCCGTGGTGCCCGCCTGGCCGATCCACTGCCCGGTGCGCACCTGCTGCCCCTGGTCGACGGCCAGGGACGCCAGATGGGCGTACTGCGTGTAGTAGCCGCCCGGGTGCTGGACGATGATCTCGATGCCGAAGGCTCCTCCGCAGGAGACGGACAGCACGCGGCCCGCCCCCACCGAGCGCACCGGCGCCCCGATGCCCACCGCGAAGTCCTGGCCCGTGTGGCCGCTGACCCAGTGCGATCCGCCGCTCCCGAAGCTTGCGGACAGCGTGTAGTCCTCCACGGGCGGAACCCACGCCGTCGCCGGTGACGTGTCCTCGTCGACGGGTACGGCGCCCGCGCAGCTGCCGGCGGCCACGCTCCGGTCCGCCTCGCCCTGCAGCGTCCACTGCGCTGCCTCCAGCTCGGTCGTGATGCGCTGCTTGACCGCGGCCAGCCGGGCCCTTCGGACATCGAGGTTGCGCCAGGCGGCCCGGGCCCGCCGCTCGGCCGCGCTCAGCCGCCGCTCGGCGAGACGGGCCCGGTCGAGCAGCCGGCCCACGGCCTCCTCCGCCTGGTGAGCGATACGACGTCCGCGCAGCAACTCGTCGGGGGTCTTCGACAGGAGCAGCCGGGCCACGAAGGTGAGCGATCCGCCGGTCCGGTACTGCGCGCGGGCGACCACACCCAGGTCGTCGCGGAGGAGGCCCATCTCGCCCCGCTGCTGATCGAGCTGGTCCTGAAGTCTGCCGGCCGCGGCGCGCTGGGCATCGGCTGCGCGTCGGCCCTGCTCGTACCCCGCGGTGGCACGCGCCGCCTCCGCGTACAGGCGGGCCACTTCCGCGCTGATGCTGATGTCCGGGCCGTCGACGGGTGGCGCGGCCGGTTCCGGCGCGGCGGCGGGCGGCTCCGGGTCGGCGGGCGCCACGAGAGCCGGGGCCGGGGGACCCGGGAGCATCGGAGGCCCCGGGAGAAGGGGGCCCGGGAGCAGAGGAGCCGTGAGCATCGGAGCGGGGAGCAGAGGAGCGGGGATCGCAGGAACCGGCACGGTGGGCAGCGGCATCGGATCCACCGGTGTGCCCGCGGCCGGGGACGAGGTCGTCGCGAGAAGGGCACACAGCACCACCGGGACGAGCAGCAGCCGGTCACGGGGTCTCAGGCACATGTCCGGATCGTCACCCGGCGGGCGCGCGATTTCCGGTACCGCCGAGGTGTCGTACGGCCACCTGGCCCAGGATCCGGCCCGTTGCGCGGGACGCCCACCGCCACGCGGGGCCGGCGGCCTCGGCCGTCCGGCCGAGGCGCCGGGCAAAGCCCGGACTACAGCGGCGCCTCCCAGAACACCGTCGTCCCCCGGCCGTCGTCACCGATCCCCGGGCCGCTGTAGCTCGTTCCGCCGAGCGCCTCGGCACGGCGGGCGAGGTTGCGCAGCCCGCTGCGCCGCCCGCCCGCCGACATGCCCACCCCGTCGTCGGCGACGGTCAGCCGTACGCCGTCGGAGCCGTCGTCCAGTGTCACGGTCGCGTCGACGACGACATCGATACGGGTTGCCTCCGCGTGCCGGAAGGCGTTCGACAGGGCCTCGCGCAGCGCCGCGATCAGGTTCTTGCCGGTGAGCTCGCCGACGACCGAGTCCACCGGACCCAGGAAACGGTGGCCCGGCCTGAAACCGAGAGGGACGGCCGCCATGTTGATCTCCCGCAGCACCCGGGTCCGCAGCCCGGACGGCACCTCGGCGGGGCCCTGCTGCAACGCGAAGATGGCGGTGCGGATCTCCTGGATGGTCACGTCCAGTTCGTCGACCGCCCTGCCCACGCCCTCCTGCACCGCGGGCACGACCGACCGGCGCTGGGCGCTCTCGAGCATCATCCCGGTGGCGAACAGCCGCTGGATCACCAGATCGTGCAGGTCCCGGGCTATCCGATCGCGGTCCTCGTACACCGCCAGCCGCTCCCGGTCCCGCTGGGCCTCCGCCATCATCAGCGCCAGCGCGGCCTGTGAGGCGAACTGTGCGGCGAGCGTCCGTTCCGCCTCGCTGAACGGCCGGGCCCCGCGTGCCCGGGGGGTGGCGAGCGCGCCGAGCACCCGTCCCCCGCTGCGCAGGGGCAGCAGCATGCTGGGCCCGAAGCGTCCCGTCATCCGGGTGAGCAGGCGCGGATCGGTGGCCGCGTCCGTGACGAAGACCGCCTCCCCGGCCAGCAGTTGTGCCACGACCGGGCTCTCCGGCGGAAGGACGATGCCCAGGGATGTCGCGGGGCGGTCGGAGGCCACGGCGACGATCTCCAGTCCGCCGTCCTCGGCCGGCAGCAGCACGATCCCGGCGGCCGCCTCCGCGAGCCTGCGGGCCTGCTCGGCGACGACGGCCAGCGCGTCGTCGGCGTCACCGCCGGAGAGCAGGGCGGTGGTCACGGCGACCGAACCGTCGATCCAGCGCTCCCGCTGACGTGCCGCTTCGTAGAGGCGTGCGTTCCCGATGGCGATTCCGGCCTCGGTGGCGAGCACGCGCACCATGTGGAGGTCCTCGTCGTCGAAGTCGGCTCCGTTCCTCTTCTCCGTCAGATAGAGATTGCCGAAGATCTCGCCCTGGACGCGGATGGGGACGCCGAGGAAGGAGCGCATCGGCGGATGCCCCGGCGGCAGTCCCGTGAAGCGCGGATCGGACGTGAGATCGGTGAGCCGTACGGGTGCGGGCCCGTGGATCAGTGCGCCGAGGAGCCCGTGCCGGCCGCCCGGCGGATGCCCGATCCGCTGCGCCGCCCCCTCGTCCGCGCCGTAGGTCACGAAATCGGAGAGGCCCTCGCCCTCCTCGTCGACGACGCCGATGGCGGCGTAGCGGGCGTCGGCGAGTTCGGCCGCGGTCTTGCAGATCCGGTCGAGCGTGGCGTGCAGTTCGAGCCCGGTGCCGACGGACCTCATGGCTTCCAGCAGCTGCGGGACCCGGGCCGTGAGCTCGGTGGACAGCCCCTGGAGGCTGCGGGTCGCCCGTGTCGCGGCTACGGCGGGGTCCCTCGATTCCTGCGGCTCGGGCTCGGTCATGACCTTGAGCGTAGTTAGCCCTGTTTGCGAGGGAAAGTCGCCATCTTCCGGGATCAGACCCCTGCCGCCGCCATCCGGGTCCCGAGCAGATCCGCCGCCCGTTCCCGCTCCACCATCCGGCGCAGTGGACCGTCCACCGCCGCGATCTCGGCGTACGGGCCGCGCTGCGCCACCCGGCCGTCCTCCAGGACCACGACCTCGTCCACGGCGTCGAGCCCCTGGAGCCGATGCGTGATCAGCACCGTCGCCGCTCCTCGCAGCGTGCGGTCCTCGGTCGCCGTCAGGAGGTCCGCCGTCAGCGCGTCCGCGGTCGCCAGGTCCAGATGCTCGGCCGGCTCGTCCAGTACGAGGACGGGGAAGTCGGCGAGCAGCGCTCGGGCCAGGGCGAGGCGCTGGCGCTGACCGCCGGAGAGCTGGGCGCCGTGCTCGCCGACGAGCGTGTCCATTCCGTCCGGCAGGGCGTCCACCCACTCCAGCAGGCGGGCCTCGGCGAGCGCGTTCCGGAGCTCCTCCTCCGTCGCGCCGGTCCGCGCCAGCCTGAGGTTCTCCCGTACGGAGCTGTCGAAGAGGTGGGCGTCCTGCGCGCACAGTCCGACGAACCGCCGGACGGTGTCGCCGTCGAGTGCCGCCGCGTCCACACCGCCGATCGTGTACGTCCCCGCCTCCGCGTCCAGGAAACGGAGCAGGACCTGCGCGAGGGTGGTCTTGCCCGAGCCCGACGTTCCGACGACGGCGACCCGCGTACCGGCGGTGATCGTGAGGTCGAGTCCGGCGATCGCGTCCCGGTCCTGACCCGTGTGCCGGGCCCGCAGCCCGCGGACGTCGAGCGGGAACGCGGTAGCGGGTGGCTGCGCCGGGTGCTCCGGTTCGCGGACGGGAGCCGGAGCGTCCAGCACCTCGTACACGCGCTCGGCGCTGCGCTTCACCCGCTGCCGGTACTGCACGGCGAGCGGCAGCCCGGTCACGGCCTCGAAGGCGGCGAGCGGGGTGAGAACCACAACGGCGAGCGACACCCCGTCGAGGCGTCCCTCCCGTACGGCCTGCACCCCGGCGAACGCGGCACACACCACGGTCAGTCCACAGGCCAGCGCGGAGAGCCCGGCGCCGAGCGCCGTGGCCGCGGCTCCTCGTGAGGCGATCAGGGTCAGCCGTCTGTCAGCCGCGCGCGTCCCTTCGGCGCGGCCTTTCAGGGCCCCGGCGACGGTCAGTTCGGCGATTCCGCGCAACAGGTCGGCGACCCGGGTGGAGAGTTCGCCGCGGGCGGGGGCGAGTTGCCGCTCCGCCCGCCGTGCGACCCGGCCGCTGACCAGGGGCACGAGGACGCCGGCCACGAGCAGTCCGACGGCGAGCACCGCTCCCGCTTCGGGGAGCAGCCAGGCGGTGAAGCCGACCGAGCCCGCGCCGACGACGAGGGCCACACCGGCCGGCAGCAGCCAGCGGAGCCAGTAGTCCTGCAGGGCGTCGACGTCGGAGACGAGCCGGGACAGCAGGTCACCGCGCCGGCTCTGCCGCAGGCCCGCCGGTGCGATGCGCTCCAGACGCCGGTAGACGGCGACGCGCAGTTCGGCGAGCATCCGCAGCACGGCGTCGTGGGAGACGAGCCGCTCGGCGTACCGGAAGACGGCGCGGCCGATGCCGAAGGCGCGGGTCGCCGTGACGGCCACCATCAGATACAGGACCGGCGGCTGTTCCGAGGCACGCGAGATGAGCCAGCCGGAGACAGCCATGAGCCCGACGGCGGATCCCAGCGCGAGACTTCCGAGGAGCAGCGCCAGCCAGAACCGGCCGCGCAGATTTCCCGCCGCCGTGCGCACCCGGGCGAGCGGGGCACCACCTGCTGCGGGCTCGCCGTTCATGGACTCGGCGAGCCGGTAGGGGTCGGCATCCGATTCGCCTGCCGCGGCCTGCCGTACGGGGAGCGCCGGCTGCTCGGACCTGACCCCGTCCGGGGTTCGGCGCGTGAGCGTGACCACGCGGTCGGCCACCGCCAGAAGCGCCGGCCGGTGGACGACCAGAACGACGGTGCGTCCCTCGGCGAGCCGTCGTACCGCGTCGACGATCGCTTCCTCGGTCTCCCCGTCCAGGGCCGCGGTCGGTTCGTCGAGCAGCAGCAATGGCCGGTCCGCGAGAAACGCCCGGGCCAGCGCGAGCCGCTGGCGCTGCCCTGCCGAGAGTCCTGCGCCGTCCTCCCCGAGCAGGGTCGCCACGCCCTCGGGGAGCGCGTTGACGAAGTCGTACGCCCCGGCGTCCCGCAGCGCGGCCGTCACCGCGGCGTCATCGGCGTCCGGCCTGGCCAGGCGTACGTTCTCGGCGATCGTTCCCGCGAAGAGGTGGGGACGCTGCGGCACCCAGGCGATCTTCTCGCGCCAGCGGTCAGGGTCGATGTCCCGCAGGTCCACACCGCCGATGCGCACCCGGCCCTGCGCCGGTTCGACGAATCCCAGCAGGACGTCGAGCAACGTCGACTTCCCGATGCCGCTCGGCCCCACCAGGGCGACGGTCTCGCCGCTCTCCACGACGAGCGATGCGGAGTCCAGGGACGCCTCGCTGCGCCCGGCATGACGGACGGTCACCTCATCGAGCTCGATCCGCAGGGTGCCGGGCACCTCGCCGTGACCGGTCGGTCGCGGCTCGGTCTCCAGGACCCGGAAGATCTCCTCCGCGGCAGACAGCCCCTCGGCCGCCGCGTGGTACTGCGCCCCCACCTGCCGAATCGGCAGATACGCCTCGGGCGCCAGGATCAGGATGACCAGTCCGGTGTACAGGTCCAGGTCCCCGTGCACCAGGCGCATGCCGATGCCGACGGCCACCAGAGCCACCGAGAGGGTGGAGAGCAGCTCCAGCGCGAAGGAGGAGATGAAGGCGATCCGCAGGGTCCGCAGCGTGGCCCGCCGGTACTCGGCGGTGATGGACCGGATCGACTCCGCCTGCGCCTTCGCCCGCCCGAAGACCTTCAGGGTCGGCAGACCGGCCACGACATCGAGGAAGTGGCCCGACAGCCGGGACAGCAGCCGCCACTGACGGTCCATCCGCGTCTGGGTCGCCCAGCCGATGAGCACCATGAACAGGGGAATCAGCGGGAGCGTGACGACGATGACGGCAGCCGAGACCCAGTCCTCGGTCACGATCCGCGCGAGCACGGCCACCGGAACCACGACGGCAAGGCCGAGCTGGGGCAGATAGCGGGAGAAGTAGTCGTCGAGCGCGTCGACTCCGCGGGTGGCGAGGGCGACGAGCGACCCGGTCCGCTGACCGCTCAGCCAGCCGGGGCCGAGTTCCGTGGCCCGTGCCAGCAGCCGGCCCCTGAGCTCCGACTTCACGGCCGCGCTCGCCCGATGGGCGGCGAGTTCGGTCAGCCAGGAGACCAGGCCCCGGCCCGCGGCGACCGCCGCGAGCAGGGCCAGCGGAGTCATGAGGCCGGAGGGCGCCATGCCGTCCTGGAAGGCACCCACCACCACCTCGGCGATGAGCATCGCCTGGGCGACGACCAGCGCCGCCCCGACCAGGCCGAGGAGTACCACCGCGATCAGAAAGCGACGAGTGGTTCGGGCGTAGCGGAGCAGACGCGGGTCGATCGGTTTCACGTGAAACATCCCCCACTAGTGAGCATCGGCGATGTGCTGCGTACCGATGCGCTTGCGGAACACCCAGTACGTCCAGCCCTGGTAGAGCAGCACCAGCGGTGTGGCGATGCCGGCGCACCAGGTCATGATCTTCAGGGTGTACGGGCTCGACGAGGCGTTGGTGACCGTCAGGCTCCAGTCCTCCTGGAGCGAAGAGGGCATGACGTTGGGGAACAGCGTCAGGAAGAGCATCGCGACCACGGCCACGATGGTCAGGCCCGACCAGGCGAACGACCATCCCTCGCGCCCTCGGGCGATCGCTACGACGGCGGCGACCAGTGCCACCACCGCGACGATCATCGCGACCAGGCTGGTGCCGTCCCCGCGCGAGACCTGGGTCCAACCGAGAAAACCGAGCGCCAGAGCGGCCATGACCAGGCCGAGCTTGAGAGCCAGCGACCGGGCCCTGACCCGGATGTCGCCGACGGTCTTGAGTGCGGTGAAGACCGCGCCGTGGAAGGTGAACAGCGTCAGCGTCACCAGCCCGCCGAGGATCGCGTACGGGTTGAGCAGGTCGAAGAGGGTGCCGACGTACTCCTTGTCGCCGTCGATCTTCACCCCGCGCACGATGTTGCCGAAGGCCACACCCCAGAGCAGGGCCGGCAGTAGCGAGGTCCAGAAGATCGCGTGCTCCCAGTTGCTCTGCCAGAGCGCCTCGTCCCGCTTGTGCCGGTACTCGAAGGCGACCCCGCGCACGATCAGGCAGACCAGGATCAGCAGCAGCGGCAGATAGAAGCCGGAGAAGAGGGTGGCGTACCACTCGGGGAAGGCGGCGAAGGTGGCTCCGCCCGCGGACAGCAGCCACACCTCGTTGCCGTCCCAGACCGGCCCGATGGTGTTGATGAGCACGCGCCGCTCGGCCCGGTTCCTGGCCAGCAGCTTGGTCAGGACTCCGACTCCGAAGTCGAAGCCCTCGAGGAAGAAGTAGCCGGTCCACAGGACGGCGATGAGTACGAACCAGACGTCGTGAAGTTCCATGCCTCAGCAGCTCCTCAGGGCTCAGTACGAGAAGGCCATCGGCCGGTCGGCGTCCTGGTCGTCGCCGCCGATCCTGGTGGGCGGATTGAGGTCGGCCTCGGTGAGCTCGGGCGGTCCTGCCTTCACGTACTTCACCAGGAGCCTGACTTCGATCACCGCGAGGATCGCGTAGAGCGTCGTGAACGCGATCATCGAGGTGAGCACCTCGCCCTGCGATACGCCGGGGGAGACCGCGTCCCGTGTGCGCAGCACCCCGTAGACGACCCACGGCTGCCGGCCCATCTCGGTGAAGATCCAGCCCCACGAGCTGGCGATCAGCGGGAAGGCCATGGTCCAGAGCGCGACGACCCAGTACCAGTTCGTGAACCGCGGGTTCAGGGCCTTGTTCTTGAAGAGCACCAGATGGGGCACCTCGTCCTCACCGGTCCGCAGCCCCGGCGACAGCAGGAACTTCTTCCTGGTGAGCCAGAGGCCGATCGTCCCGATGGCCAGGGACGCCATGCCGAAGCCGATCATCCAGCGGAAGCCCCAGTAGGCAACGGGGATGTTGGGCCGGTAGTCCCCCGGCCCGAACCTCTCCTGTTCGGCCTTGTTGACGTCGTTGATGCCGGGGACGTACGAGGTGAAGTCGTCGTTGGCGAGGAAGGACAGCAGTCCCGGAATCTCGATGGCGACTTTGTTGTGCCCTTTCTCCACGTCGCCGTAGGCGAAGACCGAGAAGGGCGCGGGCGCCTCGCCCTCCCACAGGGCCTCGGCGGCGGCCATCTTCATCGGCTGCTGCTTGTACATGACCTTGCCGAGCAGATCGCCGCTGACCGCGGTGAGCAGTCCGGAGATCATGATCGTGATCAGGCCGAGCCGCAGCGAGGTCCGCATCACCGGGATGTGCTTCTTGCGTGCCAGGTGGAAGGCCGCGATGCCGGCCATGAACGCGCCGCCGACGAGGAAGGCCGCCGTGATGGTGTGGAAGAACTGGGTCAGCGCGGTGTTCTGGGTCAGCACCAGCCAGAAGTCGGTGAGCTCCGCCCGTCCCCGCTCCTTGTTGATCCGGTAGCCGACCGGGTGCTGCATCCAGGAGTTGGCGGCCAGGATGAAGTAGGCGGAGAGGATGGTGCCGATCGAGACCATCCAGATGCAGGCCAGGTGGATCTTCTTCGGCAGCTTGTCCCAGCCGAAGATCCACAGGCCGATGAAGGTGGACTCGAAGAAGAAGGCGATCAGCGCCTCGAAGGCGAGGGGCGCACCGAAGACATCGCCGACGAAGCGCGAGTAGTCGGACCAGTTCATGCCGAACTGGAACTCCTGGACGATGCCCGTCACGACACCCATGGCGATGTTGATCAGGAACAGCTTGCCCCAGAACTTCGTGGCCCTGAGGTACTTCTCCTTCTGCGTCCGGACCCAGGCGGCCTCCAGGCCCGCGGTGAGCGCGGCCAGCGAGATCGTCAGGGGGACGAAGAGGAAGTGGTAGACGGTGGTGATGCCGAACTGCCAGCGCGCCAGCGTTTCCGGCGCCAGAGCAAGCTCCACGACGTCATCTCCTTACAGCATCGGCAGGGTCGAGCGGCCGTTTGTCCTGTTAATCCCGCCGATCATGGGAGGAACGGGACTAGCTTGTGAACGCGTTCACATTCACAAGCATTATGGCGCATGCTCCACTCGAACTGTCGACCGGGGGGGTACCCCCTACGGAAGGAACCCCCATGAGCACCGGGCTCATGGGGGTTCCGCCGCTTGGAAACGGCGCAGATCAGGGGCGCTCAGGCGCTACATCTGGGCGCGGAACGCCTCTGCGGTGTGCAGGAAGATGTCGTTGGCCTCGGACTCCCCGATCGTGACCCGCACACCCTCGCCCGGGAACGGCCGCACCACGACACCGGCCTGCTCGCACGCCGCCGCGAAGTCGACCGTCCGCTCGCCGAGCCTCAGCCAGACGAAGTTCGCCTGGGTCTCGGGGACGGTCCAGCCCTGCTTGACCAGGCCCTCGTAGACCCGCAGCCGCTCGCTCACGAGGGAGCCGACCCGGCCGAGCAGCTCGTCCTCGGCCTGCAGCGAGGCGACGGCCGCGTCCTGCGCCAGCTGCGTCACACCGAAGGGCACCGCCGTCTTGCGCAGTGCCGCGGCCACCGGCTCATGGGCGACCGCGAAGCCGACCCGCAGCCCCGCCAGCCCGTAAGCCTTGGAGAAGGTCCGCAGCACCGCCACGTTGGGGCGCTCGCGGTAGATGTCGATGCCGTCGTGCACCTCGGGGTCGCGGATGAACTCGCGATACGCCTCGTCCAGCACCACCAGGACGTCCGACGGCACCCGGTCGAGGAACCGCTCCAGCTCGGCCCGGCGGACCACCGTGCCGGTCGGGTTGTTGGGGTTGCAGACGAAGATCAGCCGGGTCCGGTCGGTGACCGCGCCCGCCATCGCGTCCAGGTCGTGAACCTCACCGCTGGTCAGCGGCACCTCCACCGGCGTCGCCCCGCTGATCCGGGTGATGATCGGGTACGCCTCGAAGGACCGCCAGGCATAGATGACCTCGTCGCCGGGGCCCGAGGTGGACTGCAACAGGGACTGGGCGACACCCACCGAGCCGGTGCCGGTCGCCAGATGCGACAGGGGCACCCCGAAACGGTCCGAGAGCTCGTTCATCAGGCCGGTGCAGGCCATGTCCGGGTATCGGTTGAAGCTGTGGGCCGCGCCCGTCACGCGCTCCATCACCCCCGGGAGGGGCGGATACGGGTTCTCGTTGGACGACAGCTTGTACGCGACAGGGCCGCCGGCCGCCGCGGGCCTGCCCGGCTTGTACGTGGGGATGCCGTCCAGCTCGGCGCGCAGCTTGGGGCTCGTCTCGCTCACCGCAGGTCCTCCTCGAGGAGTCCGTTCACATCGGAACCAATACTCCTCACCTTATGAGGATTCCCCGCCGGTGCGAATGGCCGCCGGGAAAAGGGGGGAGCGCGCACTTTCCTGGCGTGCGCCTGTGGCTCACTCCGTAGCGCGCATCACCCGTAGTGGTGAGTTGAGACCTCTTCGAAACATGAGCCATTCGGCAGGCCGATGCCGCCGGACGCCCGAGACGCTGTCGCCGAACCTGTCAACTGCCTTGGTTTCCAAGGGAGTTGGTGGTTTATGATCTTGCAGAAACGTGCCTGTCAACGCAGGCATATGCGACCGGCTCAACCGCCCGCCCGAGCCCTACTATCGGCTCGCCATGACAGCAGCAGGGAAGCACCAGGTGAGCCGGACGGACACATCCCGCCGGGGCAGCCGGCAAGGCCGAGCGGGCATTCGAGACGTTGCCGCCGCAGCCGGTGTCTCCATCACGACTGTCTCCGACGCGCTCAACGGCAAGGGCCGGCTCCCGGACGCCACCCGCCGGCACGTCCGGGAGGTCGCAGACCGGCTGGGATACCGCCCCTCCGCGGCGGCACGCACGCTCCGCACCGGGAAATCGGGCCTCATCGGCCTGACCGTCACGACGTACGGGGATGAACCTTTCACCTTCACCGAGTTCGCGTACTTCGCCGAGATGGCCAGAGCCGCGACCTCCGCGGCACTCGCCCGGGGCTATGCCCTCGTGATCCTTCCGGCGACATCCCGCCACGACGTGTGGTCGAACGTCGCCCTGGACGGCACGGTGGTCATCGACCCCTCCGACCACGACCCGGTGGTCACCGAGCTCGTCCGCCAGGGCCTGCCCGTGGTCTCCGACGGCCGCCCGGCGGGCACCCTGCCGGTCACCGCCTGGGTCGACAACGACCACGAAGCCGCCGTACTCGATCTGCTCGACCACCTCGCCGACGCCGGCGCCCGCCGTATCGGGCTTCTCACCGGCACCACCACGGACACCTACACGCGCCTGTCCACGACCGCGTATCTCAACTGGTGCGAGCGGGTCGGCCAAGACCCGGTCTACGAGTCCTACCCCGCGCACGACCCGTGTGCCGGCGCGGTCGCCGCCGACCGCCTGCTCGCGCGGCCGGACCGGCCCGACGCCGTCTACGGGCTCTTCGACCCCAACGGCACCGATCTGCTCGCCGCCGCCCGGCGGTACGGACTGCGGGTCCCGGAGGATCTCCTGCTCGTCTGCTGCAGCGAGTCGACGGTGTACGCCACGACCGAGCCTCCCATCACCACTCTCTCGCTGAAGCCGCGCAGGATCGGCACGGCGGTCGTCCAGCTCCTCATCGACGCCATCGAGGGAATCGACGAGGACCGGCCGATCGAGCAGGTGATACCGACGGAACTGATCGTCCGGACGTCCTCCCAGCGACGTAATCCGCGGACGACGGTGAGCGCACCGCGTTCCCCCTCACCGGACTAGACCTTCCGAATGGGGACGAAACGACCGGCGTGCCAGGGGTGCGGACGGATTCACCACCCCTGGTGCGTCACAGAGCGCGGACCTCATTCCTATGATGGGCGCACGACACCGCGGACCACCCCGACCAGGCTGGGCCGAGAGGTGAACGGCGGCGCGACGGTGGTGGAGGGGTCGATGACTCAGGGGGCCGGTCAGGGACCCGTGGTGCGTACGGAGACATTGCGTGATTTCCGTGTCCCGCCCTATGCGCAGGTGCCCGTGCAGTCACAGTCGCCCCATGGGCAGGGGCAGCCTCCGGAGATGCCCGAGGAGGTATCTCCGGGCACACACGCGCAGCAGCCCTACGTGCCGGCCCAGGGGCAGGCGCCCATGAGCCGCGCGCACGAGGAACAGCGGCCGCCGCAGTCCGCCGCACCGTCCTCGCACCCCGGCAACGCGGTGCCCGAGGACGAGATGCCGGACGGGTACACCCCCACCGCGCGCGATCTCCCGGTGATCAGGGCAGGCGGCCCGGGCGACACCGTGCAGGTCCACGTCGATCCGGACGAAGCCAACGCGTCCGAGGACGGCCTCGGTCCGCTCTACGTCGTCGGCGACGTCCACGGCTATCTCGACGAACTCGTCGCCGCGCTCACCGCGCAGGGCCTCATCGACACCGAGGGCAACTGGTCCGCGGGCAACGCCCGTCTGTGGTTCCTCGGCGACTTCACCGACCGCGGCCCCGACGGCATCGGCGTCATCGACCTCGTCATGCGGCTGTCCGCCGAGGCCGCGGCCGCCGGCGGCTACTGCAAGGCCCTGATGGGCAACCACGAACTGCTGCTCCTCGGCGCCAAGCGGTTCGGCGACACCCCCGTCAACTCCGGTGCGGGCACCGCCACCTTCCAGGCGGCCTGGCTGCTCAACGGCGGCCAGAAGTCCGACATGGACCGGCTCCAGGACGTCCATCTCCAGTGGATGGCCCGCCTCGACGCGGTCGTGGAGGAGGACGGGCACCTTCTCCTGCACTCCGACACGACGGCGTACCTCGACTACGGCTCCACGATCGAGGACGTCAACGACACCGTCCACGCGATCATCACCCGTAATGACGCCGACGAGTGCTGGGACGTGTTCCGCAAGTTCACCAAGCGCTTCGCCTTCCGCGACGACGGCGGCCCCGAGGCCGTGCGCGAACTGCTGGGCACGTACGGGGGCACGCGCGTCGTGCACGGCCACAGCCCCATTCCGTATCTGCTCGGCGAAGTGGGCACCGAGGACGGCGAGGACGGCGCCCGTCCGGTCGTCGAAGGGCCGCATGTGTACGCCGACGGGCTCGCCATCGCCATGGACGGCGGCGTGACCATGGCCGGAAAGCTGCTTGTCGTGCAACTTCCGCTGCCCAACTGAGCAGAGCACGACAGGCGATTTACTGAAACCCCCTGTCACCCCGTGCCGTAACCGCTCTACCATCGGCTTATCCGTAGCAGGCTCTCCTCCGTTTCCGCCCAACTGCCCGGTTCGCCCGGTCAATCCGGCCCTACGGAGCATCGGGGGATGCACATGAACAGCGCTCCGCACCTGCTGACCGAGGACCGCGCCGAGTACGAGCGCATCCTCGACGACGCGCTGCGCAACGCCCATGACCGTCCGGACCTCGCTGCCGTGGGGCAGCGACTGAACACCGAACAGCTGCGCACGATGGCACTGAACGCGACGGCGCTGATCACCACCGCCGCCGCGGCCGAGTACGAGCACTACACCAAGATCCGCGAGGAGATGCGCGCCCCCAAGGCCGCCGCGTCCGTGCGCAATTCCGTGCTGGCGCCGGTCACCGGCGAGGTCGCCGCCGAGAGCGGTGCGGGTTTCGCGGCCGTCATCGCCGTGCTCGCTCCGGTGCTCGCCGGTACGGCCGCGCTGATATTCCTGCTCGTCGGCTACATCCTCAAAGCGCTCAGCCCGTCGGCCGCGTTCGCGCAGACCCTGGTCTCGGCGGGCTGGTTCTTCGGGGCTCTCACGGCGGCCGCGATCCTGGTGGCCGCCGTGGCCCTGCTGCTCACCGCACTGCGCAACGGCGCGACGCAGGTGCCCGCCGAAGAGGTGACGGGTGAACTGCCCGACGAGGTGGCACGTGCCAAGGACGCCTGGCGGCACGCCCTGCTCGAACGGGGCCTGCTGCCCTTTCTGCGGGCGGCGCTGGCGGACCCCAGCGTCGACCCGACGTCGAGCAAGCCACCGCGACCGGTGAGCCGTATCCCCAAGATCGGCTACAGCGGTCCGGACTACTCCAGCCCGAGCGAGGGCTCCACGGCGGGCCAGCGCCCGACGTTCACCAGCCCGGACTTCACCAGCCCGGACTTCGGTGGCCCCGAGCACCAGCCGGAGTGATGCCGGAGGCGCGCCCCCACGACCACGGGAGCGCGCCTCGTGCACTGTGGATGTACGACCTCGTGGATTCGAGAGGACCGCGGGTCACAGAGCCGCGGGGCTCACTCGGCGATCGGCAGATACACCCGGTTGCCGGCGGCGGCGAACTCCTTGGACTTCTCCGCCATTCCGTCCTCGATCTCCTGCTGCGAGTCGCCGTGCCGGCGCCTGATGTCCTGCGAGATCTTCATGCTGCAGAACTTCGGCCCGCACATGGAGCAGAAGTGCGCGGTCTTGGCCGGCTCGGCGGGGAGCGTCTCGTCGTGGAACTCCCGTGCCGTGTCCGGGTCGAGAGCCAGATTGAACTGGTCCTCCCACCGGAACTCGAAGCGGGCGTCCGACAGAGCGTCGTCCCACTCCTGCGCGCCCGGGTGGCCCTTGGCCAGGTCCGCGGCGTGAGCGGCGATCTTGTAGGTGATGACGCCGGTCTTCACATCGTCGCGGTTCGGCAGGCCCAGGTGTTCCTTGGGCGTGACGTAGCAGAGCATCGCCGTGCCCCACCAGGCGATCATCGCCGCTCCGATCCCGGAGGTGATGTGGTCGTACGCGGGAGCGACGTCCGTCGTGAGCGGGCCGAGCGTGTAGAACGGCGCCTCCTCGCAGATCTCCTGCTGGAGTTCGATGTTCTCCTTGATCTTGTGCATCGGCACATGACCGGGTCCTTCGATCATCGTCTGCACGTTGAAGCGCTTGGCGATGGTGTTGAGCTCTCCGAGGGTGCGCAGCTCGGCGAACTGCGCCTCGTCGTTGGCGTCCGCGATCGAGCCGGGCCGCAGCCCGTCACCGAGGGAGTACGTCACGTCGTACGCGGCGAGGATCTCGCACAGTTCCTCGAAGTTCTCGTAGAGGAACGACTCCTTGTGGTGCGCCAGGCACCAGGCGGCCATGATCGAGCCGCCGCGCGAAACGATGCCCGTCTTGCGGCGGGCGGTGAGCGGGACGTACCGCAGCAATACGCCCGCGTGGACCGTCATGTAGTCGACGCCCTGCTCGGCCTGCTCGATGACCGTGTCCTTGTAGATCTCCCAGCTCAGCTCCTCGGCCCTGCCGTCGACCTTCTCGAGCGCCTGGTAGAGCGGTACGGTGCCGATCGGCACGGGGGAATTGCGCAGCACCCATTCGCGGGTGGTGTGGATGTTGCGGCCGGTCGAGAGGTCCATGACCGTGTCCGCGCCCCACTTGGTGGCCCAGGTCATCTTCTCGACCTCTTCCTCGATGGAGGAAGTGACCGCGGAGTTGCCGATGTTGGCGTTGACCTTCACCAGGAACCGCTTGCCGATGATCATCGGCTCGATCTCCGGGTGGTTGACGTTGGCCGGCAGAACCGCGCGGCCGGCCGCGATCTCCTCGCGCACGACCTCGGCGGGCACGTTCTCGCGGATCGCGACGTACTCCATCTCCGGGGTGATCTCGCCCCGGCGCGCGTACGCGAGTTGCGTCACCGCCTGCCCGTCCCGGCCCCGGCGGGGCTGACGCGGGCGGCCGGGGAAGACCGCGTCGAGATTCCGCAGCCCGCCGCGCGGCGAGGTGTGCTTGATCCCGTCGTCCTCGGGGCGGACGGGACGGCCCGCGTACTCCTCGGTGTCGCCGCGGCCGATGATCCAGTTCTCCCGCAGTGGCGCGAGACCGCGGCGGACATCGGTCTCGACGGTGGGGTCGGTGTACGGCCCGGACGTGTCGTACAGCGTGACGTCCGCGCCATTGGTGAGGTGCACCTGGCGGACGGGCACACGGAGGTCGGGGCGCGATCCCTCGACGTATCCCTTGTGCCAGCCCGGCGTGCGCTCCGCCTGGTCGGCGGCAGGCGTGCGTGCATCCTGAACGGTCATGAGACCTACTCCCTACGCCGGCATTACCCGGTAACAGGTTCGGCGGTCGACGCAGCGGCTTCCGTCCGACGGTGTTTCACGTGAAACACCACTGGGACGAAGGTCAGCGCCCTCTCAGCCCGGTGCTCCGAGCTCCCGCGTGTGCAAAGGTGCCTCCACGCTAGCGTCATGTCTGGCGCGCTGAACAGAGGCCCCCATTCGTTCTTGCGATGATCTGTCGGTGACCTCATCGCCGCCCGACCCGCATCAGACGCCCGAGCCGCACGGCCACTCGCACTCCCATGGCCCCGCCGCACCCGTCTCCCGGCACCTCCGCAAGGTCATCGCGGCCGTGCTGATCCCCTTCGCCACCGCGGTGGTGGTCGGGCTTCTGGTGCTCTGGCCGGGTGGCACGCCCGGCCACGAGCGCACCGGAGTGGGCTTCGACCGTCAGACCGAGTCGGGCAGGGTGGTGTCGGTCCAGAAGGTCGACTGCAAGGACGTGAACGCCGGACAGGTCCCGCCGACCGCGGACCCCACCACACCCGAGGGGCGTGAGGCGGCCAACTCCCAGCAGGGCGACTGCGGGAAAGCGACGGTCGAGGTCACCTCCGGCAAGAACAAGGGCCGCACCTTCGTCGAGATCGTCCAGCCGGACGCTCCTCGGCAGTTGAAGAAGGGCCAGGGCGTGGTGGTCGCGTACGCCCCCGACGCCCCGCGCGATCTCCAGTACTCGGTGACCGACGTGGACCGGGGATTCCCGATGGCGGTACTGGCCGGGATCTTCGCCCTGGTGGTGGTACTGGTCGGCCGCATGCGCGGGGTGATGGCGCTGCTGGCGCTCGTCGTCTCGTTCGCGGTCCTGACGGTGTTCATCCTTCCCGCGATCCTCCAGGGCTCCAATCCACTGATCGTCGCCGTGGTCGGCGCGAGCGCCATCATGCTGATCGCGCTCTACATGTGCCACGGACTGACAGCACGCACCTCGGTCGCGGTCCTGGGCACGCTGATCTCTCTGCTGCTCATCGGGCTGCTCGGTTCGCTGTTCATCGGCTGGGCGAGCCTGAGCGGCAACACGGACGACAACACCGGTCTGATCCACGGCCTGTACCCGAACATCGATATGAGCGGACTCCTGCTGGCCGGTGTCATCATCGGCTCGCTCGGCGTCCTCGACGATGTGACGGTGACCCAGACGTCCGCCGTGTGGGAACTGCACCAGGCCGACCCGGACATGGGCGCGAAGGGTTTGTACCGGGCGGGTATCCGCATCGGACGGGATCACATCGCATCCGTCGTCAACACCCTCGTCCTGGCCTACGCGGGTGCGGCGCTGCCGCTGCTCCTGCTCTTCTCGATCGCGCAGAGCAGCGTCGGAACCGTCGCCAACAGCGAGCTGGTGGCGGAGGAGATCGTACGGACCCTCATCGGATCGATCGGTCTGGTCGCGTCGGTACCGGTGACGACGATTCTTGCGGCGCTGGTGGTCTCGGCAGACCGGTCGGGTCTGCCCGCAGGGCAGAGCGAAGCCCCCGCCCGCAGCGCGGCGCCGGGGCGGGGCGGCAAGGGACGCCGTCGCAAGAAGTGAGGCGGCCGGGGCTGCTCAGCCGGCGTTCTCCTCGGCGAGGATGCCGTCGAGCGCCTTCTCCAGGCATTCCCTGAAGTCGCCGTACTGGTGCTCCTGCCCCAGCGGTACGAGCTTGTCGGTGCGGTCCAGGAAGGCGACGACAGGCGCCGCCCCGACCTGGAACTGTGCACGGTCGCTGCCCACTTGGAGCCGGATGGCGAGGTCGCAGAGTCCCGCCGCGCCGGTGGGCGCGATGTGCACATCGCCGTCCCCGCTCGGCCCGCTGATCCCGTCGAGCAGCAGCTCGCGTCCGAAGGCCCAGGTCACAGGTGCGTCGCCCGGCAGATGGAAGGTCATCCGCACGGCATACGGATCGTCTGTCTCGTAGCGGAGCCCCACCGGGATCCGGAACGAGAGCTCCTCCGAGACGAGAAAGATCATCAGGACCTCGGCCTGGACCGACTCGCGCATCATGTACTCCGCAGTGAATGAGGCCTGCTGAAAACGGCCGGAACGATCCCCTTGGCCTTCTTGCCACAATCGTGGTGTAAGCGCCAGAGGTCCACAAGGAGTGATTTTTCAGATACTGATAGAGAACGCGAGCGCGCCGAGCAGACCGCCAATTCCCTTGCGCAGTTGCTCAATAGCCGGAAGCAGTCGCTCTTCCTGGTGCAGGGGAAGAGAAATGGCCATCGTGGCCGCGCCGGAACCGGCCGTGACCGGGATGGCGGCGCAGACCGTCCCGAGCGCGTACTCCTGCCGTTCCACGACCGGTTGCATCCGGCCCGTGGTGGCGAGCCGGTCCAGCAGCGTGCGACGGTCGGACACGGAGTAGGGAGTCACCGGCTGGACCGGATGCCGGTCCAGATGGTCGCGTCGGGCGTTCTCGTCCAGCTGGCTGAGCAGACACTGCCCGATCGCGTGCGCATGGCCGGTCTCACGGAAGTCCGCCCACTCCGCGACGGCGGGTGCGTAGGGAGTGTCGGAGACCGCGACGAGCTCGATCTCGCCCTCGCGGTAGAGCGCGAAGTAGACCGGGACGCCGATCGCGTCCCGCCAGTGCTGGAGTGCGTCCTCGAGCCTGCTGCGACGATTCTGCACTGACTCACCGAGGGCGAGCCGGCCGACGGCGCCGCCGAGGACGAACACCCCTTTCTCGCGCCGGAGATAGTCCTCGTGCGTCAGCGTCCGCAGCAGGTGGTACGCAGTCGGCAGGGGAATGGCGGCCTCTCGCGCGAGGACCTTGGCGGGCGCGCCCTCATGATGGGACGCGGCGGCTTCCAGCAGCCTCAACGCCCGCTGCACCGAACCGATGAGCGTAGGGGTCGTGGCGTTCGTCGCCGTGGCCAAAGGTCACCCCCGGGCTGGATGGGCTGCCACAGTAATGGCCGCCCCGCCGGTGAAACCCGGGGTTCGGCGGGCGTTCCCCCGCCCGGGTTAACGCCCTGACCCGCAGCGGCTACCAGTCGCTCCGAGAACTCGACGATGTCATGAACTTCCGTACGACAAAGATGAGTCCCGCGACGAGCGCGACGAAGACCAGGAGCTTGAAGAGCAGCCCGATCACAAAGCCGATCACACTGGTGATCAGGCCACCGAAGACGAACAGGGCGATGACGGGCACCGCGACCCACTTCACCCACCACGGCATCCCCGCGAACACTTCCCGCACAGCCATCGCCCTTACCTCGCTTCTCGGAGTTCCTGCCCTCGATGCTAGGCGGACGCCTGGGGTGTGCGGGGGCCCGCGATCCCTTGAACTCCCCTGACCGGACCCCTAGGGAGTCACAGGGTCCGAGGTCAGCTCTCGGGCGGAGAGAAGATCACCATCACCCGCAGATCCTCGGTGATGTGGTGGAACTTGTGGGCCACTCCGGCGGGGACGTAGACGACACTGCCGCGGCCGACCTGGGTCGTCTCCATGCCGACCGTGATGGCGGCACGTCCGCTGACGACGAGGTAGATCTCGTCCTGGTTGTGGGGCAGCTGCGGGTCCAGGGAACCCGCGTCGAGCGCGTAGAGACCGGCCGACATGTTCCGCTCGCGAAGGAACTGCAGATATGCGCCGTCGTTCGCGGCCCGCTCCGCCTCGAGCTCGTCCAGTCGGAATGCCTTCATCGTGCGTCCGCCCCTGCCGTCGTCCCGATCACGTCTGCCACGATCAGACACATGATGAATTTCGTAGTCAAGACGATCGCCAATGCGGGGGCCCTGGCCGTGGCCATCTGGCTGGTCGGGGACATCACCCTCACCGGGGACAGTACCGGCAGGAAGATACTGACCCTGATCCTGGTCGCCCTGCTGTTCGGCCTGGTGAACTTTGTGGTCAAGCCGGTGGTGCAGCTGCTGACACTGCCGTTGTTCATCCTCACGCTCGGCCTGATCACGCTGATCGTGAACGCTTTGATGCTGCTGCTCACCTCATGGCTCGCCGACGTGTTCGACCTGAACTTCCACGTCGAAGGCTTCTGGACGGCCGTCCTGGGCGGCCTGATCATCTCGGTCGTGTCGTGGGCGCTGAACGTCGCCCTGCCCGACAAGGACTGACCCGAGAACGACTGATCCGAGAAGGACCGACCCGTCGGGGTCCGACGGGCCCTACGGGGTCCGACCTGCGGACATGGCGACGGCCATGGCGGCACATGTCCCAAGATGGTGGTGGCGACGGGCGAGGGCGGTCCGGCGCGGTACACACGCAAGGCGAGGAGTGGTCGGCATGAGCGATGGCACGGGAGAAGGCACGCGGGCGGTACGGGCGGGTCTGCCCGACCCGGTGAAGTACGAACCGACCCTGCCGGGCCCGGTCTTCGCGGCCCACTTCCATCTGCCGGGCGAGCCGACCGGGCCCTACACCTACGGTCGCGACGACAACCCCACCTGGACCCACCTGGAACGGGCGATCGGCGAGCTGGAGGCGCCGGGCGAGGCCGTCGAGACCGTGACCTTCGCCTCGGGCATGGCCGCGATCTCCGCCGTGCTCTTCTCCCAGCTGAAGGCCGGCGACGCGGTCGTCCTGCCGGACGACGGCTATCAGGCACTCCCGCTGGTGCGCGAGCAGCTGGAGGCGTACGGCATCGAGGTGCGGACCGCGCCGACCGCCGGCGACGCCCAGCTCGGCGTCCTCGCCGGCGCGCGGCTGCTGTGGATCGAGAGCCCGTCCAACCCGGGGCTCGACGTCTGCGACATCCGGCGGCTGGTGCGGGCGGCGCACGAAGCCGGCGCCCTCGTCGCCGTCGACAACACGCTCGCGACGCCGCTGGGGCAGCGGCCGCTGGATCTGGGTGCCGACTTCTCGGTGGCCAGCGACACCAAGGGGATGACCGGCCACGGCGACATCCTGCTGGGACATGTCACCTGCCGCGACGCGGAGCGGGCCGCGGGGGTGCGGCGCTGGCGCAAGGTCGTGGGCGCGATCCCCGGCCCGATGGAGGCCTGGCTCGCACACCGTTCGCTGGCCACGCTCCAGTTGCGGTCCGAGCGGCAGTGCGCGAACGCGATGGCGCTCGCGGAGGCGCTCGGCGGCCGGGCGGACGTGACGGGGCTGCGGTATCCGGGACTGCCGACGGATCCCTCGCACAAGATCGCCTCGCAGCAGATGCGGCGGTTCGGCAGCGTGGTCTCCTTCGTCCTGCCCGATCGCCCGCACGCGGAACGCTTCCTCGACGCGCTGCGGCTGGTCGATGACGCAACGAGCTTCGGCGGAGTGCGCTCGTCGGCGGAGCGGCGCGGGCGCTGGGGCGGGGATGCGGTGCCGGAGGGGTTCATCCGTCTCTCGGCGGGCGCCGAGGACGAGGACGATCTCGTCGCGGATGTGCTCCGGGCGCTCGACGAGGCAGCGCGTTAGGGGCCTCGCGAGCTTGCGGAGCCCGGGCCCGAGGGGGGCGCAAGGCGGGCGGTTCGATGGGCCGGGGGCGCACAGCGCCTCCGCGCGGGCCGTCCCGGGGCGCGCAGCGAGGTGTGGACGGGAGAGGGGCGTACGCCCGGGTACGTCAGCCGCTGAGCGGCACATACAGGAAAATGGCGGTCCGAGCCTCCCCCCTCATGGCTCGGACCGCCCCGGTTCATTTCCCGAAGAACCGCGCCAACAAGGCTAGTTGACTCTGCGTCAGTGTCCAATCACAGTAGCGACAGCGACCTATCGACTTATTTATAGTTGTCCGGTCCGGGGCGTCGACGGTCGGGAGGGCTCGGCATGGATCTGGCCCTGCTGCGCACATTCGTCACGGTGCACCGGGCCGGCTCCTTCACCCGGGCGGCCGCGCTGCTGGGACTCTCGCAGCCCGCGGTGACCGGGCAGATACGCACGCTGGAACGCCAGCTGGGGCGCCCGCTGTTCCTGCGTCAGGCCCGCGGAGTCACCCCCACCACCATCGGCGACGAGCTCGCCCACCGGGCCGCTCCGCATCTCGACGCCCTCGTGGAGATCACGGAGACCGGTCTGGACGAGGAATCGGGCATCCGGACGCTGCATCTCGCGGGGCTCCCCGAGTTCACCTCGCTCCGGGCCCTGCCCGCCCTCACCCCGCTGATATCCCAGGGCATGACGCTCAGGACGTCCTTCGGGAACGCGGAGGAGACGCTGGAGGGGCTGGCGGCCGGACACCATGATCTGGCGATCACCACGGCGCGGCCGCGCGGCGGACTGCTGACCTCGACCCCGCTCTGCGACGAGGAACACGTCCTGGTCGCGTCGCCGCGCTGGGCGGCCCGGCTCGGGCCCGAGGAGCTGCACGGCGGCCATGTGCTGCTGGAACAGCTCCCCGTGGTCGAGGTCCACGAGTCGCTGCCACTGGTCTCTCGCTACTGGTCCTCCGTCTTCGACTCCCGGCCGGCCGCCGCGGCCGCCGTCATCGCGCCGGACCTCCGCGCGGTCCTCGAGACCGCCGCGTCGGGCGCGGGGCTGGCCGTCCTGCCGCGCTACCTGTGCGAGCAGGACCTTCTGAGCGGTCGCCTCGTGGCGCTGCTCGACCCTCCGGTGCCCCCGCTGCGCACGTACTTCCTCGCCGTCCGCACCGGCACACTCGCCCTTCCCCACATAGCGCGGGCGCACGAGTCGCTGCTGCGCGCTGCGGTCGACTGGTGACAACCCGGGGACCAGGAGTTTCAGAACGGGCGCCACGGGCCATTTTCTAGCCATGACCGAACGGCCAGTGGTCAAGCGCACCGCACGCGCCATCCTGCTCGACGGCGAGAACCTCGTCCTGATCAAGCGCACCAAGCCAGGCGTGGATCCGTACTGGCTGACGCCGGGCGGCGGGGTCGAACCCGAGGACGCCACCGTCGTGGACGCCCTCCACCGCGAGGTGGACGAGGAACTCGGCGCGAAGATCACCGACGTGGTGCCCTGTTTCGTCGACACCGTCGAGCACATCGCCGACGGCGGTGTCACCGGTGTGAAGGTGCAGCACTTCTTCGTCTGCCGGCTGGAGTCCATGGACCCCTCGCGTCGGCACGGCCCCGAGATCGACGACCCCTGCGGGGAGTACGAGATCGTACGGGTGCCCTTCAGCCGCGTGGGTATCGCGGCCGTCCACCTCGTGCCCTTGTCTCTGCGGCACTACCTGGACGGCAATATCGAGGGCGTCCGGGCGATGCACGCGCCTGACCTGGGCTGACGCGAGCCAACCGGCGGTCGCGGCTCGCCGGTCACCACTGCCCGGTCCCCGCGGCGGGGCCTGCGGTGCTTCGGCCCGGCTCTCGCGAGCGCCGGTTCCTCAGTCGCCGGCCGCGACGAGCTCTTCGAGGGAGTCGTGGCGGATCCGGTCGACCGGGATGCCGATACCGCGCAGCGCGTGCACGCCGCTGCGGATCATCCCGGGCGGCCCGGACAGAAAGGCGCTGTACTCGTACCAGGGGCCGAACTCGCGGACCGCGTCCGGGAAGTGCGCCCGGTCGTCCACGACGGGCCGGACGGACAGCCAGGGGTGCGTCTGCTGCAACCGCAGCATGGTGTCGATGTCGTACAGGTCGAAGTTGGTCCGTGCCCCGTAGAAGACCTCCACCGGCCGACGCGTCCCGTGTTCGGCGACGTCCTCGACCATGGCCTTGATGGGCGCGATACCGGTGCCGCCGCCGAGACAGAGCAGACCGTTGTCGGTGGTGTGGTCGACGGTCATCGACCCGGCGGGCGGACCGAGCCGCAGCACGTCGCCGGGACGGGCGTGATGGACGAGCGCGTTGGAGACCCAGCCCGCCGGGACGGCCTTCACATGGAACGTGAGCAGACCGTCCGAGCGCGGGGCCCCGGCGAAGGAGTAGTGCCGCCATATCCGCGGCCACCAGGGCGTCTCCAGGCTGGTGTACTGCCCGGCGACAAACGCATAGGGCTGGTCCGGGCGGACGGTGATGATCGCTATGTCGGGCGTCCGCAGATCGTGCGAGACGACCTCGGCATGCCACCACGCCGGTGCGAGACGCTCGTTCTGGGCCGCCGCGTCGATCATGATCTGCGAGATCGTCGTGTACGTCCGCACCCAGGCGGCCTCGGTCTCCTCGTCCCAGGTGGACGTGGCGTACCGGGTGAGGGCGCCGATCAGGGCCTCACCGACGGCGGGGTAGTGGGCAGCATGCGTACCGTACTTCCGGTGGCCGCGGCCCAGGTGCTGGAGGTACTCGGTGAGCACCTCCGCGTTGTCCATGTGTTCGGCCGCGGTGAGCAGCGCTTTGAGGAGCCGGTCGCGCTGGGAGTCCATGGCCGCCGGGAAGAGCCCGCGCAGTTCGGGGTGGCGGACGAAGAGCAGGGCGTAGAAGTAGGACGTGACCTTGTCCGCGACGGGGGCGATCTCCGCCATGGTCCGGCGGATGAGGATCGCGTCGGGGGAAGCGTTGTCGGCAGGTGCGGCGGGCGGCAGGTGGTCCGCGTAGGGATCGCCGTACGCCGGGGCTTCCTGGCTCAGGGCCCGGTGCGCGGCCTGGGCTTCGTGCGCCTGAGCCTGCTGGGCCGCCGGGGCCTGAGCGGCCTGGGCGTCGTGCGGATGGCCGGCCAGGTGCAGCCGCGTCGGTGTCTCACCGGGGTGGCCCGTCTCGTACCGCGGCATCTGGCCCTGCGCCATGTGATGCTGCGGGAGCCCGCCCTGCGGCACGTCGTGCTGCGGGTGCCTGCCCTGCGCCGCGTCGTGCTGCGGTTCCTGCTCGGGCCGCGCTTCGGGGCGCGGGGCTCTGTGAGGGGGGTCGTCGTCCGCCGCGGTCACCTGCTCGGCGGGAAAGGCCTCGGACTCTGTCGCTGAAGGCGGTGGGGCGGTACGGGAGGCACCGGAACCCACCGGGCGTATGGATGCCACCGGCCGCTTGGGGACGGCGGTCCGTTCTCGTCCGGCGCCCTCCGGCGCGTCACCGGTTGCGGTGCGGCCCTGGTCCGGCTGTTTGCGCGGGGTGAACCAGCCACCCTTGTCGTTTTCGCCTGAAGTGCCGTAGTCGGCCGACGTGGTGGTCGGAGCGTCCATTGTCTGCCTCGCCTCGAACATCTCTCGGTCGGTCCCCGCACTTCCGGTGATTCGGAACGTGCCTCATTCCCCGCTTCTGCCCCAGGAGTACGTCCAGGCCACACTAACCATGGGCCTCGGCTGATTCGGGACGAGCGGGCTCGGAATGTGACGTTGACCGCAGCACCCGTCGTCGCAGCATGTCAGTCGGCGCCCCGTCAACGGACAAAGAGCGGAAAGTCCGGGCATCCACACCCGCTTACCCGTTAGGCTCCAATGCCACCCATGCCTGTTCACCGGGCACCACCGAGGCCGCTGCCCTCATCCGTACCGCCCGCGGAAACACACCAGTTCACAGGCCTCGCGCAGATTGCCCCCCGCATCGATGTGTGTGGCCACGCCCGAGAGACGACGGCCGGCGTGCACAGCGGCCGCGTGGGCGCCGACGCAGTATCTCTGCGTCGGACATGGAATCACCGCATGCAACACATGCGTCCAGACCCATCTCGGATTCTGCACAGAGCCGGTTCGCGATCTTCACGTTTACGGCCGAGCAGAGAATAGCGGCGGTCATCACGGGTGAGTCAACGGTGCCCCCCGCAGGTGGCCGGCGTCATCTTCGGGGCGCCATGGGGACGTCACCCGAGCGCCATCGGAAAGACACAGCCGGAAGAGTCAGCCTGTGCGGTCGGTGGCCGAGCGCCATGTACGCCGGAGCTAGTACGGGGGATTACTCCCTCCGTCAGACGCCATCCATCGCCCTGCCCGGCACTGTGTTTCACGTGAAACCACTCAAGCGCCCCGCTCGCCGGGCCATCCTCGTCGTCCATGTCGCCGCGGCCGCCGGCTGGCTCGGGCTCACGCTCGGCCTGCTCGCGCTTGCCGTCTCGGCCAACGTCACCGATTCCACCGCCATGATCGAGGCCGCCGCCCGGTCGATGAAGGTCTTCACGGACTGGCTGGTGCTGCCCGTGGCCCTGTTGACCCTGCTCACCGGACTGGTTCTCTCCCTCGGCACCAAGTGGGGCCTGGCACGGCACCGTTGGGTCTACACGAAGTTCTGGCTGACTCTGGTCACCATCGCGGCTTCGGCATTCGCCCTCCGTCCAGGTGTCGACGAGGCCGTCGAGACCGTCTCGTCGGGCGCGGCACTGCCCGATCCTCTCGGCCTGATGATGGGACCCATCGTCTCCTTCAGCGCCTATGTCTTCATGACCGTCATCTCCGTTCTGAAGCCCTGGGGACTCACCCGCCGTGGCCGCCGCCTGCGCAGCACGAGTACTTCCGCGAAAGCACTGGACGAGCGATCACTGCGTCAGACAGCCTGATCCTCATGTCGACACCGCTCCCGGAGCTACCCATCCGCCGTCTCACCAGGGACGACCTCGTTGCCTGCGCCGATCTTTCCGAGGACCGCGGATGGCCACGCGAGGAACACAAGTGGGGCCTGCTGCTGGCGGCGGGGACGGGGTACGGAATCGATGACCCGGCGGGCAAGGGACTGGTCGCGGCCTCCGTCGTCACGTCGTACGGTCCCGGGCTGTCCGCCATCGGCATGGTCCTGGTCGCGCAGCGGTACGAACGCCGGGGCATCGGACGCCGCATGATGCGGCACCTGGTGCGGGAGGCCGGCCCCACCCCGCTCAGCCTGCATGCCACCCCCAGCGGCCGCCCGCTGTACGAGCAGCTGGGCTTCGTCAACGTCGGGCGCGCGGAGATGATCCGAGGCCACTTCCGGCCGGACCCGGCCGACACCACAGCCGTGACCACCCGCCCGGCAACCGCCGAGGACCTCCCCCGGATCGTCCGTCTGGACACCGAGGTCTTCGGACTCGACCGCACCCACATGATCGCGCGCCTGCCGGCCTTCGCGGACCAGCTCCGGGTGGCAGAGGACGACGGCGTACTGACGGGCTACGCCGCGGCCTGGCCGAACATGGAGACGCATGTCATCGGCCCTCTGATCGCCCGCGACACGGATACGGCCAAGGCTCTGATCACCTCGCTCGCTCCGGCCACGGACCGCCCTTTCCGGACGGACATCGACGTACGGCACAAGGAACTGCTGGGCTGGCTGAAGGAGCGCGGCCTCGAACCGATCGCCTTCAACGCCGTCATGACCTACGGCATCGACGACCTCCCCGGCGACTGGACCCGGCGTTTCGCCCCGCTCTCGGTGGCCGCAGGCTAGAACTCCCAGGTCGGGGGAGCGCAGATGATTGCAAACGCGGAATATTGCACGTGTCGTCTATCCTTGACGAGGTAGCCACTCGGGCTGGAGGAGGAAGACAGATGACCGCGACCGATCCCGCGCTCACCGCGCTCTCCCAGAGCTGGTGCGCCCTGTCGCTGCTCCACGGGAGGATCGAGGCCCACATCGAGCGGGCTCTCGAGAGCAAGCACGGCCTGAGCATGCGCGAGTACTCCCTCCTCGACGTCCTCAGCCGCCAGCACAGCGGCCCCGGCGGACACCTCCAGATGAAGCAGGTGGCCGACGCCGTCGTGCTCAGCCAGAGCGCCACGACCCGCCTCGTCACCCGCCTCGAGGACCGCGGACTGCTGACCCGGTACCTCTGCGACACCGACCGGCGCGGCATCTACACGGACGTGACCGAGACGGGCCTCACTCTGCTTGCCGAGGCCCGCCCCACCAACGACTCGGCGCTGCGCGAGGCTCTCGACGAGGCCGCCAAGGTTCCGGAGCTCGCTCCCCTGGTCCGCACCGTCGAGGAACTTCGGGTCCCCGCGTAGTCTGCCGATCATGAGCGATCTGGACATACGCCCCGCTGTACTCGACGACATCCCGGAGATCGTGGCGATGCTCGCCGACGATCCACTCGGTGCTCAGCGCGAGTCGCCGGACGACATGACCCCGTACCACGCGGCCTTCGAGCGCCTTGCCCGGGATCCGAACCAGATCCTCGCCGTGGCCGCCCGCCAGGACCGTGTCGTCGGCACCCTCCAGCTCACGATCATCCCCGGTCTGTCGCGCCGCGGCTCCACCCGGTCGATCATCGAAGGCGTCCGCATCCACGCCGACGAACGCGGCAGCGGCCTCGGCACGCGGCTCATCGAGTGGGCGATCGACGAGTCGCGCCGACAGGACTGCCGACTCGTCCAGCTGACCTCGGACGCTTCCCGCACCGACGCCCGCCGCTTCTACGAGAGGCTGGGCTTCGAGGCGTCTCACATCGGGTTCAAGCTCCAGCTCTGAACAGTTCTCCGCTCAGGGAGTCCGCGTGCATCGGATCAGCGACGAACAACGCCGCATCCGGCTCGGCCGTCGGCAACGTCTGGCCCCCTCCACACGGGTGGACGACCCGGTGGCAGCAGCGGACGCGGTCGTCGCGCTGCACGCGACCGATGCCGCGACCGTCTTCCTCTCCACCTGCGCCCGTCTCTCGACGCCGGGTATCGAGGCTGTGGAACGAGCTCTCTACGACGACGTGACGCTGGTCCGGCTGCTCTCCATGCGCCGCACGTTGTTCGCCGTCTCCGCCGAACTCGCGCCGTACGTCGAGGCGTCCACGGCCCACGCCATCGCGATCAAAGAGCGCAGCACCCTCCTCGCGCATCTGGAGGAGGACGGCGGCGGCCTGGACGCGCGCTGGCTCGGCAAGGCGGAAGAGGCGGTTCTCGCCGCTCTTGACCGGGGTGGCCCCGCCACAGGCACCCAGCTCTCCGCGGACGTCCCCGCTCTCCGGATGAAGATCACCGTCTTCCCCGGCAAGAAGTACGAGACGGTGCAAGGCGTCGCCACGCGCGTCATCAGAGTGCTCGCCGCCGAGGGCCGTATTCGCCGCGACCGGCCCCGAGGCTCCTGGACCTCCAGTCAGTTCCGCTGGACCGTCGGCCGGACCTGGCCGGCAGTGGATGCGGCTGAAGCCCGCGTCGAACTGGCCCGCCGCTGGCTCCTCGCGTACGGCCCCGCCACCGAAGCGGATCTGAAGTGGTGGACGGGATGGAGCCTCGGGCATGTGCGCAAGGCGCTCACCGCCGTCGCCGCCGAGGAGGTCGGGCTCGACGGTGGTGCGGCCGGCTATGTGGCGCCCGGCGACATCGGGCCCGACTTCGCGCCGGAGCCCTGGGCGGCGCTGCTGCCGGGACTCGACCCCAGTGCCATGGCCTGGGCCGACCGCGGCTTCCACTTCGACGCGGAGCACCGCACGGCCCTCTTCGACCGGTCGGGCAACATCGGCCCGACGGTCTGGTGGAACGGCCGCATCATCGGTGGCTGGGCGCAGCGGCCGGACGGCGAGATCGTCTGGCGTCTGCTCAGCGATGCCGGCCGTGAGGCCAGCGCCGCCGTCGAAACGGAGGCCTCACGGCTGGCGGGCTGGGTGGGCGACGCCCGGATCACCCCTCGGTTCCGTACGCCCCTGGAGCGCGAGTTGTCGGCCTAGACCGCATCGGCGGCTGCGCACGTTTCACGTGAAACATCGGCCCGAACCCGCAGGGAGAGACTCGCAAGGGCCGGCCTCACAGCGGCAGTCCGCGCCAGCCCTCCGGGTCCACTCCGCCCGGCACCCCGCCCTCCGGCTCATAGGGCTCCCGAGTGAACACGAACGACCCCAGGTCGAGATGCAGGACCGAACCGTCCTCACGGCGCACCACACGCAGGGTCTCGCCGGCGTAGTAGCCGTTCTGGCCGGTCCACGTACCGTCCTCCTCCGCGATGAACCGCGCCTCCCTGCCGACGCCCTGCAACGGAAGCAGCTCCAGACCGCGGTCGGCGAGCAGCCGCAGCCCGAAGGAGTAAGTCCCCCAGTACCAGGGCCCGGTCAGCGCCAAGAGCTCCTGATCGACCTCCGGCAGCGGCTTCCAGGGCTCGGGGATGCGGGGCTCGGCCTCGGAGACGATGCCGACGAGATCGGCCGCGACAGCCGCTGTGAGCGGCCCTGAGGTGGCATTGGCGAGCGCGACGGCTGCGACCCCGTCATCGACACTCACCCACAGGCTCGCGACGAAGCCGGGCAGCGAGCCTGTGTGCCCCACGAGAGTTCGGCCGTCCTTCCGGACGATCTGCACACCCAGCCCGTAGGTGGCGTCCCAGCCCCCGCTCTCCAGCGGCACGGACGGTGTCCGCATCTCCCGTACCGAGGACTCCCGCAGGACGCGCTCGTCGCCCTCGGCGAGAAAGACAGCGAACCGGGAGAGGTCGGTGACCGTCGACCAGAGCTGTCCCGCCGGCGCCATCAGCCCGAGGTCCTCGGACGGTTCGGGCAACAGCACGTCGGCCCAGGGGTGCACGGCCCAGCCACCGGCGTGCGGAGCGTCGGGCTGAGTGCTCGTACGGCTCAGGCCCAAGGGCTCCAGAATCTCCGTCCGCAGCACGTCCTCCCAGGAAGCACCGCGCACCGCCTCGATCAATGATCCGAGCAGCGTGTAGCCGGGGTTGGAGTAGTGGTGCCGCCGCCCGACCGGGTGCGTACGCGCCCCCTCACCCAGGACATCGCCGAGCTCCGGCCGCTGCGATCCCGGCGTCCGCTCCCACCACGGCGCCGGAGACTCGGCGCTCAACCCGGCACTGTGGCCGAGGAGTTGGGCGATGGTCGCGTCCCCCACGCCGGTACCGGACAGATGCTTCTCCAGTGGGTCACTCAGATCGAGCAGCCCCTCGTCCCGCAGCCTCATCACCAGGACGGCGGTGAACGTCTTGGTGATCGAGCCGATGCGGTACTGCGTGTCGGCGTCCGGACCGTGGCCGTCGACGGAGGTGCGGGACCCCGTCCACGCCAGATGGCCCTCACGCGCCACCCCGGCAACGAACGAGGGTGCGCGCCCTTCGGCCTGGGCGACCGCGATGCGGTGCAGGAGAGCCCGCTTGGTGGCGGGGAGCAGCTCGGTAAAGGGTGAGGTCATGAGGCAGGTCTACCGGCGGCACCTCGCCACGTCGACCGCATTCCCCGGCATTTCGCGACCCGCGGAAGAGACGACCGGAGGCCCTGGCGGGCTCCGCGACGGGCCGCGGCTCCAGGGCTGCAGGGTCTCGCCGCCGATGACATGTCGAACTTCTGTGATCTGCCGGCTCTCTGTTGTCTCACCACGAGGTCACCCGAGATCCGTCTCAGATCGATGCCATTTCCTCGGCGGAACGATGAGTCTGCTGCTGAGCCATCGAGCACAAGGACCCAGTGTGAGCTCAGACCGCGCTCCGATGAGTTTCCCGCGGCGCGCCGGTCTGTACGTGGGAGACCGACTCGCGGAAGGCTGGCACCGTGCGGAAATTGATCTATGGCATGAACCTGTCCCTGGACGGCTACATCGCCGCGCCCGGCGACGACATCGGCTGGGGCGTGCCGAGCGACGAGCTGTTCCAGTTCTGGTCCGACCAGTTGCAGGCGACCGACCTGACGCTGTACGGGCGCAAGCTGTGGCAGACGATGAGCTCCTACTGGCCGACCGGGGACCAGCAGCCCAACGCCACCCCGGCGGACATCGAGTTCGCGGGCCGCTGGCGGGACATGTCGAAGGTCGTGTTCTCCTCGACGATCGACCAGGTCGACTGGAACACCCGCCTGGTCACCGGCGACGCGGTCGCCGAGATCACCCGGCTCAAGGCCGAGGACGGCGGCCCGATGGACATCGGCGGCGCGGCGCTCGCCGGGGCGGCTATGCGGGCCGGGCTGATCGACGAGTACGTGCTGGCCACCGTGCCGGTCCTGGTGGGTGGCGGCACGCCGTTCTTCACCGCGCTGGACAGCCGGGTGAACCTGAATCTGGTGGAGACGCGGACGTTTCCCGGCGGCGTGGTCCTGACCAGGTACGAGACGCGGCGCTGAGCGCCCGTCCGGGAGCGCCGCGCGGGGGATCGCCCCTGTCCGCGCCTACTTGCCGCGCGGCGCCCTTGCGATGTCAGGCGGCGCGCTTCACGTGGCGGACCAGCCACATCAGCAGGGCGTCCAGGTCGGCGGCGGCCGAGAGGACCCGGTCGACCGCCTCGGGGGTGTGCAGCCACTCCTCGCAGCCGAGGGGACGCGCGGCGATCAGAGAACGGTGCCGCAGCAGGTTCGTACGGGCGTGGTCTGTCGGATAGCCGCGCGGAGGGCGTTTCATCACGTCCCCGGAGATGTCGTAGCCCTTCTTCCGCACGTCCTCGACGATGGCGGACAGTTCGCGGCCGCTCCCCTCGGAGTCCACGGCTCTACGGAACATGTCCACCTGGCCGGGATCGGGGTACCACCAGGCGCCCTGGATCCGCAGGCCGTCCAGGGAGAACCGGAGACCGATCTCGATCTTGCGGCCGAGCCGGATCACCGCGCTCTGGTGCTGCCACCACCAGGAGTTGGTGCGGTAGTGCCAGACGGAGAAGTCCTCGTACCGGGGGTCGGTGTCCGCGACCTCGTTGAGAAGGGCGATCATCGGCTGCCGGACCAGGCGTTCGCGGTCCGCGCGGCAGCGCTCGCGGGTCGCGTGGGTCGGTTCGCCCTGGAGCTGCCACAACACGTCCATGGCCTGCTCCGGCCAGCCGGTGAACTGTCCGCGCATGCGCGGATGGTAGCTCACCCATGATCCGCGCGCGGAGAGTGCGACGGGCAGGGATGCCTGGTCCCGGACCTGGTGGGACGTGTGGCGGCGGCTCGCCGGCCAGTTCGATGTGCCGTGTGCCGTGCGCGGTGGGCGAGTTCGTCGAGGACCACGGAGAGCGCAGTCGATATGAAGCGGACGGTGGGATGGTGCAGCCGAACGTGGGATCCCACAGGCACGACCTAGGTCTGCGCCATGTCCACGAAACGGGAGTAGTGGCCCTGGAACGCCACGGTGATCGTGGCCGTGGGGCCGTTACGGTGCTTGGCGACGATCAGGTCCGCCTCGCCCGCTCGCGGGGACTCCTTCTCGTACGCGTCCTCGCGGTGCAGCAGGATCACCATGTCCGCGTCCTGCTCGATGGAGCCCGACTCACGCAGGTCGGACACCATCGGCTTCTTGTCCGTCCGCTGCTCGGGTCCACGATTCAGCTGCGAGAGCGCGATCACCGGCAACTCCAGCTCCTTGGCCAGCAGCTTGAGGTTTCGGGACATGTCCGAGACCTCCTGCTGTCGGCTCTCCGCCCGCTTGGAGCCACCGGACTGCATCAGCTGGAGATAGTCGATGACCACGAGCTTCAGATCGTTGCGCTGCTTCAGCCGGCGGCACTTGGCCCGGATCTCCATCATGGAGAGGTTCGGGGAGTCATCGATGTAGAGCGGCGCCTGGGAGACATCGGGCATCCGGCGGGCCAGCCGGGTCCAGTCCTCGTCGGTCATCGTCCCGGACCGCATATGGTGCAGCGCCACCCGTGCCTCGGCGGACAACAGGCGCATCGCGATCTCGTTCCGTCCCATTTCGAGAGAGAAGATCACGCTCGGCAGATTGTTCTTGATGGAACAGGCCCGGGCGAAGTCCAGCGCCAGCGTGGACTTACCCATCGCGGGGCGGGCCGCGATGACGATCATCTGGCCCGGGTGCAGACCGTTCGTCAGGGAGTCGAAGTCCGTGAAGCCGGTGGGCACACCGGTCATCTCGCCGCTGCGTGACCCGATCGCCTCGATCTCGTCGAGAGCGCCCTCCATGATCTCGCCGAGCGGGAGATAGTCCTCGCTGGTCCGCTGCTCGGTGACGGCGTAGATCTCGGCCTGGGCGGAGTTGACGATCTCGTCGACGTCGCCGTCGGCCGCGTATCCCATCTGCGTGATCTTGGTGCCGGCCTCCACGAGCCGTCGCAGCACCGCCCGCTCATGGACGATCTCCGCGTAGTAGGAGGCGTTCGCCGCGGTCGGGACCGACTGGACGAGCGTGTGGAGATAGGGAGCTCCGCCGACCCGGGTGATCTCGCCGCGCTTGACCAGTTCGGCCGCCACGGTGATCGGGTCGGCGGGCTCACCCTTGGCATAGAGGTCGAGGATCGCCGTGTAGACGGTCTCGTGGGCGGGCCGATAGAAGTCATGGCCCTTGATGATCTCCACGACATCGGCGATCGCGTCCTTGGAGAGGAGCATGCCGCCGAGCACCGACTGCTCGGCATCCAGGTCCTGGGGCGGCACCCGCTCGAACCCGGGAGAGCCTCCCTCCCACCCTCCGCTGTCCCTGCCGCGCTCGTGCTGATCGTCACGGCCACCACGGTGGTCGTTACGGCGCTGACGGGAAACGGGCAGACGATCGCCGGGGCCGCTGTCGGCCGCCCACGGATCGTCCAAGGGCTCGGAAATGCTCACCCGGGCCACCTCCTCCCGTCCGCTCCGCGGACCTAGCCGTGCACCTCTTTCTACGGCACGGCACTGACAAAACGAGTGGCCCGGCTCCGGTTCCGGCGCGTCGGGCGACGGTCCACGGTAGGCCCGGCGGCACCGTCAGCCAATCTGGTTATCCACAGGCCGTGTGGATGACCGCACAGGTTCTGTGGAGAACCCCACAGAACCTGTGCACGGACCGGGGGACAGCACTGTGGACAAAGTCGGGCTCACCTTGCCACACCAACTCTGAGCTGGGCTTTTTCCGTCCACCGGCTGTGGGGGAGAAAAACTTTCCCGACTGGGCCAAGATCAGAACAAACGGCGCACGGCCGCGCCTCCACAGGAGGGGGAAGTAAGGGCCTCTTGGCAATTGCATCTCTTACCTGTGGAAGATTACATTGACCCCATGACTCAGGCCCTCAGGGATCCGAAGACGGTCCGGCGACGCCACGACCGAGAGATCGTCTCGCTCGCCGTCCCCGCCTTCGGTGCACTCGTCGCCGAGCCGCTCTTCGTCATCGTCGACAGCGCCATCGTCGGCCATCTCGGCACCCCGCAACTCGCCGGGCTGGGTGTCGCCGCGGCTCTCCTGATGACCGCCGTGAGCATCTTCGTCTTCCTCGCCTACGCCACCACCGCGGCCGTCGCACGCCGCGTCGGCGCGGGCGACCTGGCTTCGGCCATCCGCCAGGGCATGGACGGAATCTGGCTGGCGCTGCTTCTCGGCGCTGCCGTGGTCGCCGTCACCCTGCCGGCCGCCCCCTGGCTGGTCGACATCTTCGGAGCATCCGACACCGCCGCCCCCTACGCCATCACGTATCTGCGCATCTCGAGCCTGGGTATCCCCGCCATGCTGATCGTGCTGGCCGCGACCGGCGTTCTGCGCGGTCTCCAGGACACCCGCACTCCCCTGTATGTGGCCATCGGCGGTTTCGCTGCCAATGCGGCCCTCAACGTCGGCCTGGTCTACGGCGCCGGACTCGGCATCGCAGGATCGGCCTGGGGCACCGTCATCGCCCAGTGCGGCATGGCCGTGGCCTACTTGATCGTGGTCGTTCGAGGGGCACGGAAGCACGGCGCCTCGCTCCGACCCGACACCGCAGGCATACGAGCCAGCGCCCAGGCCGGTGCACCTCTCCTGGTGCGTACGCTCTCGCTGCGTGCCGTCCTCCTGATCGCGACGGCGGTCGCGGCCCGCCTCGGCGACGCGGAGATCGCCGCTCACCAGATCGTGCTCTCCCTGTGGAGTTTGATGGCCTTCGCCCTGGACGCCATCGCCATCGCAGGACAGGCGATCATCGGCCGGTATCTCGGCGCCGGTGATGCCGACGGCGCACGTCAGGTGTGCCGCCGCATGGTGCAGTGGGGCATCGCCTCGGGCGTTGTGCTGGGGCTGCTGATCGTCGCCACCCGCCCGCTCTTCCTCCCGCTGTTCACGGGTGATCCGGTCGTGCACGACACCCTGCTGCCTGTCCTGCTGGTGGTCGCTCTCTCCCAGCCCATCGCCGGCGTGGTCTTCGTGCTCGACGGCGTGCTGATGGGAGCGGGCGACGGGCGCTATCTCGCCGGGGCGATGCTGGTGACCCTCGCCGTCTTCGCGCCTGCGGCCCTGCTCGTTCCCACCCTCGGTGGCGGGCTGACGGCTCTGTGGTGGGCCATGACGCTGATGATGGCCGTACGCATGCTGACCCTCTGGCACCGAATGCAGTCGGGCCGCTGGGTCGTCACGGGCGCAAGCCGCTGAGGAATCCAGCGGATGTTTCACGTGAAACGCGCTGTTTCACGTGAAACGGCGAGAGGGCCGCACCGGAAGGTGCGGCCCTCTGCCGTACTGCTGAGTGCAGCGCGTTACGCGGCAACAACCTCGATGCCGAGCTTCGCGGCAACCTCGGGGTGCAGACGCACAGACACCTGGTGCGAGCCCAGGGTCTTGATCGGCGTACCGAGCTCGACGCGACGCTTGTCCACGTCCGGGCCACCGGCAGACTTGATCGCCGCAGCGACATCCGCCGGGGTGACCGAGCCGAAGAGGCGGCCGGCGTCGCCGGAGCGAACAGCCAGACGCACCTTCACGCCTTCGAGGCGGGCCTTGATCTCGTTGGCCTGCTCGATGGTCGCGATCTCGTGGATCTTGCGGGCGCGGCGGATCTGCGCCACGTCCTTCTCGCCACCCTTGGTCCAGCGGATCGCGAAACCGCGCGGGACCAGGTAGTTGCGAGCGTAGCCGTCCTTGACGTCGACGACGTCGCCGGCGGTGCCGAGGCCGGAGACCTCGTGGGTAAGGATGATCTTCATGATTCGGTCACCCTTCCTTAGCGCGCGGTGGACGTGTAGGGCAGCAGTGCCATCTCACGGCTGTTCTTGACTGCCGTGGCGACGTCACGCTGGTGCTGCGTGCAGTTGCCGGTGACGCGGCGGGCACGGATCTTGCCGCGGTCGGAAATGAACTTCCGCAGCATGTTCGTGTCCTTGTAGTCCACGTACACGGTCTTGTCCTTGCAGAATGCGCAGACCTTCTTCTTCGGCTTGCGCACAGGCGGCTTCGCCATGTGTATCTCCTGTGTGATCAAGAAGTGGGGGTACAAGCTCCCCTGGGGAATCCCTAGAAGGGGGGCTCGTCCGAGTAGCCGCCGCCGGAAGAGCCGCCGGAGCTTCCGCCCCAGCTGCCGCCTCCACCGCCACCCTGCTGCTGGCCGCCGGCCGGCGCACTGGTGGCCCAGGGGTCGTCGGCGGGAGCACCGCCGCCACCCTGCTGGCCACCGCTGGAGCCGCCGCCCCAGTTGCCGCCGCCGCCCTGCTGCTGACCGCCGCCGTAGCCGCCCTGGCCACCGCGACCGGTGGTCTTGGTGACCTTGGCCGTGGCGTTCTTCAGGCTGGGGCCGACTTCCTCGACGTCCAGCTCGTAGACCGTGCGCTTGACGCCCTCGCGGTCGTCGTAGGACCGCTGCTTGAGCCGGCCCTGCACGACGACGCGCATGCCGCGCGTGAGCGACTCTGCGACGTTCTCCGCCGCCTGACGCCAGACCGAGCAGGTGAGGAAGAGGCTCTCGCCGTCCTTCCACTCATTGGTCTGACGGTCGAAGGTGCGGGGAGTGGACGCGACGCGGAACTTCGCGACCGCCGCACCGGACGGGGTGAAGCGCAGCTCGGGGTCGTCGACGAGATTGCCGACGACCGTGATGACGGTCTCGCCTGCCATGGGTGAACCTCTCGGCGGGGATTGCTTCTGGCTGCTTGCTGCTACTCGAACCCGATGACCTCTGAGCTAGGCGCTCAGTGGGTCTCGGGACGGAGGACCTTGGTCCGGAGGACCGACTCGTTCAGGTTCATCTGGCGGTCGAGCTCCTTGACGACCGCAGGCTCGGCCTGCAGGTCGATGACCGAGTAGATGCCCTCGGGCTTCTTCTTGATCTCGTAAGCGAGACGACGACGGCCCCAGGTGTCGACCTTCTCCACCTTTCCGTTGCCCTCACGGACGACGGAGAGGAAGTTCTCGATCAGCGGGGAGACAGCGCGCTCCTCGAGATCGGGGTCGAGGATGACCATCATTTCGTAGTGACGCATGTAGAACCCACCTCCTTTGGACTCAGCGGCCACGGTCGTTCCGTGGCAGGAGGGTCGTGATGCGTAAGCAACGGTATCCGCCACCACTGACAATCGCGGACGATCGGCTGTGGGCAGGGCAGACACCGGTGCAGACCGTACAGAGTACCTGCAGACGTGCTTCCGGTTGAAATCCGGTGGCCAGGGGACGCAATCTGTACACATCGGGTGTGCGCGGCGCTACGATGCGCCGCCTTCCGGCAACGCCAGGAGGTGCCTCATGGCACAGGCAATGCGACGTCAGTCCAGTCAGTCCGCTGTTTCCCTCTTCGCCACGGACGGCAAGCCCCACCCCCTCCAGGACACCCTGGTCGCGGTGACGCTGGTGCTCGGCGTCCTCGCCTTCGTCACGGCGATGTTCCACAGCCTCCATCTGATCAGTTCCTGGGCCGGCCTCATCGGCCTGCTCACGGGTGCGTACGGGCAGTTCATCTCGGCGACGACCCGCGAGCGCTTCGCTCTGATCGTCGGCCTCGGCGCATCAGGTCTCGGCTTCTTCCTCGGCATGGCCCACGGCGGTCTCTTCGGCGGGCTCATCGGCTAGCCCGGTCCGAGCGGCGACCCCACCCCTCGACAGGCCCTGGCCCGTCCGGAGCAGTCGGCCCGGATTCATCGACAGCTCGCTCGGGCAGGGCAGCGCGGGCGGGCAGGGCTCATGTCACAGGGACGCTGTTCCCTGCAGCCATTCGGGGCGCTCCCCCAGCGCAGTAGGCTTCGGCGCGAGAGCCGGAGCCCCTGACCCATGGGGACACACCTGCCGAGGAGCGCCCCGCATGAGCCTGACCCTGAGGACCATCAGCCGAGAGCAGCATCTGGCGTATATCCAGACACTGCCGTCGGCCAGTCATTGCCAGGTCCCGGCGTGGGCTGATGTGAAGACCGAATGGCGCTCGGAGAACCTGGGCTGGTTCGACAAGAGCGGCGAACTGGTCGGCGTCGGCCTGGTGTTGTACCGCCAGCTCCCCAAGATCAAGCGCTACCTCGCCTATCTGCCCGAGGGCCCGGTCATCAACTGGTACGCCCCGAACCTGGACGACTGGCTCCAGCCGATGCTCGCCCATCTCAAGCAGCAGGGCGCCTTCTCCGTGAAGATGGGTCCGCCGGTCGTCATCCGGCGCTGGGACGCTCCTGCCATCAAGTCGGGCATCCAGGACCCGGACGTGAAGCGGCTGCGCGACGTCGAGGCCTCCCACATCGAGCCGCGCGCCTTCGAAGTCGCCGACCGGCTGCGGAAGATGGGCTGGCAGCAGGGCGAGGACGGCGGTGCCGGATTCGGTGACGTCCAGCCGCGCTACGTCTATCAGGTGCCCCTCGCGAACCGGTCCCTCGACGACGTCCTCAAGGGCTTCAACCAGCTCTGGCGACGCAACATCAAGAAGGCCGAGAAGGCCGGCGTGGAGGTCGTCCAGGGCGGCTACGACGACCTCGAGGAATGGCAGCGCCTGTACGAGATCACCGCCGTGCGCGACCACTTCAGGCCCCGCCCGCTCTCGTACTTCCAGCGCATGTGGAAGGTGCTCAACTCCGAGGACCCCAACCGCATGCGGCTGTACTTCGCGCGGCACAACGGTGTGAACCTGTCGGCGGCGACGATGCTGGTCGTCGGTGGGCATGTCTGGTACTCCTACGGCGCCTCCGACAACATCGGGCGTGAGGTCCGGCCCTCCAACGCGATGCAGTGGCGGATGCTGCGCGACGCGTACGCCATGGGTGCGACGGTCTACGACCTGCGCGGCATCAGCGACTCGCTGGACGAGACCGACCACCTCTTCGGTCTGATCCAGTTCAAGGTGGGCACCGGCGGCGAGGCCGTGGAGTATGTCGGCGAGTGGGACTTCCCCCTCAACAAGCTGCTGCACAAGGCGCTGGACATGTACATGTCGCGCCGCTGACGTGTCCGCGGCCGAACCCGTAACCTCGTAGATCTCGTACATACCTCTGATACACCGCACACACCAGAAAGGTTCCGGGCCGGCCATGGCGCTCTCCCTCTACGTCGACACCGCGCGCTGGCGGGCGCACCAGAAGACCGTGATCGACCAGTTCCCCGGCCTCGTACCGGTCTGCAAGGGGAACGGCTACGGCTTCGGTCACGAGCGGCTCTCGGAAGAGGCCTCCCGCTTCGGCTCCGACATGCTGGCCGTCGGGACGACGTACGAGGCGGCCCGGATCAAGGACTGGTTCAGCGGCGACCTCCTCGTCCTCACGCCCTTCCGCCGGGGCGAGGAGCCGGTTCCGCTGCCCGACCGCGTGATCCGCTCCGTCTCCTCGGTCGACGGCGTGCACGCCCTTGTCGGCGCCCGCGTCGTCATCGAGTGCATGAGCTCCATGAAGCGCCACGGCGTCTCGGAGCAGGACCTGGGACAGCTCCACTCCGCCATCGAGGACGTACGGCTGGAGGGCTTCGCCCTGCATCTGCCGCTGGACCGCACCGACGGCTCCGACGCGGTCGAGGAGGTCATCGGCTGGATGGACCGGCTGCGTGCCGCCCGTCTGCCGCTGCACACCATGTTCGTCAGCCATCTGCGGTCCGAGGAGCAGGCCCGTCTCCAGCAGCAGTTCCCGCAGACCCGGTTCCGCGCCCGTATCGGCACGCGGCTGTGGCTCGGCGACCACGACGCGACCGAATACCGCGGTGCCGTCCTCGACGTGACCCGTGTGGCCAAGGGCGACCGGTTCGGCTACCGGCAGCAGAAGGCCGCGTCCGACGGCTGGCTCGTCGTCGTCGCCGGCGGCACCTCGCACGGCGTCGGCCTGGAGGCTCCGAAGGCGCTGCACGGTGTGATGCCCCGTGCCAAGGGCGTCGCCCGAGCAGGCCTGGCGACCGTCAACCGGAACCTTTCTCCGTTCGTCTGGGCGGGCAAGCAGCGCTGGTTCGCCGAGCCCCCGCACATGCAGGTCTCGATCCTGTTCGTCCCCTCGGATGCGGACGAGCCGCGGGTCGGCGACGAGCTGGTGGCGCATCTTCGCCACACCACGACCCAGTTCGACCGCCTGGTGGACCGCTGAGCCGATTCTGAGGGCCGCCCGGGAGTCCGTTGACCTCCCGGGGGCCCCATGACGGGTTCCGGCCCTACGGCTGGGCTCCGCCGGTCGTTCGCGGCCCCGTTCCCCACTCCACCTTCGGCCCCTCCACCGCGTGCGCCGCATGCCGCGCAGGGCGCGCCGCCTGCCCCACGACGAAGACGTCCTCCGCCCCGTCGAGCACTCCGCCCGACGGGTCGTCCGAGCCGTCCTGCCGTACGCCGTCCCGCTCCGGCATCAGGATGTCCCGCACCACCACGGCGCACAGATAGAGCGTCCCCAACAGATGCAGGGCGATCGCCACCTGGTACCCCTCGGGCGGCAGTCCCTGGTGCTTGGTGCTGGTCGTGTAGGCGAGGTACATCCAGATCCCGAGGAAGTACATGACCTCGCATGCCTGCCAGATCAGGAAGTCGCGCCAGCGCGGCCGTGCCAGCGCGGCGAGCGGGATCAGCCACAGGACGTACTGCGGCGAGTAGACCTTGTTGGTGAGGATGAACGCGGCGACGACCAGGAAGGCGAGCTGCGCGAGACGCGGCCGCCGTGGCGCTCCGAGCGCGAGCGCCGCGATCCCCGCGCAGGCCAGGAGCATGAGCAGCGTCGCGTAGGTGTTCACCTTCTCGACGTCGATGCCCTCGCCGGTGCGCTGGGTGATGATCAGCCAGAACGAGCCGAAGTCGATCTGCCGTTCCTGGCTGAAGGTGTAGAACTTCTTCCAGCCCTCGGGCGCCAGCGCCATGACCGGCAGGTTGACGACGAACCACGCGCCCGCCGCGCCCAGCGCCGCGGTGGCGAACTCTCGCCACTTGCCGGCCCGCCAGCACAGCAGGAGCAAAGGGCCCAGCAGAAGTACGGGATAGAGCTTGGCAGCGGTCGCCAGCCCGATGAGGATGCCGAAGGCCAGCGTCCGGCCACGGGACCACATCAGCATCGCCGCCGCCGTCAGTGCCACCGCCAGCAGATCCCAGTTGATGGTCGCGGTCAGGGCGAACGCGGGCGCCAGGGCCACCAGGAGCGCGTCCCACGGCCGGCGGCGGTGTGTGCGGGCCACACAGACAGCGATGACCGCCGTGCAGATCATGAGCATGCCTGCGTTGATCATCCAGTAGGCCTGCTCCTGCTGCTGAAGCGAGCCGTCGGCCAGATTCAGCCAGGACGCCACCTGCATGAACAGACCGGTCAGCACCGGATACTCCAGGTACTCCATGTCACCGGGCAGCCGGTCGAAGTACGGGATGAGCCCCTCCGAGAAGCCGCGCCCCAGGAAGAGATGCGGAATGTCGGAGTAGCAGGCGTGCGTGTACTGCGAGCTGGTGCCCCGGAACCAGGCCCAGTTGTAACAGGGCATCTTCTGCACCATGCCCAGCGCGAACATGCCGATGGCCACCAGCGCCACGACCCGTACCGGCGTCAGATAGCCGCTGCGGACACGCAGGGCCCAGCGGCCGGCCGGGCCGCCGATCAGCTCGCTGCCGGACGCGGCGACGGAATCCCGCCGGGTGGGCCGGACATCCGGCCTGTCCTCGTACACGCTCGTCTCTTCTGCGCTGGGCATGGTGCACATCCTGCCGTACGGGATCGGATACGCCGCAGGGCCGCCGCATCGTGACGCACGCTGTGCGTCCCGGCTGCGACGGCCCTGTGGTCACGGAGCCACGGCGGGGGCGTCAGCCCCCTGGGCCACCGAAGAGGCCTCCGTTGTTGTTGCCGTTGTTGCCACCGTTGCCCGCCGGTGGCGACGAACTGCTCGTCGGGCCGCCGTCCGACCCTTCGTTGTCGCCTCCGCCGTTGTCCGAACCGCCGGGTTGGCCACCGGTGGCACCACCCTGCGTACCGCAGGTGATGTCCTCCCACGGGTTGCAGGATTCGGACGGGTCGGGACTCTCGGTCGGGGTCTCGGACGGCGTCTCGCTCGGGGTCTCGGACGGCGTCTCGCTCGGCGTCTCGGACGGCGTGGGAGACGGGCTGACGGCTCCGCCGCCCCAGACGGCCTGTCCGAGCGGCTCCGGCTCGGGGAACTTCATGACCTTCTGGCCCTTGAGAGCTTCCTTCATGTACGCCTGCCAGATCTCCGACGGGAACGACGCACCGTGGATCTTCTTCTGGCCACCCGTTCCGAACATCTCGAGGAAGCCGCGCTTGGCGTTCTTCTCGTTGTCGTCGAGGCGGTACATGTCGATCGCGGTCGACAGCTGCGGGGTGTAGCCCACGAACCAGGCGGACTTGTTGCCGTCGGTCGTACCGGTCTTGCCGGCGACCTCACGGCCCGGCAGGCGCGCGTTCTTGCCGGTGCCCTCGTCGTCCTCGACGACGTCCTTGAGCACATCGGTCACGTTGTTGGCGACGGCCGGAGTGAACTTCCCGACGGGGTCGTCCTTGTGCTCGTAGATCGTCTTGCCCTCCCGCTTCACCTCCTTGACGGAGTACGGGGCACGCTGCTCGCCCTCGGCCGCGAAGGTTGCGTAGGCGCCGGCCATACGGATGGCGCTGGGGGAGGAGATACCGATCGAGAACGAGGGGACGTCCGACTTGTTGAGCGAGCTCTCGAGAAGACCGGAGTCGATGGCCGCCTGGCGGACCACCGGGATGCCGACGTCCATACCGAGCTGCACGAACGGCGAGTTCGCGGAGTGGATCATGGCTTCACGCAGCGTGATGTCCTTGTACGACTCATCGCCGTCGTTGGTCTGCAGCCACTCCTTCCCCTCCTCGTTCTGCCACACCGAGCCGTCGTAGTTCTTGATCTTGAGCTTGTTCTGGCCGTTGTAGATGCTCTTGTCGGGGTCGACGATCGTGCGCTCGTCACTGCCCTGGTCCGCGCCGCCCTGCGGGTCGCGCACACCGTCACGCATGGCGGCAGCCAGGACGAACGGCTTGAAGGTCGATCCGACCTGGGCACCGGTCTCGTTGGCGTTGTTGGTGAAGTGCTTGGTCGCGTCCGCGCCGCCGTAGATGGCGACGATCGCACCGGTCCGCGGGTCGACCGAGGCACCACCGAACTGGACGTGGGTGTCCGTCTCCGGCCGCTTGTCGGGCTTGATGTTGGCCGCGTGGACCTTTCGCACCGCCTTCTCGAGCTGCTGGACCTTCTTCTTGTCGAAGGTCGTGCGGATCTCGTATCCCCCGCGCGCCAGGTCGTTCGCGTCGACGTTCTCGTAGTTGTTGAGGAAGTTCGACTTGGCGAGATCGACGAGATAGCCGACCTGTCCGCCGAGCTTCGCCCCCTTGGAGATGGACTGGGGCATCGGGAACTTGGGGTAGTCCGCCCGCTCGGTGGCGGGCAGATGCCCGTCCTTGACCATCTCGTTCATGATCCATTGCCAGCGTTCCGTCGCGCGGGCCAGATTGGCCTGCGGCGTCGCTGCCGGATCGATGTCCACGGAACCGGCCGGATCGAAGTACGTCGCACCCTTGAGCAGCGAGGCGAGAAAAGCGCACTCGCTGGGGTTCAGATCCTTGGCGTTCTTGCCGTAGTACGTACGAGCCGCGGCCTGGATGCCATAGGCGCCACGCCCGTAGTACGAGGTGTTCAGATAGCCGGCCATGATCTCCGACTTGTCCATGTCGGTACCGACACGAATGGAGATGAACAGCTCCTTGAACTTACGGCTCAGGGTCTGCGACTGGTCGCCGAGCCGCGCGTTCTTCACGTACTGCTGGGTGATGGTCGAGCCACCCTGGGTCTGGCCGCCCTTGGCCATGTTGACCACGGCCCGGCCGATACCCATGGGGTCGATTCCCGAGTCCGTACGGAACGTCTTGTTCTCCGCCGAGATCACCGCGTTCTGCATCGCCTGCGGGATCTCCCCGATGCCGACGATCTGGCGGTTGATCTCCCCACCGGTGGCAGCCATCTGTGTGCCGTCGGCCCAGTAGTAGACGTTGTTCTGCGCCTGGGCGGTCTTGCTCGGGTCGGGCACTTCCACCATCGCGTAGGCGATGGTGGCGGCCGCCATGAGACTGCCGAGGAATCCGATGCACAACCCGGTGACGAGCTTCCACGAAGGAACCCAGCGTCGCCATCCGTACTTGTTGTGGCGCGGATAGTCGATCAGGCGTTTCTTGCCGGGGCCTCCACCGCCCCGGCCGGGTCCGTCATGGCCCCCGCCCCCGCCGCCTCCGCGGCGACCTGCGCCGCGGCCGCCGTGCCCGGCGCCCGCGGCCTCGTCGACGCGCCGGCGGCTGCCACCACGCTGTGCGGCGCGGCGGGCCTCGGCCCGGCCACCATAAGTCCGCTCCTCACCGTACGAAGCGGAGGGAGATTCCGAGCCGGTGCCCCGCGGGGCTGCGCGGCGGCCAGTGGGCTGCTGGGCGGCGCGCCTGGCAGCCGCACGCCCGCCACCTTGCGGCTGCGGCGGTTTGCGACGGTGCTCGCTCATCGAACGACTACTCCTCGGGCAGGCGAGACGCCTGGAAGCGGCAGTTGAGTTCCGGTCCCCCCGAAATGGATACGGACCAGCTCGTGAAAGAGCTCATCCGCTGCGCATCCACGGCGAGGACGCACACAGGCGTCTCATGGTTCCCGGTGGTCTGCATGCCGCACAGACTACGCACGGTCAAAACCCACCTAGCAATGAAGTTCACCCCAAATCAGGCAAGTTGCCTGCTGTGAATTGATGATGTGACGCCGTTCACGATGACCCCCCTTGTCGCAGGAGGCACACGGGCCTATCGTGCTGATGTATCGAGTCGATACATCAGCACGACATAAATGACCGGGATGGCGAAGGAGGTATCGGTGAGCAGGCGCTCCGGCATCCTCGAGTTCGCCGTCCTCGGTCTGCTCCGTGAAGCCCCGATGCACGGCTATGAGCTGCGCAAACGACTCAATACGTCGCTGGGGATCTTCCGCGCCTTCAGTTACGGAACCCTCTACCCCTGCCTCAAGACGCTGGTCGCCAACGGCTGGTTGATCGAGGAACCGGGAAGTGCTCCCGAGGATGCTCTCGCCGCGTCACTCGCAGGGCGCCGCGCCAAGATCGTCTACCGGTTGACGGCAGAAGGTAAGGAGCACTTCGAGGAGCTGCTCTCGCACACCGGCCCGGACACCTGGGAGGACGAGCACTTCGCTGCTCGCTTCGCCTTCTTCGGGCAGACGGAGCGAGAGGTGCGGATGCGGGTGCTGGAAGGCCGTCGCAGCAGGCTGGAGGAGCGCCTGGAGAAAATGCGCGCTTCCCTCGCCCGCACACGGGAGCGCCTCGACGACTACACCCTCGAGCTTCAGCGGCACGGCATGGAGTCCGTGGAGCGCGAAGTGCGCTGGCTGAACGAGCTCATCGAGAGCGAGCGGGCGGGGCGGGGCCGGCAACAGCCCTCCCCCGAGAGCGCGGCTCAGCAGGACAGCACATCTGGAGCGACGGGCGGCCTGCCCCGGTACGGGAGTGCCGAGTCGTCCGGGGGATTCTCTCCCGGGCCCTCCACCCCGCCGGATCCGTCCGACGACACCACCAAGTGAGACCCCGCGGTCCGCAGGGTTTCATCCGGAATACCGAGATCACACAGGGAGCAACCGGAATGGGTTCGGTTCGCGTAGCCATCGTCGGCGTGGGCAACTGCGCCGCCTCGCTGGTGCAGGGCGTCGAGTACTACAAGGACGCCGACCCGGCCGGCAAGGTGCCGGGTCTGATGCACGTGCAGTTCGGCGACTACCACGTCGGCGACGTGGAGTTCGTGGCCGCCTTCGACGTGGACGCCAAGAAGGTCGGCCTCGACCTGGCGGACGCCATCGGCGCCAGCGAGAACAACACCATCAAGATCTGCGACGTGCCGAACACCGGCGTCACCGTGCAGCGCGGCCACACCCTCGACGGTCTGGGCCTGTACTACCGCCAGACCATCGAGGAGTCCACCGAGGCTCCGGTCGACGTGGTCCAGACCCTGAAGGACAAGCAGGTCGACGTCCTGATCTGCTACCTGCCCGTCGGTTCCGAGGACGCTGCGAAGTTCTACGCGCAGTGCGCCATCGACGCCAAGGTCGCCTTCGTCAACGCTCTCCCGGTCTTCATCGCCGGCACCAAGGAGTGGGCGGACAAGTTCACCGAGGCGGGCGTCCCGATCGTCGGTGACGACATCAAGTCGCAGGTGGGTGCCACCATCACGCACCGCGTGATGGCGAAGCTGTTCGAGGACCGCGGTGTCCGTCTTGAGCGCACCATGCAGCTCAACGTGGGCGGCAACATGGACTTCAAGAACATGCTGGAGCGCGACCGCCTCGAGTCCAAGAAGATCTCCAAGACGCAGGCCGTCACCTCGCAGATCCCCGACCGCGAGCTGGGCGAGAAGAACGTCCACATCGGTCCGTCGGACTACGTGGCCTGGCTGGACGACCGCAAGTGGGCGTACGTCCGCCTCGAGGGCCGCGCCTTCGGTGACGTCCCGCTGAACCTGGAGTACAAGCTCGAGGTCTGGGACTCCCCGAACTCCGCGGGTGTCATCATCGACGCGCTGCGCGCCGCGAAGATCGCCAAGGACCGGGGTATCGGTGGACCGATCCTCTCCGCGTCCTCGTACTTCATGAAGTCCCCGCCGGTGCAGTACTTCGACGACGAGGCCTACGCCAACGTCGAGAAGTTCATCAAGGGCGAGGTCGAGCGCTAAGCGTTCAGCTGATCGTCCGCCGAGGGTCCCCGGGTTACCGCCCGGGGACCCTCGGCGTGTGTGAGGCTTGATCACATGCCCGTCGTACGTGATCTGCGCGTACTCCTGCGCCTGACCCACTTCCGTCGACTCCTGACGGTCCGGCTGCTGTCCCAGGCAGCCGACGGCGTCTTTCAAGTCGCGCTCGCCACATACGTGGTGTTCTCCCCGGAGAAGCAGACCTCGCCCGCCGCCATCGCGTCGGCCATGGCCGTCCTGCTTCTTCCGTACTCCGTGATCGGCCCCTTCGCCGGCGTCCTGCTGGACCGCTGGCAGCGCCGCCAGGTCTTCCTCTACGGGAATCTCCTGAGGGCGGTGCTCGCCTCCTGCACCGCGTTGCTGATCCTCGCCTCCGTGCCCGACTGGCTGTTCTACGCCTCCGCTCTGTCGGTCACCGCGGTCAACCGCTTCGTCCTGGCCGGTCTCTCCGCCGCCCTGCCCCGGGTCGTCGACGCGGACCGGCTCGTCATGGCCAACTCGCTCTCACCCACCGCCGGCACGCTCGCGGCGACAGCAGGCGGGGGCCTCGCCTTTGCCGTACGGCTGCTGGCCGACAACTCCGACGCCGTGGTGGTCCTGCTCGGTGCCGCGCTCTATCTGTGCTCTGCTCTCGCCTCACTCCGCATGAGCCGCCAACTGCTGGGGCCGGACGAGGAGTTGCAACAACACCGACTGCTCTCTGCGATCGCCTCCACGGCACGCGGCCTGGCGAGCGGAGTACGGCACCTGGCGAGCCGCAGGCCGGCGATGCGTGTACTGATCGCCATGACCCTGATGCGGTTCAGCTACGGGGCACTGACGGTCATGGTCCTGATGCTGTGCCGGTACGCCTGGTACGAGGACGAGAAGGACGGTCTCGCTCTGCTCGGCATCGCCATCGCCATCTCGGGTGCCGGCTTCTTCGCGGCGGCCGTGGTGACTCCATGGGCCGTCGAAAAGCTCGGAACCTATGGCTGGCTCGTGGCCTGCGCCGGGACGGCCGCCGTTCTGGAGCCCGCTCTGGGACTGCCGTTCGCCCCGGTGCCGATACTGGTCGCGGCGTTCGTCCTGGGACTGATCACTCAAGGAGCGAAGATCACGACGGACACGGTGATCCAGACATCGGTGGACGACGCCTATCGCGGCCGCGTCTTCTCGCTCTACGACGTGCTGTTCAATGTGGCGTTCGTGGGAGCTGCCGGCGTCGCGGCACTGATGCTGCCGCCCGATGGCCGCTCGGTCCCTCTGGTGGTTCTCGTGTCCCTCATCTACGCAGCGATCGCCGTAGCAATGGCCCGGTGGGGCCGGGTGGACGCGACAGCGCACCGATCGGATCCTCTGCGGCCATAACAAAGGGGCGATGTTTCACGTGAAACATCGCCCCTCAGTGCACCGCCCGGCTCGATGTTTCACGTGAAACATCGAGCCGCTTCACGGTCGAGCTCGCCCAGACTCAGTCCTGCGTCGCCCACCATTCCTTCAGGGCTGCCACAGCGGCGTCCTGCTCCATCGGACCGTTCTCCAGCCGAAGCTCCAGCAGGAACGCGTACGCCTTCCCGATCACCGGTCCGGGACCAACCCCCAGAACCTCCTGGATCTGGTTGCCGTTCAGGTCGGGCCTGATGGCGTCCAGCTCCTCCTGCTCCTTCAGCTGCTCGATCCGCTCTTCGAGCCCGTCGTATGCCCTCGACAGCGCGGCTGCCTTGCGCTTGTTGCGGGTGGTGCAGTCGGAGCGGGTCAGCTTGTGGAGCCGGCTGAGCAGCGGACCTGCATCCCGGACGTAGCGACGCACGGCCGAGTCGGTCCACTCGCCGGCGCCATAGCCGTGGAACCGCAGATGCAGCTCCACGAGTCGCGAGACATCCCTCACCATCTCGTTGGAGTACTTCAGCGCGGTCATTCGCTTCTTGGTCATCTTCGCGCCCACCACCTCGTGGTGATGGAAGGAGACCCCGCCGTCCTTCTCGAAGCGCCGCGTCCGGGGCTTTCCGATGTCATGGAGCAGCGCGGACAGCCGCAGGATCAGATCCGGGCCGTCCTCCTCCAGATCGATGGCCTGTTCCAGAACCGTCAGCGAGTGCTCGTAGACATCCTTGTGCCGGTGGTGCTCATCGCTCTCCAGTCGCAGCGCGGGCAGCTCGGGCAGCACCCGCTCGGCAAGGCCCGAGTCGACGAGCAGGGCCAGCCCCTTCCGGGGGTGTGCGGAGAGGATGAGCTTGTTCAGCTCCTCCCTCACCCGCTCGGCGGAGACGATGTCGATGCGCTCGGCCATGCCCTTCATCGCGGTGACGACCTCGGGGGCCACCTCGAAGTCCAGCTGTGCGGCGAAACGGGCGGCCCGCATCATGCGCAGCGGGTCGTCGGAGAAGGACTCCTCGGGCGTTCCCGGCGTACGCAGCACGCGCGCGGCCAGATCCTCCAGGCCGTGGTGCGGGTCGATGAACTCCTTCTCCGGCAGCGCCACTGCCATCGCGTTCACCGTGAAGTCGCGACGGACCAGGTCGTCCTCGATGGAATCGCCGTAGGACACCTCGGGCTTGCGGGAGGTCCTGTCGTACGCCTCGGAGCGGTAGGTCGTGACCTCGATCTGGTAGCCGTCCTTCTGGGACCCGACCGTGCCGAAGGCGATACCCACATCCCATACCGAATCGGCCCAGGGGCGGATGATCTTCAGGACATCCTCGGGGCGGGCATCCGTGGTGAAGTCCAGATCATTGCCGAGCCGGCCGAGCAACGCGTCCCGGACCGAGCCGCCGACCAGAGCGAGGCTGAACCCGGCATCCTGGAAGCGACGGGCGAGGTCATCGGCGACGGGCGCTACACGGAGTAGTTCCGTCACCGCACGGCGTTGCACCTGGCTCAGGGCGTTGGGGTTGTCTTCATTGACGTTCGGCACAACAGAAGAGGGTACGTGCCCCCGCCGGGCCCGGTGCCCCTGCTTATGGGCCGCGCGCCCGGTCGCGGTGGCAGCTTCCCGGCCGCGGGCCGATGATCGGCTTCTCGCCGGACTCCATGGAGTCCCCACACTTCCTTGCGATCTTGTGAGGCCTCCGCGGCACTTCGACACAGCGGACCTCGTTACCATGCGTGGACGCACTGAGCGACAACGACCGACGGCATCAGACGACGAGGGACGGACGAGCGCGTGACGGAGGCGGCAGACTTCCAGGGGATGACTTCTCCTGCCCGCCGGTGGTTGCGGCGCACAGCCTCCATGATCGCCGGCGCACCGCTCGTGGCCGGGCTCCTCATCGGGCCGGCCGCCGCCTCGGCGCACGCCGACGAGGACGCCACCGGCTCGAACATGGTGGATGTGTCCATCGACACCATGACGCCGACCGCCCCCGGACCGAACGACAAGATCACCATCTCCGGCACGGTCACCAATGAGGGCAAGCAGACCGTCACGGACGCCGAGATCGGCGTGCGGATCGGGCCGCAGCTCGAAGGCAGGAACGCCATCGACCGCGCCGCCGAGCGGACCGGCTTCATCGACGGCGCCGACGGCTCCCGTGTCGATGCGAAATTCGCGGCGAAGCTCCCCAAGCTCGTCTCCGGCATCAGCCGGGAGTTCTCGCTCACCGTCCCCGTCAGCGAGCTGAACCTCGACGACGACGGCGTCTATCAGCTCGGCGTGGCCCTCGAGGGCCGGACCCCCGACGAGCCCTTCGATCAGGTGCGGGGCATCGAGCGGACCTTCCTGCCCTGGCAGCCGGAGGCCACCGAGAAGAAGACGCAGCTCACCTACCTCTGGCCGCTGATCTCGTCGACACACCTGACGTCGGAAACGGGATCGGACGAGCAGCAGACGCCTGTCTTCGAGGATGAGGCGCTGGCCAAGGAGCTCGCACCCGAGGGACGGCTCGGGCAGCTCGTCAGCCTCGGTAGTGAACTGCCCGTCACCTGGGTCATCGATCCGGATCTTCTGGCCACCGTCGATGCGATGACCAGGAACTACCGGGTCAAGAGCGGCACCACCACGGTCGCCGGCAAGAACCAGGCCGTCGCCAAGCAGTGGCTGAACGCGGTGGAGGCGGCCGTCCAGGGGCGCAAGGTCATCGCGCTGCCGTTCGCGGATCCCGATCTCGCTTCGCTGGCCCACCGCGGCAAGAACGTCTCCGGCTCCCTCAGCCACCTTCAGCCGGCCACCGTGGTCGCGGAGAAGACCGTCGAGACGATCGTCCATGTGAAGCCGTCCGTCGACTTCGCCTGGCCCGTCGACGGAGCGATCGATTCGTCGATCGTGGACGTCGCCACCTCTGCCGGTGCCCACAAGGTCATCGCCCGCAGCGACAGCCTGCGCGACGATCTGGCATACACGCCCACGGCGGCACGGCCCATCGGTGGCGGCACCACGGCGGTGGTGGCCGACGCACGGCTCTCCAAGGCCTTCGAGGGCAACATGCTGGACTCCGGCAACTCCACGCTCGCGGTCCAGAAGTTCCTCGCCCAGACGCTGGCCGTGACCCGCCAGGATCCGGACAACCAACGAAGCATCGTCGTCGCCCCGCAGCGCAGGCCGACCGCCTCACAGGCGCAGTCCATGGCTCGCGCGATCGCGGCCCTCGACGGTCAGCGCTGGACCCAGCCGCTGGACCTGGTCGCGGCGGCGGGCGTCAAGCCGGACGCCGACGCGACGACGAAGGTGCCCGCCACGTCGCGGTACCCCGGACAGCTCCGGGAGCAGGAACTACCGGTCCGGGCGTTCGAGGACATCCGCACCACCCAGAGCGCACTCGACAACTTCACGGTCATTCTGACGCTCGAGGACCGGGTGGCGGCCCCCTTCGGCAGGTCCATCGACCGGGAGATGTCCACCTCCTGGAGAGGGCTCGCCGATGAGGCCCAGCTCTATCGCGACAGCGTGCGGAGCAACCTCCAGGTGCTCACCGAGCAGGTGAAGCTCATCGAGAAGTCGCAGGTCACACTGTCGGGGCGCAGTGCGACCATTCCCGTCACCGTGCAGAACCGCCTGGTCCAGGGCATCGACGGCCTGGTCCTGCGGCTCAGCTCGGACAACGCCACCCGTCTGAGCCTCGACGGCGACAACGCCATCGCCGAGCGGCCGATCAAGGTCGAGGGCGGGCACAGCCAGTCGGTGAAGTTCGACGCCGCCGCCAACGCGAACGGCCCGGTGAAGATGACGGCGCAGCTCTACACCGAGGACGGCAAGCCGTACGGCGAGAAGATGCAGTTCACGGTGAAGGTCTCCGAGATCACCCCCACTGTGATGCTCGTCATCGCCGGCGGTGTTCTGCTGCTGGTCCTCGCCGGAGTCCGCATGTACAGCCAGCGCAAGCGGTCGGCCTCCCAGGCGCCGATCGCCGAGAATGGCGACTACCCCGACGGCGGGGACGGCGGCGACGCCGGTTCCGCGAGTGCGGAGCCCACGCCTGACGGCGGTGACGCACCGGACGAGCCCACGGGGCCCCAGGGCGACATCGCCGACCCGGATCCCGGGCAGGCGAGTGACCCGGCGCCGGACACCGGACGGGAAAGCGACAACCCGTCCAGTACGGGTGAGAAAGTGGACCGTTGAGCGATGTCGTGGCCGGTCGGCCGGGGACGATGAGGTGGGGTAGCAATGAACGCGCCGTACGACGGTGACCGCGGTCAGGGCGCGGGCGTGGACCCGGCAGGCCAGGTCCCGCCGCCCCCCGCGCCCGACCCCTATGCGCAGGATCCGTACGTCCAGGAGGCGTACGACCGCGACCCCTACCGGGAGCAGGATCTGTCCGCCCAGGACCCCGTGTCCGAGGCGCTGTACGACCGTGCCTCCCACCCGCCGCCGCCTCCCGGTACCTACCAGGAACCGCAGCCGCTGTACCACCAGCCGCAGGCGCCGGAGCACGCTCCCGACCCCCGAGTCTGGGCGCAGACCCCGCCGCCCGAGCCCGGTGGGGCGTCGCGGCTTCTGCCCTATGGCGACGACGCCAGGACGACCCAGTACACGGGCGTCGACGACCTGGTGACCCACGCGGGCCAGGAGGAGCAGGAGAACGACGCGTTCGCGCACCTCTTCCGTGACCAGGAGAGCTCGGGGCAGACCGCTCCGGCCCCCGAACCGGTGCCGGCAGCGCCCGCACCCGCCAAGTCGGCCGGCCGGGCCGGCAGCCTGCTGAAGTCCAGCGCCGTGATGGCCGCGGGCACGATCGTCTCTCGGCTCACGGGCTTCCTGCGGACCCTGGTGATGGCCGCGGCGATCGGCGTCGGCACCCTCAACGACTCCTACCAGGTCGCCAACGTCCTGCCGACGATGATCTACGTCCTCGTCGGCGGCGGCGCCCTCAACGCCGTGTTCATCCCCCAGCTCGTCCGGGCCATGAAGAACGACGACGACGGGGGTGAGGCGTATGCCAACCGCCTCCTCACGCTCGTGGTCGTCCTGCTGGCGGGCGTCACCGCCGTCTGTGTCCTGGCGGCGCCGCTGCTGGTCCGGATGATGTCGGCGGAGATCGCCTCCGACCCGCAGCGGATGGAGGTCACAGTCACCTTCGCCCGCTACTGCCTGCCGACCATGTTCTTCATGGGCCTGCATGTGGTGCTCGGGCAGATCCTCAACGCCCGCGGCCGCTTCGGCGCGATGATGTGGACCCCGGTCCTGAACAACATCGTCATCATCGTCACCTTCGGCGCCTTCATCTGGGCGTTCGGCAGCTTCACCGAGTCCGGTGTCAGCGGCTCCACCATCACCCCCGAAGGCGTCCGCCTGCTGGGCCTCGGCACTCTGCTCGGGCTCACCGTCCAGGCGCTCGCGATGATCCCGTACCTGCGGGACGCGGGCTTCAAGATGCGGCTGCGCTTCGACTGGCGCGGGCACGGCCTGGGCAAGGCCGTGGGGCTCGCCAAGTGGACCTTCTTCTTCGTCCTCGCCAACCAGCTGGGCATGATCGTGGTCACCCAGCTGGCCACCTGGGCCGGCTCGATCGCCGAAGAGGACAACTACACCGGCACCGGCATCACCGCCTACAACTACGCGCTGCTGCTCTGGCAGATGCCGCAGGCCATCATCACCGTGTCCGTGATGACGGCGGTGCTGCCCCGGATCTCCCGCTCCGCCCACGACGGCGACCCCGCCGCGGTGCGCGACGACATCTCGTACGGACTGCGCACCTCTGCCGTCGCGATCGTCCCCTGCGCCTTCGCCTTCGTCGCCCTGGGCGTACCGATGGCGACGCTGCTCTACGCCGGATCCGGCTCGGAGGGCGCTCTCGGCATCGGCTACACGCTGATGGCGTTCGGTCTGGGCCTCATCCCGTACTCGGTGCAGTACGTCGTGCTCCGCGGTTTCTACGCCTACGAGGACACCCGGACCCCGTTCTACAACACGGTCATCGTCGCGCTCGTCAACGCCGCCGCCTCCGGAATCGCGTTCGTGGTGCTGCCCGCCCGCTGGGCAGTCGTCGGTATGGCCGCGTCCTACGGCCTCGCGTACATGGTCGGTGTGGGCATCGCCTGGCGGCGGCTCAAGAAGCGCCTCGGCGGCGATCTGGACGGCACCCGCGTCATGCGTACCTATGCCCGTCTCTGCATGGCATCCGTGCCCGCTGCGGCCGCGGCAGGCGCTACCGCCTACGGCATCATCCAGCTCCTGGGCATCAGTGCCGGAGGCTCGTTGATCGCGCTGGTGGCCGGTGGTGCGGTGCTGCTGGGCGTCTTCTTCCTGGCCGCGAAGCGGATGCGCATCGAGGAGCTCAATTCCATGGTCGGCATGGTGCGCGGACGCCTCGGCCGCTAGTCGGACAGCGGGCTCGCACAACCATCGTCAGCCGCCGTGTGTCGTGCATAGCGGCGGACTGTGGGCACAATTGGCATGGCTGTTGGTTATGCGCAACGGAATGGGGAGGCAGGAACGACGGTGGCGGAACGTAGCACGGCCGCCGTCGACGTGGCTGACAACAGCGGAGATGATCCGCTGTCCGCGCAGGCGGGGAAGGCCACGAGCGACGGGGCGGCTGAAACCGAGGACACGGCGAAGAAGTCCGCGCCGGACGCAGGCAGCGACGGGCAGGGCACCGAGCCCACCATCGCCACGCCTGAGCTGCACAGTGGCCACAAGCTCGCCAGACGCTACCGGCTCGAGGAGTGCGTCACCCGTCTGGACGGTTTCAGCAGCTGGCGTGCGGTCGACGAAAAACTGCGCCGCGCCGTCGGAGTCCACCTGCTGCCCGCGGATCATCCCCGGGCCCGATCCGTCCTCGCCGCAGCCCGTTCATCGGCGCTGCTCGGCGATCCCCGCTTCGTGCAGGTGCTGGACGCCGTCGAGGAGAACGACCTCGTCTACGTCGTCCATGAATGGATTCCGGACGCGACAGAGCTCACCGCCCTGCTCGCCATGGGGCCCATGGAACCGCATGACGCCTATCAGCTCGTCGACCAACTCTCCCAAGCCATGGCCGCGGCACATCGCGAAGGGCTCGCGCATCTCAAGCTGACCCCCGGCGCGGTCCTGCGGAGCTCGACCGGGCAGTACCGCATCCGCGGCCTCGCGGTGAACGCCGCCCTCCGAGGGATCACCGCGGAGCGCCCTCAGCGCACCGACACCGAAGCGATCGGCGCTCTGCTCTACGCCGCACTGACGCAGCGCTGGCCGTACGAGAGCGATGCGTACGGGCTCTCCGGACTGCCCAAGGGCGTCGGTCTGGTCGCGCCCGACCAGGTGCGGGCAGGGGTGCACCGTGGGCTCTCGGAGCTCGCCATGCGCGCTCTGATCAATGACGGCGCCACGGCTTCCCGCCAGGAGCCGCCGTGCACGACGCCTGACGAGCTCGCGAAGGCCGTCGCCGCGATGCCCCGCATCCGCCCGCCCGAGCCGTCGTTCACCGCGACCCCCGACTATCAGCAGACGACGTACCAGCAGGGCTCTTACGGCCGTCCGGCCAACCACGGCGGGTCGGCTGCCCCGCAGCCCGTGCCTGTCCCGCCGGCACCGCTCGAAAGCCGTACGGGCCGGGTCCTCAAGTGGGGCGTGGCCGCCCTGCTGATCGCGGCGCTGGGGCTCGGCAGCTGGCAGATCGCGGACAAGCTGATCGACAAGGACAAGGGCTCGGGCAACACCCAGACGAACCCCGGCGAGGGTGACGACGACAAGGTGAAGGCGCCTCAGCCGCTGGAGATCAAGGACGCGTCGGAGTTCGTGCCGAGCACCTCCGGCGGCATACAGGAGGCGGACGCACCCAACGCCGTCGACGGCAGGCCCGACACCGCGTGGATCACACCGCGATACGACGGCGCCGCGAACTTCGGCAATCTCGACTACCGCCGCCAGGGCAGCGGGATCATCGTCGACCTGGGCAAGGTCCAGGAGGTCGTCGGCATCGAGGTCGTCATGTACCGCAGCGGTCAGAAGGTCGAGGTCCTCGCCGCCGGTGAGGACGCCTCCGACCCCACGTCGCTCGGGGACTTCTCCGAACGTCTCACTGCTCTGGAGAAGGCGGGGAAGGACGTGAAGGCCACGCTCGACAAGCCGACAAGTACGCGCTACGTGCTGGTCCGCATCACCGAACTGGCGCCGGACAGCTCCCCGTCCTCCTTCCGGGGCGGCATCTCGGAGATCAAGCTCCTCGGACACTGAGCGGCCCGGTCGGGTGCAGCAGCGTCCGCCGGCTGTGGCCGGACAAGCGATGTCGAAGCCGGGCCGGTACCCCTGGGGACCGGCCCGGCTCTATGCTCTTCATCTCCCTGACCTTGGCGACGCGAATCGTGATAGACAGTCCGAGCCACGACCGAGCGTGACCACAGGCAGGGTGGTACCGGACAGAGGGTGGAGGCCGTGACGACTGGGGCGTCCAACTCACTCAGTGACTCGGAGCTGCTGGCCCGCCATGTCGGGGGCGACCCCGAGGCTTTTGGAGAGCTCGTACGCCGGCACCGCGACCGGCTTTGGGCGGTGGCCCTGCGCACCCTGGGAGACCGGGAGGAAGCCGCGGACGCCGTACAGGACGCACTCGTGTCCGCCTTCCGTGCAGCACACACCTTCCGCGGCCAGTCTGCTGTCACCACGTGGCTTCACCGCATCACGGTGAATGCCTGTCTCGACCGGGCACGCAAGGCTGCTTCCCGCAAGACATCGCCCGTCGACGACACGGAGCGCCTGGAACAGCTCCTTGAGCCCCATGAGTCTGCGGAAGCGCCCGCAGAACGTCAGGATCTCCACCGCGAGCTCCTGGCGGCGCTCGCGAAGCTTCCTGTCGATCAGCGTGCTGCTCTGGTGCTGGTCGATATGCAGGGCTACCCGGTCGCGGAGGCCGCCCGTGTCCTCGATGTGCCGACCGGCACCGTGAAGAGCCGATGCGCTCGGGGGAGGGCACGACTGCTGCCCATGCTCACCCATCTGCGCGCAGATGCCGGGGATAGCGATGAATCCAACGAGGGAAGGAACCGGACGCCAGGGAAATCCGTCCCACCGGCGTCGGGACTTAGGGATGCAGGGAAGACAACCGACCCTGCTGCTGTGAAGGGCGGAGGTGGGCGCGCATGACATCCACGGCCGACATGACCCAGCACCCGGACGTCTCAGAGATCTCCGATCTCACGGAAGGCCTGCTGAGCCCGTCTCGCAGTGCCGATCTGCGACAGCACCTGGACGGCTGTGAGCTGTGTGCCGATGTGCACGCCTCTCTCGAAGAAATCCGCGAAACGCTCGGCACGCTCCCCGGTCCCGTACGGATGCCCACTGACATCGCGGGCCGCATCGATGCGGCGCTGGCCGCCGAGGCGCTTCTGGACTCCACAGCGCCGGACGAGCACGAGCATGTTTCACGTGAAACAACGCCCGCAGCCCGCTCGCAGGAAACCCGCCCGAGCGAGCGCCCGGCGGGGCACGCCCGTGGCACCACCGGTCCCGGCCGCACCCGGCAGGGACGGCGCCGCCGCACCGCTGTGCTCGGCGCCATCGTCAGCGTGGCCGCGGTCGGCGTGAGTGTGCTGCTCCTGCAGACGATGTCGCCGGGAGGTGCCGGCGACGCCGGAGCATCCAAGGAGGAGACCGGCGTCAGCTCTGCTGCCAGCGATGGCCGGGACTTCGCAGCCATGAACCTCAAGCGCCAGGTCCAGGATCTGGTGGCCGCCGCACCCACCCTCGACACAAAGATCGACAAGAGTGAGTCGTTCGGCTCTGCGGACAGCGCGCCTCCGCCCAACACCCGGAAGGGCGGCGCAGTGGCAGCACCGTCGTGCGTCCAGAAGGGGACAGGGCGGACCGAGCCGCCGATCGCCGTCGAGCAGGGCGTGTACAAGGGCGACAACGCGTACCTCGTGGTGCTCCCGCATGTCTCTGACACCCAGCAGGTTCAGGCCTACGTGATTGACGCGTCCTGTGTGGACATCGCTCCCGCTTCCACGGGAAAACTCCTACTGACGAGCACGTACCCTCGCCACTGACGCGCCCCACGGTGCCGTGCGGCCATCCTGGGAATGCCAGCCCCTTAGGATCCGTTGGGTGGGGTGAGAGTCATTGACCCGGCCCAGTAGGCAGTAGGCAGTCCGCAGAGACGAGGAAAAACGCCGTGAGCGACGTCCGCAACGTGATCATCATTGGCTCTGGCCCGGCCGGTTACACGGCAGCCCTGTACACCGCCCGCGCATCGCTGCAGCCGCTGGTGTTCGAGGGTGCCGTCACCGCCGGTGGTGCACTGATGAACACGACCGATGTGGAGAACTTCCCCGGCTTCCGCGACGGCATCATGGGCCCGGACCTGATGGACAACATGCGCGCCCAGGCCGAACGGTTCGGCGCCGAGCTGGTCCCGGACGACATCGTCAACGTCGACCTCACGGGCGACATCAAGACCGTCACCGACACCGCCGGCACCGTCCACCGTGCGAAGGCCGTCATCGTCACGACCGGCTCGCAGCACCGCAAGCTCGGTCTGCCGAACGAGGACGCGCTGTCCGGTCGCGGCGTCTCCTGGTGTGCGACCTGTGACGGGTTCTTCTTCAAGGGTCAGGACATCGCCGTGATCGGCGGCGGTGATACTGCCATGGAGGAGGCGACCTTCCTCTCCCGGTTCGCCAAGTCCGTCACCATCGTCCACCGCCGTGACACTCTGCGTGCCTCCAAGGCCATGCAGGACCGCGCCTTCGCCGACCCCAAGATCTCCTTCGCCTGGGACAGCGAGATCGCGCAGATCCACGGGGACCAGAAGCTCTCCGGCCTGACCCTGCGCAACACCAAGTCGGGCGAGACCTCTGAGCTTGCGGTGACCGGACTGTTCATCGCCGTGGGCCACGACCCCCGGACGGAACTCTTCAAGGGCCAGCTCGACCTGGACGACGAGGGCTACCTGAAGGTCGCGGCTCCGTCGACGCGGACCAACCTCACGGGCGTGTTCGGTGCCGGCGATGTCGTGGACCACACCTACCGCCAGGCCATCACCGCTGCCGGCACCGGCTGTTCCGCCGCTCTCGACGCCGAGCGCTACCTCGCGGCACTCGCCGACAGCGAGCAGGTCTCCGAGCCGGAGAAGACCCCCGCGGTCTGACCCTGAACCATCTCCCCCTTCACCCCGCAGAACTAAGGAGGTCGCCGTGGCCGGCGCCCTGAAGAACGTTACCGACGACTCCTTCGAAGAGGACGTCCTCAAGAGCGACAAGCCCGTACTCGTGGACTTCTGGGCCGCGTGGTGCGGACCGTGCCGCCAGATCGCGCCGTCCCTCGAAGCGATCGCTGCCGAGCACGGAGACAAGATCGAGATCGTCAAGCTGAACATCGACGAGAACCCCGCGACTGCTGCCAAGTACGGCGTCATGTCCATCCCGACGCTGAACGTGTACCAGAACGGTGAGGTCGCCAAGACCATCGTCGGTGCCAAGCCGAAGGCCGCGATCGTTCGCGACCTGGAGACCTTCATCGCCGAGTAGCGGCGAGTCGTCACGGCGACGATGTTTCACGTGAAACACGAATGGGCTCATCCCTCTCCGGGATGAGCCCATTGTCGTGGGAGGCGATCACAGGGGCCGCAGCGCCGGCTCCTTCTGGACCGCGCCGAGGAGACGATCGAGAGCGAGCTCTACGTCTTCCTTCCACGACAGCGTGGTCCTCAGTTCCAGCCTCAGCCTCGGGTTCGTCGGATGCGGCCGCACCGTCTTGAAGCCCACGGCCAGCAAGTGGTCCGCCGGTAGGACGCAGGCGGGTTCCTTCCACCGCGCGTCGCCGAAAGCCTCGATGGCACGGAAGCCCCGCCTCAGCAGATCCTTGGCCACCGTCTGCACGATGACCCTGCCAAGACCCTGGCCCTGATAGCCAGGATTGATCCAGGCCGTCATCAGCTGGACAGCGTCGGCCGAGACCGGACTCGTGGGGAACGCGATGGATCGGGGCACGTACGCCGGTGGCGCGTAGAGAACGAACCCCACCGGCACGTCGTCGACGTAGACCACGCGGCCGCAGCTGCCCCATTCGAGCAGGACCGCCGAGATCCAGGCTTCCTTCTCCAGCTCCGGCGTGCCCGCCTTTACTGCCGCTTCTCCGCTGACCGGATCAAGTTCCCAGAAGACGCACGCTCGGCATCGCTTGGGTAGGTCCGAAAGGTTGTCCAGCGTGAGGGGTACGAGCCGACGCCCCATGAAGGCTGTTCCTCGCTTCCTTCTCCGGCCGCATGACGAGCGGCCGCCAGCGCGCTCCGTTCATGGAGCAGGCTGCTGATGAAGCCTCCTACTGCTCCCAGGCCCAGGCCTGCGGTGACCAGTTGGCTACGGCTAACCGTTCGCACGGTCCCTCGCCCTCCTCTGAGGTGGATCAAGGTGGATGCGCCTATACCAGAACGCATCGTATCCACCTGTTCCTGACATCGGTACCGCCAGATGGCAAAGGGCGGGCCGTGTCCGGTCAAACACCCGGGCACGGCCCGCCCTTCAGGGGACCGAGGAAAGCCTCAGACCTCTTCGTCCTGCTCCGAATCCTCGGTGAGGCCCTTCTCCAGGACTCGTCCCTCGCCCGGGGCGAGGGTGCCGAGGATGCGCTCCAGATCGTCTATCGAAGCGAACTCGACGACGATCTTTCCCTTCTTCTGCCCCAGGTCGACCTTCACTCGGGTCTCGAAGCGGTCGGAGAGCCGGGAGGCCAGGTCGGTGAGCGCCGGCGAAAGGCGGGCTCCCGCTCGCGGACTCTTCGGCTTGGCCGCGCTCTTCGGGTTCGAGTTGATCAGCGTCACGATCTCCTCGACCGCGCGCACCGACAACCCCTCGGCCACGATGCGGTGGGCGAGGCGGTCCTGCTCGTCGGAGTCATCCACCGACAGCAGCGCCCGTGCATGACCGGCCGAGAGAACGCCGGCAGCGACCCTGCGCTGAACGGGCGGCGACAGCCGCAGCAGACGCAGCGTGTTCGACACCTGCGGACGGGACCGGCCGATCCGGTCCGCCAGCTGATCGTGCGTGCAGTTGAAGTCCTTGAGCAGCTGGTCGTAGGCAGCAGCCTCTTCCAGCGGATTCAGCTGCGCACGGTGCAGGTTCTCCAGAAGCGCGTCCAGCAGAAGCTTCTCGTCGTCCGTGTGCCGGACGATCGCGGGGATCCGCTCAAGACCGGCCTCACGGCAGGCCCGCCAGCGGCGCTCGCCCATGATGAGCTCGTACCGCTCGGTTCCCAGCTGACGTACGACCACCGGCTGGAGAAGCCCGACCTCCTTGATGGAGGTGACCAGCTCCGCCAGGGCGTCCTCGTCGAAGACCTCACGAGGCTGACGCGGGTTGGGCGTGATCGCGTCGAGAGGCAGCTCGGCGAAGTGCGCGCTGAGCGACTCCTCGGGCTCCGCCGCAGCTTCCGGCTCCGGCGCGGGCATCGTCGCATCGGGCGCGACGGCGGCCGAGGGCAGCGTTGCCACCTTGGCGGCAGCCACACCCCGCTCTGCGGTCAGTACCGGACCTGCCCCCGGAGAGCTCGATGCCCCGCTGGGCGGCACCTGCTTCTCCTGGGGAGCGGCAGGGATCAGCGCACCGAGCCCACGCCCCAATCCTCTACGTCGCTCACTCACTGGATGCCCTCCGAGATGTTCTGCTGGCTGTTCTGGCCGCCCAGCTGGGCGTGCTGCGGGTCGTACTGGACACCGACACCGCGGAGTGCGATCTCACGAGCTGCTTCCAGATACGACAGGGAACCACTGGAACCCGGATCGTAGGTCAGCACCGTCTGTCCGTAGCTCGGGGCCTCCGAGATACGCACCGAGCGGGGGATGCTCGTCCGCAACACCTCCTCACCGAAGTGACTCCGAACCTCGTCCGCCACCTGGGAGGCAAGGCGGGTTCGGCCGTCGTACATGGTGAGGAGAATCGTCGACACATGCAGCGCGGGGTTCAGATGCCCGCGTACAAGATCCACGTTTCTCAGCAACTGCCCCAGGCCCTCCAGCGCGTAGTACTCGCACTGGATGGGGATGAGCACCTCCGCACCGGCCACCAGCGCGTTGACGGTCAGGAGACCGAGCGAGGGCGGGCAGTCGATGAGGATGTAGTCCAGTGGCTGCTCATAGGCCTGGATGGCCCGCTGCAGTCGGCTCTCCCGCGCCACCAGCGATACCAACTCGATCTCCGCACCGGCGAGATCGATGGTGGCTGGGGCGCAGAAGAGACCTTCGACGTCCGGAACGGGCTGGACCACCTCGGAGAGCGGCTTGCTCTCCACCAGGACGTCATAGATGGAGGGGACTTCGGCGTGGTGGTCGATCCCCAGCGCCGTAGAGGCGTTGCCCTGTGGATCCAGGTCGACCACCAGGACGCGCGCGCCGTGCAGCGCGAGCGAGGCAGCGAGGTTGACCGTGGTGGTGGTCTTCCCTACGCCGCCCTTCTGGTTGGCGACGACCATGACGCGTGTCTGGTCAGGTCGGGGCAGACCTTCACCGGCACGCCCCAGCGCCTCCACGGCCAGCTGAGCAGCTCGACCGATGGGGGTGTCGTCCATGGGGGGCGGTGTTTCACGTGAAACATCGTCCCCCGGCGACTCGGTACGGGGACCGGGGACCGGATCGGTCATCGGTCCCGCGATGTTGGCGTCGGACCGCAAGGATTCACTCTCCTCGACTTCAGACTCGCGATGAACAGAGCCTGCCATGCTTTCGGGGTCGTGAACCAGCGAGGCCCGTGGTTCTGTGGAGGAATCCACCTCTGTGGACATCTCCCTAGCCCTTACGAGGGGCGCACGGTTCCGAATCGGGGCGGCTGCTCGGCCGCGGCTGATGATTCCCTGCAGCAGTGAGCGACGTTTCACGTGAAACACGATGCACGCGCTGCAGGACTACATCCGCACGACACTCCGAAATGCGTACGTATGGAAGCTTGTATGGAGCATCGCTCATAGACAGCACGGACGGGACAGAAAGGGACGGCGAGGCCCCGACAGCGGGATCACAGCACGGGGATCAGCGTCGTCGCCGGGTGCGGCTGGTGCGGGCGGCCTTCGCGCGCTTGGCCGCAAACCGCACACCGCCGGGGCTCTCCCCGACCTCCACCCGCACCACGGTCGAGAGCGGATCGACATAGCCCTCGCCGACCTGCAGCACTGAGGTCTCGACGACGCCGAGCTTGCTCAGCGCCGCCCGTGCCCCCTGAATCTCTTCCTCGGCGGTGTCGCCCTTGAGCGCCAGCATCTCCCCGTAGGGACGCAGCAGAGGGACTCCCCAGCCGGCCAGCCGGTCAAGCGGAGCCACAGCGCGTGCCGTCACCACATGGACGGGAGGCAGCGACCCCAGGACCTCCTCGGCCCGGCCCCGCACCACGGTCACATGGTCGAGCCCCAGCAGCTCGACCACTTCCTGGAGAAAGTTCGTCCTGCGCAGCAGCGGTTCCAGGAGCGTGATCTTCAGATCCGGGCGCACCAGTGCGAGCGGGATACCAGGGAGCCCTGCTCCGGAGCCGACATCGCAGACCGTGACGTTCTCCGGCACCACCTCGGAGAGCACAGCGCAGTTCAGCAGGTGCCGCTCCCACAGCCGCGGCACCTCGCGCGGACCGATCAGGCCTCGCTTCACGCCGGCGTCCGCGAGCAGCTCCGCATAGCGCACGGCTTCCGGGAAGAAGTCGCCGAATACCGCCCGCGCTTCCTCAGGAGCCTGAGGAAGCTCTGCTGCCTCCGTCACGGGGACCGTCCTTCCGTACCGCACTGCCGCAATGTGGACCGTGGTGGCTGACTATCAGGCTGACAAAGATCGGCCCCGCCTGCGAAACAGACGGGGCCGAGGAAACGATGGTGGTCAGGCAGGGAGGACGACGACGAAGCGCTGCGGCTCCTCGCCCTCGGACTCGCTGCGCAGACCCGCGGCCGCGACCGCGTCATGCACGACCTTGCGCTCGAAGGGTGTCATCGGGTCGAGCTTGACCGGCTCGCCGGAGCTCTTCACCTCATCGGCTGCCTTGGCACCGAGCTCGGCGAGCTCGGTGCGCTTCCTGGCCCGGAAGCCCGCGATGTCCAGCATCAGCCGGCTGCGGTCACCGGTCTCACGGTGCACGGCGAGCCGGGTCAGCTCCTGGAGGGCTTCCAGGACCTCCCCGTCACGGCCGACGAGCTTCTGCAGGTCCCGGCTGCTCGAGTCACTGATGATCGACACTGCGGCCCGGTCGGCCTCGACGTCCATGTCGATGTCGCCGTCGAGGTCGGCGATGTCGAGCAGACCCTCAAGGTAGTCGGCGGCGATCTCCCCTTCCTGCTCGAGGCGGGTCAGGGTGTCGCCACTGTCTACGGCAGCGGGGATGGTGCCTTCCGTCACGGATGGACTCCTTCTTGCTTACTTCTTGGACGACGGGTGCTTGGGCCGCTGCTGGCCTTTGCGCTGTCCGGACTTGGGCTGCTGGCGCGCGGAACCGGCGGGAGACTTGCCGGCCGAGTTCGGCTTGGCGTCCTCCGGAGCGTTCTTCTCCAGAGAGGGCTTGGCCGGCGCGTCGTCATCCGCGCTCTTGGTCGTACCCGCCTGGGCGGCGGCGGACGAGCGCTTCGCCTTGGTCTGCCGCTTGGGCTGCTGGCGCCGCTGGGCACCGGCGCCCTCCGCCTCGACCGCGGCGGCGTCGCTCTTGGTCACCGTGCCGTCCGCCTGAGCCGCAAAGCCCGCCTTGGCCAGACCGGTGATGAACTTGCGCTCGTTGTCGTTGCGGTCCGTGCCCTTGGCGACGATGGCCTGGATGACGGACCGCTTGCGGCGCGACTTCACCTCGCCCGACGTGGTGACGCTCTTCAGCACACGCTCCAGGTACTGGTCCTGAGCCTTGCTGCCGGGGGTGGGGTTCTGGTTGATCACGAACATCTGCTGGCCCATGGTCCACACGTTGGTGGTCAGCCAGTAGACGAGAACACCGACGGGGAAGTTGATGCCGGTCACGGCGAAGATGACCGGGAAGATGTACATCAGCATCTTCTGCTGCTGCATGTACGGGGTCTTCACCGTCAGGTCGACGTTCTTCTGCATCAGCTGGCGCTGCGTGTAGAACTGCGACGCCGACATCATCACGATCATGATCGCGGTGACGATCCGGACGTCCGTCAGGGAGGCGTTCAGCGCCTCGACCTTGTCGGGGCTGTCCATGAACTTGGCGGCGATCGGGGCGCCGAAGATGTGGGCCTGCCGGGCGCTGTCGACCAGATTCTGGTTGAGAGCGCCGATCTGGTCACCCGAGGCGATCTTGCTGAGTACGTGGTAGAGCGCGAAGAAGAACGGCGACTGCGCCAGGATGGGAAGGCACGAGGAGAGCGGGTTCGTGCCCGTCTCCTTGTACAGCTTCATCATCTCTTCGGACTGACGCTGCTTGTCGTTCTTGTAGCGCTCCTGGATCGCCTTCATCTTGGGCTGGAGCGCCTGCATGTTCCGCGTCGCCTTGATCTGCTTGACGAACAGCGGGATCAGACAGATCCGGATCAGGACCACCAGCGACACGATCGACAGTCCCCAGGCCCAGCCCGTATCCGGGCCGAACATCGCCCCGTAGAGACTGTGGAACTGGACGATGACCCACGAAACAGGCGTGGTGATAAAAGTGAAGAGACTGGCAATCGTGTCCACTAATCAGGCTCCTTGAGCATTGGGCGAGGTCTCTGCGGCCGGACTCGGAAGGTCGGTGGCCGACCCTCCGGCAGACGCATCAGCGGCGGATTGCCCGCCCTTGCTGCCGCGCAAGGCATCACGCAGCATTTCGTGCCACCGCGGACGCTTGCGTGGCGGCACATGGTCCACACCACCCGGCGACCACGGATTGCACCGCAGGATGCGCCAGGCGGTCAGTGCTGTGCCCTTGATCGCACCGTGACGGTCTATGGCCGTGTATCCGTAGTGCGAACACGACGGGTAGTACCTGCAGACGGGCCCCAGCATGGGGCTGATCGTCCACTGATACAGCTTGATCAGGGCCAGCAGCGGGTACTTCATCGCGCGCCCCCTCCCAGCAACCGCTCGAGAGCGGCGTCCAGGTCTCGGGCCAGCTGTGCTTGGTCGGCGTCACCCGCGCCGGGCAGCGCCCGTACGACCACCAGGCTACCGGGGGGCAGCTCGGCGAGACGATCGCGCATCAGGTGCCGCAGTCGACGCTTGACCTTGTTGCGTACGACCGCTCCGCCCACTGCCTTGCTCACGACGAAACCCGCACACGTCGGGGGAGCGATCTCCCCCGTCGCGTGCGGGTCCGTGGCACCGCTGCGTAGATGGACGACGAGGAGCGGGCGACCGGCCCGGCGTCCTCGGCGTACCGCGGTCGCGAAGTCCTCGCGCCGCCTCAGCCGATTCTCGGTAGGCAGCACGTCATGACCTGTAAGTGATCAGGCGGACAGGCTGGCGCGACCCTTGCCACGGCGAGACGCGAGAATCGCGCGGCCGGCACGGGTACGCATGCGCAGACGGAAGCCGTGGGTCTTGGCACGACGACGGTTGTTCGGCTGGAAGGTGCGCTTGCTCACTCGGGGGCTCCAGTTAAAGATCGTGGATGGCGGGACATCGCCTGGCTGTCACCGTGCGCCCACGAGTAGCTCGCAATACGCCCGAGTGCACCGCTTCACGATCACAGACCGTGATCTTTGCCCATCGGAGGCAGGCGGCAGCAGCCATCGACAACTCGACCTGGTCACGGTACGCGCGGCTACGCCATCCGGTCAAACCGGCCCCGGGGCGGCCCACACTGTGCACAGGCTGTGGACAACAACTTGAACCGCGCGGGTCGCCCTGACTACCTTGGCGGAACTCCTATTCCTTTCCTGCCTGTCTTCCTATCCCGTCCCGAGAACCACACATTCGTGGGACCTGCGAGAGAGCGTGCCTTGTGGCTGACGTACCTGCCGATCTTGCCGCAGTGTGGCCACGAGTGCTGGAGCAACTCCTCGCAGAGGGCCAGCAGGGCATCGAGTCCAAGGACAAGCAGTGGATCGAGCGCTGCCAGCCTCTCGCACTGGTCGCCGACACCGCACTGCTCGCCGTCCCCAATGAATGGGGCAAGCGTGTCCTCGAGGGCCGGCTCGCCCCGTTGATCAGCGAGACGCTGAGCCGCGAGTGCGGGCGCCCGATCCGGATCGCGATCACCGTCGACGACTCCGCGGGGGAGCCTCCGCCGTCGCAGTCGTCCGCGCCGCAGCAGTCGCAGGCACCCCTCTATCAGGGGCCTCATCACGACGAGCCCCAGGACGACCGCTACCGGGGATATGGACACCGGCCCTCCGACGACGGTCTGCCGGAGATCCGCCCGGCCTATCCGGAGTACCAGCAGCAACGGCAGGAGCAGGAGTACCAGCAGCAGCGTCAGGACTCCGACTATCAGCAGCAGCGGCCCGAGCCCGGGGCCTGGCCGCGTACGCAGGAGGACCTGTCGTGGCAGCAGCCGCGGCTCGGCGGTTTCCAGGACCGTGACCCGTACGCCACCACCAGACCCCACCAGCCGCAGCGCGACTACCGGTCGCCGCAGCCGCCGGAGCGTCAGCAGTACGAGCAGCAGCGGCCGGAGCGCCGTGAGATGGAGCCCCAGTCGCCGCACCGCGGTGTCTCCCAGGGAGCGCCCGGGCCGCTGGGCGCACAGCCTTCGCCGGCGCCCGGACCCGGTGAACCGCACGCCCGGCTGAATCCGAAGTACCTCTTCGACACCTTCGTCATCGGAGCGTCGAACCGGTTCGCGCACGCGGCCGCCGTCGCGGTGGCCGAGGCCCCGGCGAAGGCCTACAACCCGCTCTTCATCTATGGGGAGTCGGGCCTCGGCAAGACGCACCTGCTGCACGCCATCGGGCACTACGCGCGCAGCCTCTATCCGGGGACGCGGGTGCGGTACGTGAGCTCGGAGGAGTTCACCAACGAGTTCATCAACTCGATCCGCGACGGCAAGGGCGACACCTTCCGCAAGCGCTACCGCGACGTGGACATCCTGCTGGTCGACGACATCCAGTTCCTCGCGAGCAAGGAGTCGACGCAGGAGGAGTTCTTCCACACCTTCAACACGCTCCACAACGCGAACAAGCAGATCGTGCTCTCCTCGGACCGCCCGCCCAAGCAGCTGATGACGCTGGAGGACCGGCTGCGGAACCGCTTCGAGTGGGGTCTGACGACGGATGTGCAGCCGCCGGAACTGGAGACTCGGATCGCGATCCTCCGGAAGAAGGCCGTCCAGGAGCAGCTCAACGCTCCGCCGGAGGTGCTGGAGTTCATCGCCTCGCGTATCTCGCGCAACATCCGCGAGCTGGAGGGTGCGCTGATCCGGGTGACGGCCTTCGCGTCGCTCAACCGGCAGCCGGTGGACCTCGGGCTCACCGAGATCGTGCTGAAGGACCTGATCCCCGGTGGCGAGGACTCGGCACCGGAGATCACGGCGAGCGCCATCATGGCGGCGACCGCCGACTACTTCGGCCTCACGGTGGAGGACCTCTGTGGCTCCTCCCGCAGCCGCGTGCTCGTCACGGCCCGGCAGATCGCCATGTATCTGTGCCGTGAGCTCACCGATCTGTCGCTACCGAAGATCGGCGCACAGTTCGGCGGCCGTGACCACACCACCGTGATGCACGCCGACCGGAAGATCCGTGCCCTGATGGCCGAGCGACGATCGATCTACAACCAGGTCACCGAGCTCACCAACCGCATCAAGAACGGCTGACGCGGCCGCTCCGCACCTCTTCGCAGCGCCCCGGGACACCAGATCCCGGGGCGTTCTGCTGTGCTGCGCGCGGCCGCGGACCGGAGCGCGCGGTGCCGGCTGTTCGAATACTCGACCGGGCGGAGGGGTTCTCCACAGATCTGGGGAAGATCTCCCGTCCACAGCCTGGGGACCGGGAAGTTGTCCAGATTGCGTCCACAGGTACGGTTGCTGAGACGTCATCACAGCAGGTCAGTGCCTTGTGGATTTGTGGCCAACCGCGCTCCACAGACTGTGGACACAGAAATCGTCCACAGGCCATGATCGACGTTGTCCACCGGCGACCCACAGGCTGCGCCGCGTTGCCCACAGCTTCTCCACACCGCTGTCCACTGTTCGGCAACGAAACACGCCCTCTCACCGTGTCGAGTGAAAGCCGTCACACCAAGGTGGCAGGTTGGCCTGTGGGGAACGTGGGTAAAGCTGGGGACAGCGCTGGGGAGAAGTCCCCTCCGGCTGTGCATCGGATGTGCAGAACTTTTCGGTGTCCACAGAAACCCCCGGTTGTCCACCGGTCCCGCCCACAGGCGCGGTGGACAAAAAAGTGGGTCTGACCTGGGAAAACGACGTTATCCACGGTTTCCACAGGCCCTACTACTACTCCCACTTAGAGTTACCGGGAAATTCGCTTCGAAGAGGGCCCTGTGCACAACTCGAGCCAGGAGCCCGGCGCACCGGTCGCCACGACTTGACCCCGACCCGCACCGACTGTCGGTGCCGTGCGTCAGACTGGTCCCCGGCAACACAGCCGACGACGAAGGCCAGCAAGGGCGAGCCAGCAACAGCAGGAGGCGGTTCCGGTGAAGATCCGGGTTGAGCGCGATGTACTCGCGGAGGCGGTGGCCTGGGTGGCCCGGAGCCTCCCGGCCCGTCCGCCGGCGCCCGTACTTGCCGGCCTTCTGCTGAAGGCCGAGGACGGCGCCCTCAGCTTCTCGAGCTTCGACTACGAGGTCTCGGCCAAGGTCTCCGTGGAGGCGGAGGTCGACGAGGACGGCACCGTGCTCGTCTCCGGCCGCCTGCTCGCCGACATCTGCCGCGCCCTCCCCAACCGCCCGGTGGAGATTTCCACAGACGGTGTACGAGCGACCGTGGTCTGCGGCTCCTCGCGATTCACACTCCACACCCTGCCTGTGGAGGAGTACCCGGCGCTGCCGCAGATGCCGACCGCGACCGGCACCGTGCCCGGTGAGGTCTTCGCCTCCGCCGCCGCGCAGGTCGCCATCGCCGCCGGCCGCGACGACACCCTGCCCGTGCTCACCGGCGTGCGGATCGAGATCGAGGGCGACACCGTCACCCTGGCCTCCACCGACCGCTACCGCTTCGCGGTCCGCGAGTTCCTGTGGAAGCCGGAGAACCCGGACGCGTCCGCCGTCGCCCTGGTGCCCGCCAAGACGCTCCTGGACACCGCCAAGGCGCTCACCAGTGGCGACACGGTGACGCTCGCGCTCTCCAGCTCCGGTGCCGGCGAGGGCCTGATCGGTTTCGAGGGCGCCGGACGGCGCACCACCACCCGTCTCCTCGAAGGCGATCTGCCGAAGTACCGGACGCTGTTCCCGACCGAGTTCAACTCCGTCGCGGTGATCGAGACCGCCCCCTTCGTCGAGGCCGTGAAGCGTGTGGCCCTGGTGGCCGAGCGCAACACCCCGGTCCGGCTCAGCTTCGAGCAGGGCGTGCTGATCCTGGAGGCCGGCTCCAGCGACGATGCACAGGCTGTGGAGCGTGTCGACGCGCAGCTGGAGGGCGACGACATCTCGATCGCCTTCAACCCGACCTTCCTGCTCGACGGTCTGAGCGCGATCGATTCGCCGGTCGCCCAGCTGTCGTTCACCACGTCCACGAAGCCCGCGCTGCTGAGCGGCAGGCCGGCTGTGGATGCCGAGGCGGACGAGGCGTACAAGTACCTGATCATGCCTGTACGGCTCTCCGGCTGAGCCCACGGGGCGCGGGGACTCCCGGGGCCTGCTCACTCTCCGAGCAGGCCTGCCGGGCTGCTCCGACCCTCCGGGCGTAGGCTCGGAGCCGGGTACGAATCGGCATACAACGCTAAAGGAACTTCAGATGGAGCTCGGTCTCGTCGGCCTCGGCAAGATGGGCGGCAACATGCGCGAGCGCATTCGCCGCGCGGGCCACACCGTCCTCGGCTACGACCGCAACGCGGACCTCGCCGATGTCCACAGCCTGCAGGAACTTGTGGAGAAGCTGAAGGGCCCGCGGGTCGTGTGGGTCATGGTCCCGGCGGGCGCCGCGACCCAGTCGACCATCGACGAGCTGGCCGAGCTGCTGTCCCCCGGTGATGTCGTCGTGGACGGCGGCAACTCGCGCTGGACCGACGACGAGAAGCACGCCGTCGAGCTGGGCCTCAAGGACATCGGCTTCGTCGACTGCGGTGTCTCCGGCGGTGTCTGGGGCCTGGAGAACGGCTACGCGCTGATGTACGGCGGAACCGCCGAGAACGTGGCGAAGGTCCAGCCGATCTTCGACGCGCTCAAGCCCGAGGGCGACTTCGGCTCCGTCCACGCGGGCAAGGTCGGCGCCGGCCACTTCGCCAAGATGGTCCACAACGGCATCGAGTACGCCATGATGCAGGCCTACGCCGAGGGCTGGGAGCTGCTCGAGAAGGTCAACTCGGTCACCGATGTGCGTGAGGTCTTCCGCTCCTGGCAGGAGGGCACCGTCATCCGCTCGTGGCTCCTCGACCTGGCGGTCAACGCCCTCGACGACGACGAGCACTTGGAGAAGCTGCGGGGTTATGCACAGGACAGCGGCGAGGGCCGGTGGACTGTGGAAGCCGCGATCGACAACGCCGTACCGCTGCCCGCGATCACCGCGTCGCTGTTCGCCCGGTTCGCCTCCCGTCAGGACGACTCCCCGCAGATGAAGATGATCGCCGCGCTGCGCAACCAGTTCGGCGGCCACGCGGTGGAGAACACCAAGTAAGTCCCAGCCGGGGGAGGTCGGCGCACATCCATGCACGTCACGCACTTGTCGCTGACCGACTTCCGCTCGTACGCCCGGGTCGAGGTCCCGCTCGATCCGGGCGTCACCTCGTTCGTGGGGGCGAACGGGCAGGGCAAGACCAACCTCGTCGAGGCGGTCGGTTATCTGGCGACGCTCGCCAGCCACCGCGTCTCGTCGGACGCGCCGCTGGTGCGTATGGGAGCCGAACGTGCGGTGATCCGCGCGGCCGTCACCCAGGGCGAGCGCTCCCAGCTGGTGGAGCTCGAACTCAATCCGGGGCGGGCGAACCGGGCGCGTATCAACAGGTCGTCGCAGGTCAGGCCGCGTGATGTGCTGGGGATCGTCCGCACGGTGCTGTTCGCGCCGGAGGACCTCGCGCTCGTGAAGGGCGACCCGGGCGAGCGGCGCCGGTTCCTGGACGAGCTCGTCACGGCGCGCTCGCCGCGGATGGCCGGAGTCCGCTCCGACTACGACCGTGTGCTCAAGCAGCGCAACACCCTGCTGAAGTCCGCGGCGATGGCACGGCGGCACGGCGGACGCGGGATGGACCTGTCCACCCTGGACGTCTGGGACCAGCATCTGGCGCGCGCGGGCGCGGAGTTGCTGGCGCAGCGTGCCGAGCTGATCGCCGCACTTCAGCCGCTCGCCGACAAGGCGTACGACGCGCTGGCCCCCGGCGGTGGGCCCTTGGCGCTGGAGTACCGTTCCTCCGCCGGTGCGGCGGAATCCGGGGCGGATGACTCCCCGGGCGCCGCCGCCGACGGTCCGAGCGGCCGGGACGAGCTGTACGCACAGTTGATCGCCGCGCTCGGCGAGGTGCGCAAGCAGGAGATCGAGCGGGGCGTGACGCTGGTCGGTCCGCACCGGGACGAGCTGGTGCTCAAGCTCGGGCAGCTGCCCGCCAAGGGATACGCCAGCCATGGAGAGTCCTGGTCGTACGCGCTGGCCCTGCGGCTGGCCTCGTACGACCTGCTCCGCGCGGAGGGCAACGAGCCCGTGCTCGTCCTGGACGACGTCTTCGCCGAGCTGGATGTGAAGCGGCGGGAGCGACTGGCGGAGCTGGTGGCTCCGGGCGAGCAGGTCCTGGTGACGGCGGCCGTCGACGACGATGTGCCGGGGGTACTCGCCGGGGCTCGGTACGCCGTGGCCGGTGGCGAGGTGGAGCGCGTATGAGCGACGAGATTCCGGCGGACACCCCTCAGGAACCGCAGACGTCCGGCGTGGACCTGGCGCGGGTCGCGCTGCGCGCCGCGAAGGAGCAGGCGCGGGCGCGGGGTGCGGCCGCGCAGGAGAAGCGGCAGGCCAGACGGGGCGGCGGACTGCGTTCCGGGGCCCGCGCGGACGGCCGCGACCCTCTGCCGCTGGGCTCGGCCATCAACCGGCTGATCACCGAGCGCGGCTGGGAGACGCCGGCCGCGGTGGGCGGGGTGATGGGCCGCTGGCCGCAGATCGTGGGCGAGGACCTGGCGAACCACTGTGTGCCGCTGCGGTACGACGAGGACCCCGACGAGCGCGTGCTGACGGTGCAGTGCGACTCGACTGCCTGGGCGACGCAGCTGCGGCTGCTGGCCCCACGACTGGTGGCCCGTCTGAACGAGGACCTGGGACACGGCACGGTTCGGCTGATCAAGGTGCTCGGGCCCGGCGGGCCGCGCAAGGGGTACGGGCCGCTGCGGGCGCCGGGGAGTGTGGGTCCGGGGGACACGTACGGGTGAGCCCGGTCGAGTTTTCGGCACCCCGGACCTTCGCCGTCCACAACCGCCGCCTCCTTGCGACCACCGGGTGACCTGACCCTGGAAACGAGGTACCGGAGCCAGAGCCTCCGGAGTCCTCCGAGCCGCCGCACCGGAACCGCCGGGCCCCTGTCCCATGTCCTTCTGAGGCGGGCATCGAGGCGCCGCGGGATTTGCGTCACACCGGGCCCCGCGGGCCGTCCCGCACGAGGGTCACCGCGTACCCGGATTCCGCTGCCGAGACCCACGATCCCGCCCCAAGCGGACCCCTCACTTCCCCCCTGTATCACCCGCATCGCCCCGGGTGTCCCTCACCGTAGCCAGAGGTTGACAGCCCGAAGCTCTCAATGCCCGCGTGAGCCCTCTGGAGCCCCTTCCCGGATGTGGGGAGTCGGACGGCCGGTGTTCAGGGCGGCACATGCGGACTCAGCTACCGGCAAACCCCCATGAGTGTCGGCCGTACCGGTAGACTGGTGAGCAATCCCGCCTTCTCGCGGAACATGTCGAACGACGCAGCCGCTCCCGCCTGCCCGGAGAACGGCTTGTGCTGTGCCAGAAAGGGCGCTTCGTGGCCGATTCCGGCAACCCCAACGAGAACAATCCGTCCACCCCCGCCGGCGGACACGGCGAGGTCACCGCCTCGTACGACGCCAGCGCGATCACCGTCCTCGAGGGACTGGACGCGGTCCGCAAGCGCCCCGGCATGTACATCGGGTCCACCGGTGAGCGCGGTCTGCACCACATGGTGCAAGAAGTCGTCGACAACTCCGTCGACGAGGCCCTGGCCGGTCACGCGGACATGATCGATGTGACCATCCTGGCCGACGGCGGCGTGCGCGTCGTCGACAACGGCCGCGGTATCCCGGTCGGCATCGTCCCGTCGGAGGGCAAGCCGGCCGTCGAGGTCGTGCTGACTGTCCTGCACGCGGGCGGCAAGTTCGGCGGTGGCGGTTACGCGGTCTCCGGCGGTCTGCACGGTGTGGGCGTGTCCGTCGTCAACGCCCTGTCCTCCAAGGTCTCCGTAGAGATCAAGACGGACGGCTACCGCTGGACCCAGGAGTACAAGCTCGGCGTGCCCACCGCGCCCCTCCAGCGCAACGAGGCGACCGACGAGACCGGCACCTCGGTGACGTTCTGGTCCGACCCCGACGTGTTCGAGACCACCGACTACTCCTTCGAGACGCTCTCCCGGCGCTTCCAGGAGATGGCCTTCCTCAACAAGGGCCTCACCCTGAAGCTGACGGACGAGCGCGAGTCGGCCAAGGCCACCGCCGGTGCCGACACCGTCGAGGAGGCGGGCGAGGAGCCGGTCCGCACGGTCACGTACTTCTACGAGGGCGGCATCGTCGACTTCGTGAAGTACCTGAACTCGCGCAAGGGCGAGCTCATCCACCCGACCGTCATCGACGTCGAGGCCGAGGACAAGGAGCGGCTGCTCTCGGTCGAGATCGCGATGCAGTGGAACTCGCAGTACACCGAGGGTGTCTACTCCTTCGCGAACACGATCCACACGCACGAGGGCGGTACCCACGAAGAGGGCTTCCGGTCCGCCCTGACGGGCCTGGTCAACCGGTACGCGCGCGACAAGAAGCTGCTGCGCGAGAAGGACGACAACCTCTCCGGCGAGGACATCCGCGAGGGCCTGACGGCGATCATCTCGGTCAAGCTGGGTGAGCCGCAGTTCGAGGGCCAGACCAAGACCAAGCTGGGCAACACCGAGGCGAAGACCTTCGTCCAGAAGGTCGTGCACGAGCACCTCACGGACTGGTTCGACCGCAACCCGAACGAGGCCGCGGACATCATCCGCAAGTCCGTCCAGGCGCAGACGGCGCGCGTCGCGGCCCGCAAGGCCCGTGACCTCACCCGGCGCAAGGGCCTGCTGGAGTCCGCCTCCCTGCCGGGCAAGCTGAGCGACTGCCAGTCGAACGACCCCACCAAGTGCGAGATCTTCATCGTCGAGGGTGACTCCGCCGGCGGCTCGGCGAAGTCCGGCCGTAACCCGATGTACCAGGCGATCCTGCCGATCCGCGGCAAGATCCTGAACGTCGAGAAGGCGCGGATCGACAAGATCCTGCAGAACACCGAGGTCCAGGCGCTGATCTCGGCCTTCGGCACCGGAGTCCACGAGGACTTCGACATCGAGAAGCTCCGCTATCACAAGATCATCCTGATGGCGGACGCCGACGTCGACGGCCAGCACATCAACACCCTGCTGCTGACCTTCCTCTTCCGCTTCATGCGGCCGCTGGTCGAAGCCGGGCACGTGTACCTCTCGCGCCCGCCGCTCTACAAGATCAAGTGGGGCCGGGACGACTTCGAGTACGCGTACTCGGACCGTGAGCGCGACGCGCTCGTCGAGCTCGGCAAGCAGAGCGGCAAGCGGATCAGGGAAGACTCGATCCAGCGCTTCAAGGGTCTCGGCGAGATGAACGCCGAGGAGCTGCGCATCACGACCATGGACGTGGACCACCGCGTGCTCGGCCAGGTCACGCTGGACGACGCGGCGCAGGCCGACGATCTGTTCTCGGTGCTGATGGGAGAGGACGTCGAGGCACGGCGTTCCTTCATCCAGCGCAACGCCAAGGACGTTCGGTTCCTCGACATCTGAGTCGGTCTCAGCTGACCGCACGAAAGGACTTTGACCAGCAATGGCCGACGAGAACACCCCTGTGATGCCCGAAGAGGAACCCGCCGTTCCGGGCGTGGGGATGCGCGTGGAGCCCGTCGGGCTCGAGACCGAGATGCAGCGCTCCTACCTCGACTACGCGATGTCCGTCATCGTGTCGCGTGCGCTGCCGGACGTACGGGACGGTCTCAAGCCCGTCCACCGTCGCGTGCTGTACGCGATGTACGACGGCGGTTACCGCCCCGAGAAGGGCTTCTACAAGTGCGCCCGCGTCGTCGGCGACGTCATGGGTACCTACCACCCGCACGGTGACTCCTCGATCTACGACGCCCTGGTCCGCCTGGCCCAGCCGTGGTCGATGCGCATGCCGCTGGTGGACTCCAACGGCAACTTCGGCTCCCCGGGCAACGACCCGGCCGCCGCCATGCGGTACACCGAGTGCCGGCTCAAGCCGCTGTCGATGGAGATGCTCCGGGACATCGACGAGGAGACCGTCGACTTCCAGGACAACTACGACGGCCGCAACCAGGAGCCGACGGTTCTGCCGGCGCGGTTCCCGAACCTGATGGTCAACGGTTCGGCCGGTATCGCGGTCGGCATGGCGACCAACATCCCGCCGCACAACCTCCGCGAGGTCGCGGCCGGAGCGCAGTGGGCGCTGGAGCACCCCGACGCGACGCACGAGGAGCTGCTCGACGCGCTCATCGAGCGGATCAAGGGCCCGGACTTCCCGAGCGGTGCGCTGGTCGTGGGCCGCAAGGGCATCGAGGAGGCGTACCGCACCGGTCGCGGCTCCATCACGATGCGCGCGGTCGTCGACGTCGAGGAGATCCAGAACCGCCAGTGCCTGGTGGTCACGGAGCTTCCGTACCAGACCAACCCGGACAACCTCGCGCAGAAGATCGCCGACCTGGTGAAGGACGGCAAGATCGGCGGCATCGCGGACGTCCGCGACGAGACCTCCTCGCGGACCGGTCAGCGTCTGGTGATCGTGCTCAAGCGCGACGCCGTCGCCAAGGTCGTGCTGAACAACCTGTACAAGCACACCGACCTCCAGACGAACTTCGGCGCGAACATGCTGGCGCTGGTCGACGGTGTGCCGCGCACGCTGTCCCTGGACGCCTTCATCCGCCACTGGGTGACGCACCAGGTCGAGGTCATCGTCCGGCGCACGAAGTTCCGGCTGCGCAAGGCCGAGGAGCGGGCGCACATCCTGCGCGGTCTGCTCAAGGCTCTCGACGCGATCGACGAGGTCATCGCGCTGATCCGGCGCAGTGACACGGTCGAGATCGCGCGCGGCGGCCTGATGGACCTCCTGGAGATCGACGAGATCCAGGCCAACGCCATCCTCGAGATGCAGCTGCGCCGACTGGCCGCCCTGGAGCGCCAGAAGATCGTGCAGGAGCACGACGAGCTGCAGGCGAAGATCAACGAATACAACGCGATCCTCGCCTCGCCGGAGAAGCAGCGCCAGATCGTCAGCGATGAACTGGCCGTCCTGGTCGAGAAGTTCGGCGACGACCGGCGCTCCAAGCTGGTGCCCTTCGACGGTGACATGTCCATCGAGGACCTGATCGCCGAGGAGGACATCGTCGTCACCATCACGCGTGGCGGCTATGTGAAGCGCACGAAGACCGACGACTACCGCTCGCAGAAGCGGGGCGGCAAGGGCGTCCGGGGCACGAAGCTCAAGGAAGACGACATCGTCGACCACTTCTTCGTCTCCACCACGCACCACTGGCTGCTCTTCTTCACCAACAAGGGCCGGGTCTACCGGGCGAAGGCGTACGAGCTTCCCGACGCCGGTCGGGATGCCCGCGGGCAGCACGTCGCCAACCTGCTGGCCTTCCAGCCGGACGAGCAGATCGCCGAGATCCTGGCGATCCGCGACTACAACGCCGCGCCCTACCTGGTGCTCGCCACCAAGGGCGGCCTGGTCAAGAAGACCCCGCTGAAGGACTACGACTCACCCCGATCGGGCGGCGTCATCGCGATCAACCTTCGCGAGACGGACGACGGCAGCGACGACGAGCTGATCGGCGCCGAGCTGGTCTCGGCCGAGGACGACCTGCTGCTCATCAGCAGGAAGGCCCAGTCGATCCGGTTCACCGCGACGGACGACGCACTGCGCCCGATGGGCCGTGCGACCTCGGGCGTCAAGGGCATGAGTTTCCGTGAGGGGGATCAGCTCCTCTCGATGAATGTGGTGCGGCCCGGTACGTTCGTGTTCACTGCTACCGATGGTGGGTACGCCAAGCGGACCGCCGTCGACGAGTACCGCGTCCAGGGTCGCGGTGGCCTCGGTATCAAGGCCGCCAAGATCGTGGAGGACCGTGGTTCGCTCGTGGGCGCGCTGGTGGTCGAGGAGACGGATGAGATCCTCGCCATCACCCTTGGTGGCGGTGTGATTCGTACGCGAGTCAACGAAGTCAGGGAGACGGGCCGTGACACCATGGGCGTCCAACTGATCAACCTGGGCAAGCGTGATGCCGTCGTCGGTATCGCTCGCAACGCCGAGGCGGGTCGTGAGGCCGAAGAGGTCGAAGGGGCCGATGAAGCCGACGCCGGTGGGGCCGAGGCTGCAGTCGAGGGCACGGAGTCCTCGGCCGGGGAGCACGAGGAGTAGAGCGTGAGTGGAGCCACGGGCGCCGGTTCGGCCGCTGCCGGAGCTGCTGGAGCGAACGGTGCCCGTGGCCCTGCCGCGGACTCCCAGGGCGGGGGCACTCCCGCCGATGGCAGGGGGATGACGGTGACGGACACCCGGGGGCCCAAGCCCCCGTACGAGACGTATGCAGGCGAGCAGCCGGCCCCTCAGCAGGCGGCACAGCCGTACCATCCGCCGCAGGCCTACCAGTCGCCCCAGGGCGGCGGCGGGACCCAGGCAGGCGTCCGCCTGCCGCGCACCGGGGCGCGGACGACTCCGCGCACCCGCAAGGCGCGGCTGCGCGTCGCCAAGGCCGATCCCTGGTCGGTGATGAAGGTCAGCTTCCTGCTCTCCATCGCGCTGGGCATCTGCACGGTGATCGCGTCCGCGGTGCTGTGGATGGTCATGGACGCGATGGGCGTCTTCTCGACGGTCGGCGGGACGATCAGCGAGGCCACCGGCTCGAACGAGAGCAACGGCTTCGACCTCCAGTCCTTCCTGTCGCTGCCGCGCGTGCTCATCTTCACCTCGGTCATCGCGGTGATCGATGTGGTGCTGGCCACAGCGCTGGCGACGCTCGGAGCCTTCATCTACAACCTCTCAGCGGGGTTCGTGGGCGGCGTCGAGCTCACTCTGGCGGAGGACGAGTAACCGATTTGGGAGCTGCGCCAGACGTGCGCTAATCTTCAGAGGTCAGCGCGCAGCGCGGCGGGGCTATAGCTCAGTTGGTTAGAGCGCATCCCTGATAAGGATGAGGCCACAGGTTCAAATCCTGTTAGCCCCACCAGCCGAAAGACCCCCAGCCGATCATGGTTGGGGGTCTTTCGCATCCGGTGGGTGTGCGGTCGCGGCCTCGGCCGTTCCGGTGTCTCGCCGGCTGTGAAGATGTCCGATCCGGTGCTTGGCATCAGAATTGGCGTTATCCCCTGGTTCCGCCGGATCGGAGACGCCATGACGGACCTGAAGTTCGAGCAGAAGCGCTCGCTGTCCCGCCTGGAGGCGGCCGATCAGCTCACGGCGCTGGCGGCGGCGCTGAGGCAGGGCGGGGATGTCTCACTGGAACTGGGGTCGGGGACGGTGAGCCTGCGGATCCCCGACGACCTTCGCAGCGAGATCGAGGTCGAGGTGGGTGACGGAGAGATCGAGCTGGAGATCGAGTTCACCTGGCCGATCTCGCACGGGGAGGCGTCGCCCCCGGCGGCCCCGACGGGCACGGCGGCGACCGCCAGGAGGCGCAGGAGTGCGCCTGCCAAGGCCGCGCGGAGCAGTACCGGCACCAGCAGGAGCAAGAGCGCGAAGCGGCCTGCCGCAAAGGCGTCCTGAGTCGCGCAGGGGGCGGCTGCGAATTCTGCCGGGTTCGTCCGCCGGCGGTGACGCTTCGCCGGTACGACAACTAGGCCGGTGGTTTCGGCGAACGGTGATGATGCCGATGGGCAGGAGCGGATCGATCGCTTTGTCCGGGGCTCCAGTTGGGCCCAGCGCCCGGCGTACGCAGGTCACCGATCGGTATCGGTCGGTGTGTATAGTCGGGCGCCAGAAGTCCTCATACGTCAAGGAAAGACGAGGTCGCGCGGTGAAGAAGCTTCTCCTGGTCGCACTGGCCGCCATCGGCGGGCTCCTCGTGTACCGCCAGATCCAGGCGGATCGCGCCGAGCAGGATCTGTGGACGGAGGCGACCGACTCCGTGCCCGCAGGTTCGGGTGTGTGAGACGCAACAGTCTTGGTTGAAGCCCCGGCCGCTCGAAGCGGCCGGGGCTTCGTGCTGTCCGGGTGCCGGGTGCCGGGTGCTGTTGTGACGCTTCCGGCCGATGGTTCACCCGAGCAAACTGATTGCTTGCTCAAGCAAACCTGAGGGGCCTCGGGGGAGCGCGACAGCGGTAACGAGGCGGACAACACGGGCTATTCGTCGTCCGGCGCAGACAGCGGAGCGGGCGACGGGGCAGGATGGTCCCCCCGCGGTGATCGCCGCGGTTGCGGGGCGGGGCGGCCGTCATGATCGCGGTCCGCTGCTCGTCCGGACGCGACACGGGCCGGGCATGCCACCGACACGACCAGCACACCGAGGAGAAGCGCGTGAAGAGGCAGCGCGACAGGGGCCGGGTGGCGCTGGCGGCCATCGCGGCGATGTGCGTGGTGGCGGGACTGCCGACGCAGGCTCTGGCGGCCGGGGAGCCCAATCCGTACGTCTTCGACAGCGAGGCCAAGACGGTCAAGGGCTCGGCGGTCAACAGCGACGGGCCGGCGTTGACGGCGGGATCGGTCTACAGGGACGCGATCAAGCCGGGCGAGAAGCGCTACTACCGCGTCGATCTGGACGCTCGGACGAACGCCTACATCTCCGCGGTGGCGGTACCTAAGCTCAAGACGAAGGTCGCCTCCCTGGACAAGCTCTCGGTGAGCATCGAGGACCGCTCGGGGACCAAGTGCGGCAGCGGCGACGCCCAGTTCGGCTCGGCCGCCTACGCCAGGCCGGTGGCCGCCTACGCGGACCGGATGATCGAGAAGGACAGCAGCAGCTGTCAGGAGGCCGGCGCGTACTACGTCCTCATCGAGCGGGACGGCGACGCGGCGTCCACCCCCGAAGCGTGGGACGTGGAGATCCGCTTCGCCTCGGAGCCCGGCCTGAAGGCGGCTGGTCCGACGGCGGCGCCCGAGAACTGGCCCTCCGCCTCTCCCCCGCCCCCGGCAGGCAGCCCGCAGAAGCGCGCCGGCGGCACGAGCTTCTCCGACGCCACCGGCCTCACCGAGGGCGAGTGGCAGGACGAGATCCTCCCGGGCCGGACGCGGTTCTACCGGGTGCCGCTCGACTGGGGCAAGCAGATCTTCGCCAGCGCCGACCTGGGCACCAGCCCGACGGCCTCCGACACCACCCAGAGCGTGTCGAGCGCCCTGTCGGTGTCCCTGCACAACCCGGCTCGCGGACTCGTCGACGAGACCGCGAGCGTGTACTACGACGGCAAGCAGAAGTCCGTCGCGCTCGACCCGGTACCGCCGGTCGCTTACGAGAACCGCTTCGACTCGACCGAGTCCACGAACGCCATGCGCTTCGCGGGCTGGTACTACATCGCGGTGACGCTGAGCCCCGAAGTCGGCGCGGAGTACGGGAGCACGCCGCTCGCGCTGACGCTCCGGGTCAACGTCACGGGCAAGCCGAAGGCCGCTCCGGCCTACGACGGCGCCGCGGGCGACTTCCAGGTCACCGAGGACGACCAGGCGGCCGCCGACAGCGGGAAGAGCGGCTCGGACGAGGACGGGAGCGACCCGCTGCAACTGGTGGCCGCCGTCCTGATCGGTACCGGCACCGTGCTGCTGCTCGGGTTGGGGGTGTGGCTGCTGCTGAAGCGCCGGCGGGCCTCCGGCGGGCAGGCGGGCCCGGGTGCCGGTACGCCGACGGTGCCTGCGCAGGGACCGGCGACGCTCCCGGATCAGGGACATGTGCCGGGCGGTCACCCGCAGGGCGGCCAGGCGCCCGGTGGCCACCCGCAGGGCGGCCAGGTGCCGGGTCGGTCTCCGGGGGCGCAGCAGGGGCAGTTCGGGCCGCCGCCGAGCTGGTAGCCCGGACCGACGGCTCCGGCACGGCCGGGCGGGAGGGCTCGGGCTCAGGCCTGGGTCAACGCCCAGATGCCCACGGCGAAGCAGAGCAGCGCGACGATCAGCATCGGGACCGCGACCTTCGGGGGCGGTCCCGTTCGCTGTCTGCCCACGCTCGGAACCGGCGCGTGCGGGAACGGAACCTGAGGGCTCTGAGCGGTGTAAGCACGAGTGAGAGGCGATTCGTACCGCATCGGTGTCGTCGGAGCGGTCCCGGACAGCGAGGGCTGCTCCGGCGCGGGGTGGCCAGGAGGGGAGGCGTGGTGAGCAGTGGGGGGCGCCGGCGTCGGAGCCGGGTGTGGGGCCGGCTGTGGGGCCGCCGGCATGGGGGGAGGGGTGGCCGGCTGCGCGGGATGGTCCACGTACGGCGGCACCGCGGGCGGCTGCCGGGGCGGAGGAGTGACCGGGAAGCTGTTGGTCTGCGACGGCGGATGGGCCGGCTGCGCGGGTGGCTGCGTCGGCTCGGCGACCGGTGCCGTGTATCCGACCGGTGGTGCCGTGTACCCGGTCGGCGCGCTCTGCGGGGACGGCTGCTCGGGGCCGCAGGGGCCGAACCCGGGGGGAAGAGACCCCAGTTGGTCGAAGACCTCGACCGGCTCGTCGTCGGGCCCGGGGTCGGGAAGCATCTCGACGGCGGCGGTGAGCGCCTTGCGCGCCCCTGTGGCCGTACGGAAGCGCGCATCGGGGTCCGGCTGGAGCAGACCCGCCAGGACCTGCCACAGCGGCTCGGGTATGCCCGCAGGAGCGCTCGGGGTGCCGTGGTGCGTGAAGTGCTCCACCAGGGCACGGGAGTCGGGCTTCTGCCCCTGGAGGAGATAGAGCGCGACCAGGCCGACCGCGAAGAGGTCCGCGGTGAACTCCGGTTCCGCGCCCAGCATTTGCTCGGGAGCGAAGTAGCCGGGTGTGCCCACCACATGGTTGGTCTCGGTCAGCCGCGGCTCGCCCTTGCGCATGGAGATACCGAAGTCCGACAGCCGCAGATGCGGCCGCTTGGTCCCCGTCGCCTCCAGCAGGATGTTCGCCGGCTTGATGTCGCGGTGCACGACGCCCTCCGCGTGTACCGCCGCCAGCCCGGCCAGCAACTGGTCGAGCAGCGTGCACACGAAGGCGGGTGGCAGCGGGCCGTAGTCACCGATGAGGTGCGCCAGCGATCCGCCGCTCACCAGGTCCATGGTGAACAGCACCTTGTCGTCGTCCGCCGCCCAGCTCGCGGGAGCGAGGACATGGGGGTGATCGATCCGCAGCGCCTGCTCACGGACGAAGCGCAGCAGGGTGTGCGCGTCGCTCTGCTGCAGCACCTTGGCTGCCACACAGCGACGGCGCCGGTGGTCCCAGGCGCGCCAGACCGCACCGACACCACCGCGCCCGATCGGGTCGATCAGCTCGTACCGACCAGCGAAGACCTCACCCATGGCGCTGCGCCCGCTCCCGTTCCCTCGTGAGGCGTCCGCCCCGCGTCAGTTCTGGTGCGATTCGTAGTGGGCGACGGCGTCCGCGGTGCGTCCGGCGCCGTACACCCTGAGGAACTCTGCCAGCTCCGGGTGGCTCGGGGCGAGGGAGTCGGCGGCATCGATGATGTCGCCGGCGGCGGCCACGGAGCGCAGCAGCGACTGGATCTCACGGACGACCCGGCGCACCGTCGGAGCCCCGGAGCTGTTCGTGCTCTGGCTCGTTCCGGTGAGGACGGACCCGCCCTGCGACTTCTTGATCTCTTCCATCCGGTCGGTGGCTTCCACAGCGCTGACGCTTCCGTCGGCGACAAGACTCGCCAACTCCTGGAGCGCCTGGACGCGTTGGACGACCGCCGGATTGCCGATCTTGGCCCGCTGGCCGCTCATCAGCTGGGACAGCATCGGAGCCGACAACCCGAGCACGGCTGCGAGCCGGGCCTGATTGAGGCCCAGGTCGTCGATCAGCCGGCGGAAGAGCGCCCCCAACGGCTCCCCGTACCAGCTGCGCTGCAGCTCTCTGGCTCTTGCGGTCGTTTCCTGCTGAGCGGCGTCCATGGCGTCTCCCCATCGCTTTCCCCAAAGCGGGCTTCGCTGCTGCGAACCACGTCGTGCATCTTACGGAGAGTGGTCGCCCACCGGGAGCCCCAATCCCTTTTGCAGGAACCGGGGGGTGACCCGGTACTGTGGTCTGCGACCAGGGGCCTTAGCTCAGTTGGTAGAGCGCTGTCTTTGCATGGCAGATGTCAGGGGTTCGACTCCCCTAGGCTCCACACACGAAGAGCGCCCCGGCCTGTTTCCGCAGGCCGGGGCGCTCTTTTTTGATTTTTCCGGGGCCGCTCTGGGCCGTCCGGGTGGTGTTCATCAGAAGAACCGCCTATGTCCTGCGTCGGTCCTTCGCAACTCGAGATGCGTACACATCATGAGAAAGGTATGTAGATCGCCCAACCCGAAAGCGAGGGGTCATGGCCGCCATCAAGGTCAGGAATCTGTGGACCGCATTCTTCACCGCGCTCGTCGCGCTGCTTGCTTCGGTGGGTCTCACCACCGTCGCGTCGGCCGCACGGCAGCCGGCCGTTCAGACGCCGGAGCGTGCCGACCTGCCGCGTCAGACGCGTACGGAGGCCGTCCGAGCGACGGTGCCGGCGCAGAGTACGCGCTGGAGCCCGACCATGCGCGACAGGTCACTGCCGCCCACGATCAAGCAGCGCATCAGCGCCGAGGCACACGGTTCGTCTCCCGCCACCCGGCACCTGCCGTCCGCCGAGGGCGACGAAGCCGGGACGGAGTCGGGCCCGGACGCGCTCGCGGATCGCGCGCTCACCTCGGCATGAGGCGCCGGGAGCACTCATCTCTCCCGGCACCACAGCGCATGTCCTGTACCGCAGCACCACAGCGCACGTCACGTACCGCAGCAGTACCGCAGCGCACGTCACGTACCGCAGCAGTACCGCAGCGCATGTCCTGTTCTGAGGCACCACAGTGCAGGTTCCGACCTGCGGCAGCACCTGAGGCACCACAGCGCACGACACCTCAAGCACTGCTCACGCTCTCCGCATCACCACCGGCCAAACGGGCGGTGACCGATCAGCGGCCCTCGTCGCGATCGGCAGCCTCCGCCTCGGCCTGCTTCGCCTGGACCTCGGGATCAAGCGCTTCCGGACTGCCGTCGACGGACGTCAGCGGATCGCGGTCGGAGAGTTCCGTCGCAGCGGGCGGCTCGACCAGCCAGTCGGGGTTGGCCTGCTTGTCCCACCACTTCCAGGCGGCCACAGCGCCGCCGGCCAGAACACCGATGATTGCGAGACCCTTGGCAAGACGTGCGGCCTTCGAGCGCCGCTCGTGCTTCCTCACCAACTTCTGAATGTCCTTCGCCGTCACCTGACCGCGCAGAGCGGCCAGTGCGGCAGCGGAGCGAGCCGCAGCCTCCTCCCGTACGGGCTGAGCGGCGGCAACGGCGTGTTCGACGCGCGGAACTGTGTAGTCCGCCGCCTGACGTGCTGCCCTGCGAGCCGTGGTCGCGGCTCGGTGCGCGGCGTCGTCCACCTTCGGCGGCACATGCGGTGCGACACGGGTGTCGTACTGAACACGGGCCTTCTTGGCGGCCTTGGAGACCTTGGGCGCGAGCCGTACGCGGGCTTCCTGCGCATAAAGCGCGGCCTGGTCCTTGGCAGTACCGGCGTAGGGCGCCACCACGTCCGCGGCGTGCAGCACGCTTTCCTTCGCCGTACCGGTCGCGGCGCGCACGCTGTCCATGCGGGTCACGGGGATCCTCCTCCTCGGTGGCGTTCTGGGGCCTGGGGATTTCCCCAGTTCGGCACAGTTTCGCCTTTCCGTCTGAATGGAAATCATGCCCGCAGACCTCATGCTCGGCATGTGGGGCCGGGCATCCGGGTCATGTTTGGGACCTTCCGCTCGACGATGCCACGATTCGCCCCGAACCGCGCCGCTTCGGCGAGGACTCCGCCGCTTTTCTCCGTGGGCGACGCTTCCGTGCGAGGATCGGTGGACGTCAGACGAGACTTACGGAAGGCAGGATCGTGGCCGAGCAGCTTTACGCCACCCTGAAGACCAACCAAGGCGACATCGAGATCCGGCTCCTGCCGAACCACGCGCCCAAGACGGTCAAGAACTTTGTCGAACTCGCTCAGGGCGAGCGCGAGTGGACCCACCCGGCGACCGGCAAGAAGTCCACGGACAGGCTGTACGACGGCACGGTCTTCCACCGCGTCATCAGCGGCTTCATGATCCAGGGCGGCGACCCGCTCGGCAACGGCACCGGCGGCCCGGGCTACGAGTTCGGTGACGAGTTCCACCCGGACCTCGCCTTCGACAAGCCGTACCTGCTGGCCATGGCGAACGCCGGCCCGGGCACCAACGGCTCGCAGTTCTTCATCACGGTGTCGCCCACCTCGTGGCTGACCCGTAAGCACACCATCTTCGGCGAGGTCAGCACCGAGGCGGGCAAGAAGGTCGTGGACGCGATCGTCGGCACCCAGACCAACCCGCGGACCGACCGCCCGCTCAACGACGTCGTGATCGAGTCCGTCGTCGTCGAGACCCGCGAGGGCTGATTCCCCCGGGCCTGGTCCCCAGGGGAACCATTGCGCCCCGTCCGTCCGTAAGGATGGACGGGGCGGTGTTTTGATCGAGGGAGATTGAGGGATCCCATGGACCAGGTGCCAGGCACTCCGAAGGAGCCGCAGGACGCGCACAGCCTGCCCAGCTGCTACCGGCATCCCGGCCGCGAGACGGGCATCAGCTGCGTGCGCTGCGAGCGGCCGATCTGCCCGGACTGCATGGTCGACGCGTCCGTCGGGTTCCAGTGCCCCGACTGCGTCCGCTCCGGCTCCGGCACCGGGCACGCTCCGGCGGCGAACCAGCCGCGGACCATCGCGGGCGGCAGCATCCGCTCCGACGCCTTCCTGATCACCAAGATCCTCGTGGCCGTCAACGCCGCCGTGTACGTGGTGGTGCTCGCCCTCGGTGATCGATTCCTCGACGAGACGCTGCTGATCGGGTATGCGTACAACCCCCAGCTCAACGAGGTCGTCGGAGTCGCGGACGGCGAGTGGTACCGGCTGATCACCTCGGTCTTCCTGCACGAGGAGGTGCCCCACATCCTCTTCAACCTGGTGGGGCTGTGGTTCCTGGGCAAGATGGTCGAGCCGGAACTCGGCCGCTCCCGCTTTCTCGCGGTCTATCTCATCTCGGGGCTCGGCGGCAGCGCGCTCGCCTATCTGCTCGCCGCCCCGAACCAGGGATCGCTCGGTGCCTCGGGCGCCATCTACGGCCTGATCGGCGCGTTCGCGGTGCTCGCGCGCCGCAAGAACCTCGACATGCGGCCGGTCATCGCGATCCTGGTGATCAGCCTGATCTTCACGTTCGGCCGCGAGGGCATCTCCTGGGAGGGGCACATCGGCGGTCTGGTGGCCGGGGCCCTCGTCACGCTCGGACTCGTCTTCGCTCCGCGCCGTCACCGCACCCTGGTGCAGGTCGCGTGCTGTGCGGGGGTCCTGCTGGTGATCGTGGCGACCGTGATCGCCCGGACCGCGGCCCTGACCTAGGGCCCGACCCCTGGGGGCCGCGGCGGTCATCCGAGCCCGGCGGCAGCCTGTCGATCACCCGGGCCGAGCGGTTGCTTGCTCAGCTGAGCGCAACCTTTCCCCAAAGTTGTCCACAGCGTGTGGCGGATCTTGTGCACGCCGTATGGGACACGTGTGCCCCTTGTCGCTGAACTGGGTTTTCCCAGCAGAGGCAAGGGGCCGAACGCTTCACCGGGATGGCTCATGCAGTCACACCGGCGTCAACGCTTTGAAGGTTATCCACAGATCGTCAGACCTTTTCCCCACTGTGGACAACGCTGTGGATAACCTTGGGGCAGGGCTTGACGTCCTGCCCCGGGAGCCGAAACGGCTCCGGGAGCTGCGGCAGAGCTACTTCCACTGAGTGGAGACACCGAAGCCGGCGGCGATGAAGCCGAAGCCCGCGACGATGTTCCAGTTGCCGAAGCTCTTGATCGGAAGGTCGCCCTCGGTCACATAGAAGAGGACGATCCAGGCGAGTCCGATCAGGAACAACGCGAGCATCACGGGTGCTACCCAGCTGCGGCTCGTCAGCTTGATGCTGGTCGCCTGCTTCGTCGCGGGCGGCGGCGTGAACTCGGCCTTCTTGCGGATACGTGACTTCGGCACGAGGGACTCTCCTGTCGATGCGCTGCGTGACCGCGCAGGGAACTGTGGCTGGCGCCGGGGCTGGAGCGAAGGGGGACCACTGCCGCCCCCGGGCGTCCGTTAGCGTAGTGCTTCCGCGGCGCCTGAGGAGATAAGGGTACGTTGAGCAATTCCGCCGACTCCCCGCAAGGCCCGGTTCACCGCTTCAACTGGCGGGTGGGCCGGGTGTTGACAGCTGCCGTTTTCGCCCTCGCCGGGCTGATCTTCGTGACAAGCTTCAATACGGCCAAGGGTACCGATCTGAGGACCGACGGCTCCCTGCTGAAGCTGTCCGATCTGATCGAGCAGCGCAGCACCAAGAACGGTGATCTCACCGAGTCCACCGCCGCGCTCCGCGGCGACGTGGACGCTCTCGCCCAGCGCGACGACGGCTCCACCAAGGCCGAGGACCAGAAGCTCGGTGCCCTGGAAGAAGTCGCCGGCACCCGGAAACTGACCGGTCCGGCGCTGACCGTCACTCTCAATGACGCTCCGCCCAACGCCCAGGCGGCACCCGGATATCCCGAGCCGCAGGCGAACGACCTGGTGATTCACCAGCAGGATCTGCAGGCCGTCGTCAACGCCCTGTGGAAGGGCGGCGCCAAGGGCATCCAGGTCATGGACCAGCGCCTCATCTCCACCAGCGCCGTCCGCTGTGTGGGAAACACCCTCATCCTCCAGGGCCGCGTCTACTCGCCGCCCTACCGGATCACCGCCGTGGGTGACCAGAGCGCGCTCCAGAAGGCCCTCGACGACTCCGTCGCCGTACAGAACTACCAGCTGTACGTGAAGGCATACGGTCTCGGCTGGAAAGTGGACGAGCGCGAGGCGGTGACTCTCCCCGGCTACTCGGGCACAGTGGATCTCCACTACGCGAAGCCCGTGCAGTAGCGCCTGGGGGGTTCGGTGTCGGTACGGCTGATCGTCAGGACCTTCAGCGAACTGTGCATCACCGTCGGCACCTTGATCGTGCTCTTCGTCGCGTACGTCGTGTTCTGGACGGGCGTCAAGGCGGCCGACGCCTCCGACGGTCAGATCGGACGGCTTCAGGACGAGTGGTCCCACGGCGCGGTGGCGAGCCCGGCACCCGCTCCCGGCGGCACGACCGCACCCACCCCCGCTCCGCCGGCCCCGGAGTACCGGGACGGCAAGCCCTTCGCGGTCATGTACATCCCGCGTTTCGGCGGCAGTTGGGACTGGCCGGTCCTCGAAGGCACCCGTACGGGGACGCTCAAGAAGGGTCTGGGGCACTACGCCACCACGGCCCGGCTCGGCGACACCGGGAACTTCTCGGTGGCGGGTCACCGCCGTACGTACGGCGATCCGTTCAAGGACTTCCCCCGGCTGCGCCCGGGTGACGCGGTCGTGCTGACCGACGGTACGACGTGGTTCACGTACCGCGTCGACAAGAAGCCGTACCGTACGGTCCCCGGTGACATCGGGGTGATCGACCCTGTTCCGCGGAAGTCGGGGTTCGACGGCCCCGGGCGCTATCTCACCCTCACGACGTGCGATCCGGAATGGGGCAGCAGCCACCGGTTGATCGTCTGGGCGCACCTCGACGCCACCCAGCCTGTGACGGACGGCAAACCGGAAGCTTTGCGCAGCTGACCCACGCGCCCCTGCGGCCCTTTAGTCTGGTGCGGTACCGAACGGAAAGGGACGGCATGTACGGCTGGATCTGGCGGCATCTGCCGGGCAACGCATGGGTGCGGGCTCTCATCTCGCTCGTGCTCGCCCTCGCGGTTGTCTACGTGCTGTTCCAGTACGTCTTCCCGTGGGCGGAGCCGCTGCTTCCGTTCAACGATGTGACGGTCGACGGAGCGGGGGCGGCCCGATGAGCGCACGCATCCTCGTCGTCGACAACTACGACAGCTTCGTGTTCAACCTCGTGCAGTACCTGTATCAGCTCGGCGCGGAGTGCGAGGTCGTCCGCAACGACGCGGTCGGACTCGAACACGTGCAGGACGGCTTCGACGGGGTGCTGCTCTCCCCCGGTCCCGGCGCCCCCGAGCAGGCCGGTGTGTGCATCGAGATGGTGCGGCACTGCGCGACCACCGGAGTCCCTGTCTTCGGTGTGTGCCTCGGCATGCAGTCGATGGCGGTGGCCTACGGCGGAGTGGTGGACCGCGCTCCCGAACTGCTGCACGGCAAGACCTCGCCGGTGACGCACCAGGGCAAGGGCGTCTTCGCCGGGCTGCCCTCGCCGTTCACCGCGACCCGCTACCACTCGCTGGCCGCGGAGCCGGCCGACCTGCCCGAGGAGCTGGAGGTCACGGCGCGGACCGCGGACGGCATCATCATGGGGCTGCGCCACCGTGAACTGGCCGTCGAAGGCGTGCAGTTCCACCCCGAGTCGGTCCTCACCGAGCACGGGCACCTGATGCTGGCCAACTGGCTGGAGCAGTGCGGCGACATCGGCGCGGTCGAGCGTTCGGCGGGGCTCGCGCCGGTGGTGGGCAAGGCCGTGGCGTGAGTGCCGGGCGTCCGGGGGACGAGTACGACCCCCTGACGGACCCGACCCCGCCGGAGGAGTGGGAGCGGGCCCGGGCCCACTCACGGGGCCAGGCGGAGGCTCAGGCCTATCTGCAGCCCCAGTCGTACGCTCCGGGCCAGGAGCAGCCGCAGGGCTATCCCCAGACGCCCCCCGCACCGCAGCAGTACTCGCGCACGCCTTCTCCGGGCCCCCGTGGCTATCCGCAGCAGCAGCCCGCGCCCCGGTCGTACGACGGGCTCCAGCAGACGCAGAACTACGGGCAGTACCCCTCGAGCGCCGCTGAGGCCTACGCCGAGACCTATCGGCACGACTGGTACGGGCAGCAGGAGACGGTTCCGTCGCCCGGGCCGGCGGCGCGACCGGTGCCCGCGCCGAGACCCGAGCCCGAGTCCGGCCGGTTCCCCCGACCGTTCCCCGGTTCGGGGAGCACGCCGGGACGGGACGGGGACGACGAGACGGTCGGCCTGCTGACGTCGGACACCCGGCGTGCCGAGGAGGCTCCCACCGGGCCCGGTCGTGCCGAGCGCCGCAGAGCGGCCAAGGGCCGCGGCCGCAGGCGCCCCGAGGCCCCGGAGAGCTCCACGGCCCCCGGCAGGCCCCTGTCGCGCGTGGAGGCCCGCAGAGCGGCCCGTGCGGCGAAGGACAGCCCCGCCGTGGTGGCCAGCCGGGCCATCGGCGAGCTGTTCATCAGCTTCGGCGTGCTGCTGCTGCTGTTCGTCACCTATCAGCTGTGGTGGACCAATATCCGTGCCGGACAGCTGGCCGGCCGGGAGACGAGCAAGATCCAGGAGGGCTTCGCCAAGGGCCGTCAGCCGGGCGCCTTCGAGCCCGGGCAGGGCTTCGCGATCATGTACATCCCGAAGCTGGACGTGGTCGTCCCCATCGCCGAGGGCATCAACAAGAACAAGGTCCTGGACCGTGGCATGGTCGGTCACTACGGCGAGGGCAAGCTCAAGACGGCGATGCCGTCCGACAAGGCGGGTAACTTCGCCGTCGCCGGCCATCGCAACACCCATGGCGAGCCGTTCCGTTACATCAACCGCCTCCAGCCCGGCGACCCGATCGTCGTCGAGACGCAGGACGCCTACTACACGTACAAGATGGCGAACATCCTTCCGCAGACCTCGCCTTCGAACATCGGCGTCATCGCGCCGGTGCCGGCCGGATCCGGCTTCACGGAACCCGGCAGATACATCACGCTCACGACGTGCACGCCGGAATTCACGAGTACGTATCGAATGATCGTGTGGGGCAAGATGGTCGAGGAACGGCCGCGCAGCAAGGGCAAACCGGACGCGCTCGTAGGCTGACGACTTCTAGACGGGAACAGGTGCAGTGTCACGTGCGCGCAGCCGGATCGCCGGCGTCATCAGTGTCTTCGGCGAGCTGCTGATCACTGCGGGCGTGGTGCTGGGCCTCTTCGTCGTCTACTCCCTGTGGTGGACGAACGTCCTCGCCGACCGCGAGGCCTCCCGCCAGGGCGACCAGATGCGCGACGGATGGGCCGGCCCGGGGGCGCTCGACACCAAGGACGGCATCGGCTTCCTGCACGTGCCCGCGATGTCGAAGGGCGAGGTGCTGGTGAAGCAGGGCACCGACGCCAAGGCCCTCAACGACGGAATCGCCGGTTACTACACCGCCCCGATCAAGTCGGCGCTCCCGTGGGACCCGCAGGGCAACTTCACGCTTGCCGCGCACCGCGACGGCCACGGAGCGAAGTTCCACAACATCCACAAGGTGAGGGAGGGTGACCCGGTCGTCTTCGAGACGCGGGACACCTGGTACGTCTACAAGGTCTTCAAGAAGCTTCCCGAGACCTCGAAGTACAACGTGAACGTCCTGCAGCCGGTCCCGAAGGAGTCGGGCAAGTCCAAGCCGGGCCGCTACATCACGCTGACGACGTGCACGCCCGTCTACACCTCGGACTACCGCTACATCGTCTGGGGCGAGCTGGTGCGCGAGGAGAAGGTCGACAAGAACCGCACGCTGCCGGACGAGCTGCGCTGAAACGAATCCGCGCCGTCCGCGCGGGAGATCGGCACGGCAGGGGTTCCGCCGGTTGTCGTCCGTACTTGCGGCAGCGGGCCCGGTCCACTGTGTCCGTACCTGCGGCAGCCGGCCCGGTCCAGCATCCCCGCTCACGGCAGCCCGGCCCCGTTCACGCAGCAGCCCCGGCACCGTTCGAGGGTGCCGGGGCTGCTGTCCGTGCTGCGGCTCGGATCAGTCGCCGTCTCCGCCGCCGATGAATCCGCCGTTACCGCCTCCGTTGTTGCCGCCGTTCCCGCCGCCACCGATCGTCGTGAGCGTGATCGTGGTGGTGGCCGGGTCGACCTGCGTTCCGGGCTGCGGGTCGAGCGAGGTCACGATGGAGTTGTCGTCACCGGAGCTGCCGGGCGCGAGCGCGAGGTTCGTGAAGCCGTTCTGGGCCAGGATCTGCTTGGCCTCGCCGAGCCTCTTGGTCCTCACCTCGGGAACAGGCTTCCCGGCCGGCTGCTGCGGGCCCTTGGAGACGTCGAGCGTGATCGTCGAGCCCTTGGACGCCTTGCCCGTCGGGGACTGGTTCACGACCGTGTTCGCGGGCTGCTGCGAGTCCACGTCCCGCCGCTCGACCTTGAACTCGAGAGTCTCCAGCTGGGCCTTGGCACTGTCGAACTGCTGGCCCTGCACCGGCGGAATGTTCACCAGCGCTTCCTTGGCCACCTTCAGGTTCACGGTCGTGCCCTTCTCGGCCAGGCTGTTGCCGCGCGGGTCCTGGGAGATGACCGTGCCGGGCTCCTGCTCCGAGGACTCGACTTCCTCGACCTTGAACTTGAATCCCTTGCGCTGGAGGGCCTCCTGCGCGTTGGTCTGGGACTTCTCGGTGACGTCCGGGACCTCGATCTTCGGCGCGCCCTCGGAGAGGACGTACTGGACCGTCTCGCCCTGTTGCATGGTGGCGCCTTCAGCCGGCGTCTGGCTGCAGATCGTGTTCTTGGGCTGGTCGCAGCGCTCCGTGCCGGACTGGCTGATCTCGACGCCCGAGTTCGTCGCGAGCGTCCCGGCCTCCTTCACGGTCTTGCCCACGAGCGAGGGCGCCGGCACGTCGCCATTGCCCCCGTCGTTGCCGCTGAAGACGGCACGGCCGATGAGCACCGCGCCGACCAGCACCAGGATGCCCGCGACCACCAGCAGGATCGTCGACGTGTTGGACTTCTTCTGCTGGCGTCGGCGACCCGGGCGGTCGTCGTAGCCGCCGAAGCCGCCGTCGTCCGGGTTCATGGGCGGCAGCATCGAGGTCTGGCCCGCCGGGTCGGCCTGGCGCAGCGCCGTGGTGGCCTGGTCGTCCGAGCCGTAGCCGTAGCCGACCGCGCCCATCGCCGCCGTCGCCGCCACGGGCTGTCCGTCCAGACAGGCCTCGATGTCCGCGCGCATCTCGTCGGCGGACTGGTAGCGGTAGTCGGGGTCCTTGACCAGGGCCCGCAGGACGATGGCGTCCATCTCGGGCGTGATCTCGGGGTCGAAGTTGCTGGGCGGCTGCGGCTCCTCGCGTACGTGCTGGTACGCGACGGCCACCGGGGAGTCGCCCACGAAGGGCGGCCGCACGGTGAGGAGCTCGTAGAGCAGACAGCCGGTGGAGTAGAGGTCGGACCGCGCGTCGACCTGCTCACCCTTGGCCTGCTCGGGCGAGAGGTACTGGGCGGTGCCGATGACGGCGGCGGTCTGCGTCATCGTCATCCCGGAGTCGCCCATGGCGCGGGCGATGCCGAAGTCCATGACCTTGACCTGGCCGGTGCGCGTCAGCATGACGTTCGCCGGCTTGATGTCGCGGTGGACGATGCCGTTGCGGTGGGAGTACTCCAGGGCCTGGAGGATGCCGATGGTCATCTCCAGGGTGCGCTCGGGCAGCAGCTTGCGTCCCGAGTGCAGCAGCTCTCTGAGCGTGGAGCCGTCGACGTACTCCATGACGATGTACGGGATCGAGACCCCGTCGACGTAGTCCTCGCCCGTGTCGTACACCGCGACGATCGCCGGGTGGTTGAGCGAGGCGGCCGACTGGGCCTCACGGCGGAACCGGGCCTGGAAGGACGGGTCGCGGGCGAGGTCGGCCCGCAGCGTCTTCACGGCGACGGTGCGGCCGAGCCGGGTGTCGTGGGCGAGGTACACCTCTGCCATGCCACCGCGGCCGAGCACCGAGCCCAGTTCGTACCGGCCGCCGAGGCGACGCGGCTCTTCCATAACTGTTCCAGCCCTCTCCGTCAGTCCCGACCGCACCAGCGTGTGGTCCGGCGGTGTGCTGTTCGCGCATACGCTACCGGCCGCTCCCCACTCGATCGGCCCGCGACTGTCAGCTGATACCCGACCGGTATCGCAATGTGCAGGTATGGGGGGCGCACGTGATCCGCATCACTTCTTGCTGTCCAGCACCGCCTGCATCACTTTCTTGGCGATCGGGGCCGCGAGGCCGCCACCCGAGATGTCGTCGCGCCGGGCCTCGCTGTCCTCCACGACGACGGCGACGGCGACCGGCGAGCCGTCCGCGGTCTTGGCGTACGAGATGAACCAGGCGTACGGGTTCTTGCTGTTGTTCTCGCCGTGCTGGGCGGTACCCGTCTTGCCGCCCACCTTGACGCCGTCGATCTGGGCCTTCTCGCCGGTGCCGCTGTCGACCACGTTCTCCATCATCTGCTGGAGGAGCTGCGCGTTCTTCTGCGAGACCGGACGGCTCATCTCCTGCGGCTCGGTCTTGGAGATCACATCGAGGTTCGGTGCCTCGAGCTGGTCGATCATGTACGGCTTCATCAGCTTGCCGTCGTTGGCGATCGCCGCCGTGACCATGGCCATCTGGAGCGGAGTGGTGGCCGTGTTGAACTGGCCGATGGAGGAGAGCGCGTTGCCCGGCTTGTCCATGTTCTTGTCGTAGACGGACGCCGCCGCACGGACCGGGGTGTCGATCTCCGTGTTGTTGAAGCCGAACTTCTGCGCCATCTCGACCATCTTGTCCCGGCCGACCGTGTCACCGAGCTTGGCGAAGACGGTGTTGCAGGAGACCCGCAGCGCCTCGTTCAGGCTGGCGTTCTTGCAGCCCGTGTGGGAGTTGGGGAGCTTCGTGCGGGTGTCGGGCAGGGTGTACGGCTCGGGGGTGTCCGTGGCCGCGTCGATGTCGTCCACCGCGCCGTACTCCAGCGCGGCCGCCGCGGTGAGCACCTTGAAGGTCGATCCCGGAGGGTAGACCTCGCGCAGCGCGCGGTTGAGCTTCGGCTTGTCCTTGTCCTTCTCCAGCGCGTTCCACGCCTTGGCGTCCGCGTTCCGGTAGCCGGCGAAGGAGGCCGGGTCGTAGGACGGGGTGGACGCCAGGGCGAGGATCTTGCCCGTCTGCGGGTCGATCGCCGCGACGGCGCCCTTCTTGCTGCCCAGGCCCTCGAAGGCGGCCTTCTGTGCGGCGCCGTTGAGGGTCGTGACGACGTTGCCGCCCTTCTTCGTGTCGCCGGTGAACATCGCCATCGTGCGGTCGAAGAAGAGCTGGTCGGAGTTGCCCGTGAGGATGCCGTCCTCGAGCTTCTCGATCTGGTTGGCGTCGAAGGCCTGCGAGGCGTACCCGGTCACCGGCGCCCACATGGGGCCGTTGACGTAGGTGCGCTTGTACTTGAAGTCGGTGTCGTTCGTCTCGACCGAGCCGGTGATGGGCTTGCCGTCGACGATGATGTTGCCGCGCTCGCTGGCGTACCGCTCGATCGTGATGCGGCGGTTCTTGCTGTTCGTGTTGAGGTCCTCGGCCTCGGCGTACTGGAGCCAGTTGATGCGCACGAGGAGGGCCAGGACGAGAAGGCCGCAGAAGATCGCGATCCGGCGCAGGGGCTTGTTCACGGTCGGACCACCTGGGTCATCTCGGCGTCGGGGGACGGGGCGGGGGCCGGCGCGGGACGGCGCGCGGTGTCGCTGATACGGATCAGGATGCCGATCAGCGCCCAGTTGGCGATCACGGACGAACCGCCGTAGGCCACGAACGGCATGGTCATACCGGTCAGCGGGATGAGGCCCATCACACCGCCGGCGACGACGAAGACCTGGATGGCGAAGGCTCCGGAGAGGCCGACCGCCAGGAGCTTGCCGAAGGGGTCACGGGCAGCCAGTGCGGTGCGTACGCCGCGTTCCACGATCAGGCCGTAGACCAGCAGGAACGCCATCATTCCGGCGAGACCCAGCTCCTCACCGAAGGTGGAGAGAATGAAGTCGGAGTTGGCGGCGAAGCCGATGAGGTCGGAGTCGCCCTGGCCGAGCCCTGTGCCGAGCGTGCCGCCGGAGCCGAAGGACATCAGCGCCTGGCCGATCTGCTCGCTCTGCTCCCAGGTCTTCTCCGCGAAGGGGTTGAGCCAGAACTCCACACGCTGCTGGACGTGCGGCTCGAACGAGGCGACACCCACCGCGCCGACCGCCGACATCAGCAGGCCGAAGACGATCCAGCTGGTGCGCTCGGTGGCCACGTACAGCATGATCACGAAGAGGCCGAAGAACAGCAGCGAGGTGCCGAGGTCGGTCTCGAAGACCAGGATGAGGATGGACATCGCCCAGACCATGAGGATCGGTCCGAGGTCACGTCCACGCGGCAGGTACAGGCCCATGAACCGGCGGCTCGCCAGCGCCAGGGCGTCGCGCTTCACCATCAGGTAGCCGGAGAAGAAGATCGCGATGATGATCTTCGCGAACTCACCGGGCTGGATGGTGAAGGGGCCGAGGCTGATCCAGATCTTGGCGCCGTTCACCGCCGGGAAGAACATCGGCAGGATCAGCAGGACCAGCGCCACCGCCATCGAGATGTACGTGTAGCGCTGGAGGATGCGGTGGTCCTTGAGCAGAATCAGCACGGCCACGAAGAGTGCGATGCCGATCGCCGAGTACATGAGCTGCTTGGGGGCGTCCGGGCTGAAGCTGCCGAAGAGGTTCTCGGCACGCTGGATCAGTCGCGGGGACTGGTCCAGCCGCCAGATCATGACCAGTCCGAGGCCGTTGAGCAGGGTGGCCAGCGGAAGCAGCAGCGGGTCGGAGTACTTGGCGAACTTACGCACCGCCAGGTGCGCCACACCGGCCAGCAGGCCCAGTCCGAGCCCGTAGCCGAGCACGCCGGCGGGCAGCTTGCCGTCGAGGGCCAGCCCCACGTTGATGTACGCGAACACCGGAATGACGACGGCGAAGGCGAGCAGCATCAGCTCGGTGTTGCGGCGGCTCGGTGCTTCGATCGCGCCGATCGTGGTGGTGTTTGTGACAACGCTCATGGTGGAGAGGGCCCCCTAGGCCGTTACTGCTTCCCGCAGTTCGCGGCCAGCTTCTGCTCCTCTTCCGAGAGGGTGGGGCCCGGAGTGGGAGTAGGTGCGGTCGGCTTGGTCTTGGCGTTCTGGGTGGTGGGCTTGCCGGCGGTGCCACCGGCCTCGCCCTCACCGGGCGGCGGCGTGCTCGCACGGTCGGCGGCCTCGCGGCGCTGCTCCTCCTTCTTGCAGGCGGAGGCCTGAGCGGCGAGTTCGTCGATCTTCGAGCGGGCCCGGCCGAGGCTGTCCTGGGTGATGGTGCCCTCGACCTGCTTGCGCTGGTACTCCGGCAGGTACTTGAGTTCGATCTCGGGGTGGTCCTTCTCCACCTTCGAGAGCGAGACCCAGGCCAGGTCCTGGCTGATGCCCCGGTAGAGCGCGACGTGCTTGTCGTTGGAGCCGACGTAGTACTGGGTCTGCGTCCAGCGGTAACCGCCGTACAGACCGCCGCCGACGACCACCAGGGCGAGCACGATGAAGAACGAACGCTTCAGCCACTTGCGGCCGCCGCGCGGCTTGACGAAGTCGTCGTCGCCGTACGCGCTGAAGCTGTCCTCGGACGGCACTCCGCCGTACCCCGCCCCGCCGCCGCTTCCGGGCGGGCCGAAGCTGCCGTTGGCCTGCGGCGGCACGGGACGGCCGAGGCCCGCCGCGCGGCCGGCGGGCGTCTGCATGGCGCCGCCGTCGTTCATCTGCAGCTGGTTCTCGGCGACCGCGCCGACGACGACCGGGGTGTCGTTGAGCTGCCCGGCCAGAGTGTCGTTGGTGTCGGTGTCGAGGACGTCCGCCACGATGCAGGTGATGTTGTCCGGACCGCCGCCGCGCAGAGCGAGCTGGATCAGGTCCTGGATGGTCTCCTGCGGGCCCTGGTAGCTGGCGAGCGTCTCTTCCATCGTCTGGTGCGAGACGACGCCGGACAGGCCGTCGGAGCAGATCAGATAGCGGTCGCCGGCGCGCACCTCACGGATCGAGAGGTCGGGCTCGACATGGTCGCCGCTGCCCAGCGCGCGCATCAGCAGGGAGCGCTGCGGGTGGGTGGTCGCCTCTTCCTCGGTGATCCGGCCCTCGTCGACCAGGCGCTGCACCCAGGTGTGGTCCTGCGTGATCTGGGTCAGCACGCCGTCGCGGAGCAGGTACGCACGGGAGTCGCCGACATGCACGAGACCGAGCCGCTGGCCGGTCCACAGCAGGGCGGTGAGCGTCGTGCCCATGCCTTCGAGCTGGGGGTCCTCCTCGACCATCAGCCGCAGCTGCTCATTGGCGCGCTGCACGGCCGTACCGAGCGAGGTGAGGATGTCCGAGCCGGGCACGTCGTCGTCGAGCGTGACGAGCGTGGAGATGACCTCCGAGGAGGCGACCTCACCGGCGGCCTGGCCGCCCATGCCGTCGGCGATGGCCAGCAGGCGTGGGCCGGCGTAGCCGGAGTCCTCGTTCCCCTCCCGGATCATGCCTTTGTGCGATCCGGCGGCGAAGCGCAGTGACAGACTCATGCGCACCTCGCCCGTCGGCTCGGGGTACAGCCGGTCTCGAGCCACACTGCCCACCCTCCGGTCGGGAGCCCGTCCCGGTCCGCTGTCGGGACCGCTGCGGCTCGCTCGCTCCGCTCGCGCGCTGTCATTGTCCTACTACTTCCGCAGCTCGATGACGGTCTTGCCGATGCGGATCGGCGCGCCCAGCGGAATCGGGGTCGGCGTGGTGAGTCGGGTCCGGTCGAGATACGTGCCGTTGGTGGACCCGAGATCCTCGACGATCCACTGGCCGTCACGGTCCGGGTAGATCCTGGCATGCCGGCTGGAGGCGTAGTCGTCGTCCAGCACGATCGTTGAATCGTGGGCCCGGCCCAGCGAGATGGTCTGGCCCTGCAGTGCCACGGTGGTACCCGTCAGGGTCCCCTCGGACACGACCAGCTTGGTCGGCGCTCCGCGCCGCTGGCGGCTGTTCGTCTGCTGGCGCTGCGGCGGTGGCGCAGCACTCTGGCGCGCCTGCTGCTGGGGACGGGCGTCGGCATTGCGGCGTGAGCCGCGCTGCGTGACGCGCGTACCGAACAGGTCGCTGCGAATGACCTGGACGGCCACGATGACGAACAGCCACAGAACGGCCAGGAAACCTAGCCGCATGACCGTCAGGGTCAGCTCTGACATTGCCCCCGCTTCACCCTTCGGCTTGCCGGTAAACGATGGTGGTGCTGCCCACGACGATCCGCGAGCCGTCGCGGAGCGTAGCGCGGGTGGTGTGCTGCCCGTCTACCACGATGCCGTTGGTAGACCCGAGATCCTGGATCGTCGAGGGCGTTCCGGTCCGGATCTCACAGTGCCGGCGCGATACGCCGGGGTCGTCGATCCGCACATCGGCGTCGGTGCTGCGACCCAGCACCAGCGTCGGGCGGGAGATCTGATGGCGGGTGCCGTTGATCTCGATCCAACGTCTGACTTGGGTGCCCGGCAGAGGGCCCGCGGCTCCTGCCGGACGGCGGTCCGCCGTGGGAGCAGGTCCGGGACGGCCGCCGCCCGGAGGCGGTGCGGCCGGCATCGGAGGTGCTCCGGCCGGAGGGTAGCCGTACCCGCCGCGGGCGCCGCCCTGCGGTGCGACGGGGGCGGCCGGGGCCCGGTCGGGCGCCTGTGACGTACTCGACGCGAGCGTACGGCTGCGCACGCGGTACAGACCCGTGTCGAGGTCGTCCGCCTTCTCCAGATGGACCTTGATCGTGCCCATGAAGGTGTAGCGCTGCTGCTTGGCGTAGTCGCGGACCAGGCCCGCGAGCTCGTCGCCGAGCTGGCCGGAGTACGGGCTCAGGCGCTCGAAGTCGCCGGGGCTGAGCTCCACGATGAAGTCGTTGGGGACGACCGTCCGCTCGCGGTTCCAGATCGTCGCGTTGTTGTCGCACTCACGCTGGAGCGCGCCCGCGATCTCGACAGGCTGGACCTCGGACTTGAACACCTTGGCGAAGGTGCCGTTGACCAGACCTTCGAGTCGCTGCTCGAACTTCTTCAGGACTCCCATGAGGCACCTCCTCCGTCGTTGCCGTCCTGGTACTGCTTACTGATCGTATCCACGCGTCGGGAAATCGGCTGGTTCCCCTTGTCTGCCCCGTCGATGAGTGTCACCTCTCACACGGATCGTAGAGGCGGCCTCCTGACAGTGTCCCGCACCCGGGGTGTGCCGAGGAGGAGTGGGGGCGGCCGCTCTCCGTTCCCTGTTCCCCGGGCGGCTGCCCCAAACAAACGGATGTGAAGGCACCCTGTCCAGCGTGCTAATCTTCTGCATGTCGCCAGGGGGACGCACCGAGCCGGTGAGACCCCGAACGGCAACACCCAATGCGCGGGTGGCGGAATAGGCAGACGCGCTGGATTCAGGTTCCAGTGCCCGAAAGGGCGTGGGGGTTCAACTCCCCCCTCGCGCACAGATGGAAGCCCCGTAGGTCATCGACCTACGGGGCTTCTTCGTGTCCGGGCCGCTGCGTGCTCGACGGCGGTCGGCTCCGTACGCGGGCGTGCTCGGCTCCGTGCCCGGCGGCCCGCTGGGCGGTCGGGTTCGTGTTCGAGGGCGGGCCCGGCGTCGTGCTCGAAGACCGCCGGCGGGTGTGGGATACGCGACTGTGCGACGTTCGTCGCTCTCGTCCGCGACCAAAGAGAGGCGTGGGCGTGGCGGGGGATTCTCTAGGGTGCCGTCGTGAACGCGTCGACGAAGATCCGGGCCGGGGTCCGGGCGGGTTGGTCCTGGGTGGCCGCCCCCGAGCTGTGGTCGCCGCGGCGGACGGCCGGCGAGGTGGTCCTCGGTCTGGTACTGGGCGTCATGGCGGCCGGGACCGAAGAGCTGATGGGCAGCGAAGGGGCGCGGCTGCTCGCCGTCGGTGCCGCCGCCACGCTGCTCTCGCTGCTGCGGCGCCGGATGCCCACGCCTGTGCTGCTGGTCACCGCGGTCCTCGCACCGCTGGTCAGCGGGTTCGCGCCGCTGCTGCTGATCGTCGGCTGGTCGGCGGGGCGCAGGATCGTCGGTGCCGGGCGGGTGATGGCGGCGTTCACCGTGGCGTACGCCCTCTTCATCACCACCACGCTGCTGGAAGGCTGGGCCCCGTCGGCGACCCTGACCCTGGTGCTGCTGTCCACGCTGTACTTCCTCGCGACCACGCTCGTGCCCGGGCTCGCCAGCCGCTACTGGACCCAGCGGCGGACCCTGTTGCACGCACTCCAGGAGCGCAACGCGCAGCTGCTGCGTGAGCGGGCCATGGTCGCCGGGCAGGCCCGGTTGATGGAGCGGCAGCGCATAGCCCAGGACATGCACGACAGTCTCGGACACCAGCTGGCGCTGATCTCGGTGCACACGGGGGCGCTGGAGGTGGATCCACAGCTCACCCCGCAGCAGCGGGAGGCGGTCGGCGTGCTGCGGAACGCGTCCGTGACGGCCATGCACGAGCTGCGCGAGGTCGTCGGCATCCTGCGGGACGGGGTCGAGGCTCCGTCGGCGCCGGTGGACGACTCGGGGCGGGTCACCCGGGGGACTGCCGGCATCGAGGGACTCGTGGAGGCGGCCCGGGCCGCGGGGAACGAGGTCGAGCTGCGCCGCGCCGGCGACGAGCGACCGCTCGCGGCGGCGGCCGACCATGCCGCCTACCGCATAGCGCAGGAGGCGCTGACGAACGCGTACAAGCACGCTCCCGGCGCCCGGATCGAGGTGGAGCTGCGCTACGAGCCGGACTCCCTTGTCGTCGAGATCGTCAGCGGGCCGGTGGACGCGGCGGCCCGGGGGGCGGTCGTCAGCGGCGGCCAGGGGCTCACCGGGCTGCGGGAGCGGGCGCGGCTGGTGGGCGGGATCGTCCATGCCGGTCCGGCGAGCGGCGGCGGCTTCCGAGTGGCCGGAATGCTCCCGTACGGCGTGGTCGAGGCCACGCCGCTCCTCGCGGCCGAGGACGACTTCCACCAGCAGTCGCCGAGGGCCCTCTACGACGACGGTGTTCCGGTCATGGACTGGAGCGTCACCGAGCGGTCTCCCGTGCGCGTCGGGCAGGGAGAGCACCTGGGCAGCCAATGGGCACACCCGGGAGGGCAGTTGGTCTTCCCGGGGGCCGAGGGACGGAGCAGGGCCGGCGGTATCGCCATGGGGTGCGGGATCGCCCTGGCGGCCCTGCTGGTGCTCGGAGCCGCCGCCGTCTTCGGGCTGTTCTTCCTCGTCGGGTCGATGGACGAGGGGATGATCGAGCCGGCCGAGTACCGGAGCGTGCGGATCGGGGACGACGAGAACGCGGTGCGGGACCGGCTGCCTCCCGGGGACTCGATCATGACGACGGGACTGAGCGGGAAGGGCCCGAAGGAGCCGGAGGGCTCCGAGTGCCTGGTGCTGATGTCCTCGGAGGTGGGGGACGACATGGAGACCGAGCCGGTGTTCCGGTTCTGCTTCCGGGACGGCAAGCTGATCGAGAAGAAGGCGTACGAGGTCGCTCGATAGGTTCGGGGCGTTGGTGCACGCCGCGTGGGCATGGCCCGCTGGGTGCCCGGCGCTGGGTCCCGCTCGGTAGGTGCCGGGTGGTAGGTGTCGTTTGGTAGGTGTCGGGCGGCGGGTGTGAGTCGGTAGGTCGTGTTCGATGTCGGCCGGCGGATACGGGTGGGTGTGAAGTGGACGGGATGGGGCCGGCGGGGGTGCCCGGAACACCGATCCGGGTCGTCATCGCGGATGACGAGCCGCTGATCCGGGCGGGAATCCGGATGATTCTGACGTCGGACCCCGGCATCCAGGTCGTGGCCGAAGCGGCGAACGGGCGCGAGGCCGTCGACATGACGCGGGCGCACGGCGCCGACGTGGTGCTGCTCGACATCCAGATGCCGGTCATGGACGGCCTCACGGCGGTGGGGGAGCTGCGCAGGGCGGTCCCGGCGGCGCGGGTCATCGTGCTGACGACCTTCGGTGAACGGGACAACGTCCTGCGGACGCTGGAGTCCGGTGGCGCGGGGTTTCTGCTGAAGGACACCGCGCCCGCGGAGCTGATCGGAGCCGTACGGGCCGCTGCCGCCGGTGACGCGTACCTCTCCCCCGGTGCGACGCGGCATGTGGTCGATCAGCTGGCGTCCGGGCGGGCGGCTGCGCGCAGCGAGGAGGCGCGGGCCCGGGTCGCCGGGCTGAGCACCCGGGAGCACGAGGTGCTGGCGTTGCTGGGCGAAGGGCTGTCCAATGCGGACGCCGGGAAGCGGCTGCATATGAGCGAGGCCACGGTGAAGACGTACGTGAGCCGGATTCTCGCGAAACTGGAGTGCGAAAACCGGGTGCAGGCGGCGCTGCTGGCCCGGGACGCGGGGCTCGGGGGCTGAGCTGCCGGGTGTGAGCCGGCTCGGGGCTGAGCTTGCCGGGTGTGGGGCCGGGCGCCTGAGCTGTCATACGGCTGGTTGCCGCGTGCGCTGTCGGCGACTGGTTGCCCGGGTGGGCGCCATGGCCGCCAGGCCGGCGTTTCAGCCGCCAATGGGCGCTCTGGCCGGCGCCGACGTTTCACGTGGAACATCCGCGCTGACTGTTTCACGTGAAACGTCCGCTGAGGCCGACATTCGGCGCCCCCCCTGCGCTGATCAGGCGGCGAAGCGCGCGGCCAGAGTCTTGCCCTTCTCCGCGGCCTCGTCGAGCGCCTTGGTCTTCGAGGCGTCGGCGAGCGGGATGAACTGCGCCATCTCCGGCTTGGAGCGGGCCAACGTCATCTCCGGAACGATGAAGTCGACCGTGGCGCCGAGCATGCCCGTGAACACCTTCTCCAGGTAGTTCTGTACGAACTCGAAGTCCTCGCGCGGCGTTCCGGGGGCGTAGGAGCCACCGCGGCTGGCGACCACCGTGACCGGGGTGCCGGCCACCGGGCCGTCGGGGGTGCCGGCGTTGTGGCCGACGATGATCACCTGGTCCAGCCACGCCTTGAGGGTGGACGGGATCGTGAAGTTGTACATCGGCGCGCCGATGAGGACGGCATCGGCCGCCTCCAGCTCGGCGGCGAGTTCCGCCCGCAGTTCGTTCTCGACCCCGGCGGAGACGGCGGCGAAGTCCAGGTGGGGCAGGGGCGTGGCAGCGAGGTCGCGGTAGATGACGGTGCCGTCCGGGTGCTGGTCCTGCCATGCCCGCACAAAGGCGGCGGTGATCTCGCGGGATGCCGACCCCTGGGGGAAGAGGGCGGAGTCGAGGTGCAGCAGCGTGGCCATGAGGTTCTCCATGAGGGGTAGCTGAAAATCTGTGCGTACCTATGGATATCACAGTAGCTTACTTTTCATAAGTACCTAGCCTCGGCGCAGTAGTCTGGAGGCATGGCGGAACACAGCGAAGAGGCATGCAGGCGGGTCGACGGGGGGATCGCGCGTGTCTTCGAGCTGTTGGGCAAGCGGTGGACCGGGCCGATCGTCTCCGTGCTGATGCAGCGCGCCGTGCACTTCGCGGAGCTGCGCCGGGCGATCCCGGGCATCAGCGAACGGATGCTCTCCGACAGGCTCGCCGAGCTGGCGGCCGCGGGGCTGGTCTTGCGGGAGGTCGACGAAGGGCCGCCGCTGCGGGTCGCCTACCGGCTGACGGCGGCCGGGACCGCCATGGAGCCCGCCCTCAAGGAACTCGGCCGGTGGGCCGACGAGCATCTGCCCAGGGATCGAGAAGCCGGGACCTGTTAGGTCGCGACCGGGTTCCGTCCGGAGGTCCTGTCCGGTCGGACTCCTCGATCAGTGCTGCCGCGGGCCCTCGGCGGAGGAGTTGTAGCGCAGGAGGTAGTCGGCGAAACGGTCGAGATCCTCGGCCGGCCAGTCGGCCAGACGCTCCTGGTAGGCGGCGCGGCGACTGGCGTGCGTGGAGGCGAGGGCAGCGGATCCCGCGGCGGTGGGGTGCAGCACCTGGACGCGGTGGTCCGCCGGATCGGCTCTGCGCTCGATCAACCCGAGCTTCTCCAGCGCCGAAACCTGCCTGCTGACCGTCGACTTGTCGAGCATGTAGTGCGACGCGAGGTCGGTCGCCCGGCAGCCCTGCTGATCATGGATGTGGGACAGCAAGGTGTACGAGACGAACGGCAGCTCGGGATGGAGACGGGCGGCCGCCGCGCGCGCCCGTCGGGCGAAGGCCGTCAGCTCGCGCTGAATGGTGTCGATGGAGCTGTCCCGTGCGCGTGACATGCCGCCCTCCTCGCCTTCAGTTGCACGGTACAACGTGCGGTGCGTCCGCCGGCCGCCTCGCCGGGCCGGGGACGTCCTGGCAGCGGCCCGGGCGGTGATCGTCGCAGGCTGTGGAGCTTTTCCGGGGTTATCCACAGGGGCAGACGCCCGTCGGTACGTGGCGGTACGGTCGAGGGCAATTGATGTTGAGGGTTCGGAACGACTTCGGAACGACGGGGGCAGGACGCCATGGGCGACGCAGAGACGGTGCAGCGGACGGACACTAGCGGACTGGGGCCGGAGTCGGCGGGGACGTCCAGCGCCAAGGGCGGGGGCCGCATCCCGGTGGTGCCCGGCTTCGCCCGGCGCAAGGGCGGACAGGGCGTCACCGGTGTCGCACCGGCCACCCGGTCGCCCAAGCAGGAGGGCAAGGCGCTGCGCGATCGGGTCCCGCGCTCCTCGCACGACTCGCTGGTGCTGGCGGTGGACCGGCCGGACGCGGTAGCTGCCGTCGAGGAGTCCAGCCGGGGCCGGGTTCCCGGCCTGACGCCGATACGGGTGGGGCGGATGGCCGCTTCGCCGTTCGCCTTTCTGCGCGGCTCTGCCGGGCTGATGGCCCATGACCTCGTGGGCACCCCTGTCACCGGAGTGAGCGCGCAGCTCTGCGGCGACGCGCACGCGGCGAACTTCGGCATCTATGGCGACGCCCGCGGGAACCTGGTCATGGACCTGAACGACTTCGACGAGACCGTCGTCGGCCCCTGGGAGTGGGACCTCAAGCGGCTCGCCGTCTCGCTGGTGCTGGCGGCGCGCGTCGCCGGAGCCGACGAGGACGTCTGTCGTGCGGCCGCCTTCGACACAGTGGGCGCCTACCGGCGCACCATGCGCCTGCTGGCGCGCCTGCCCGTGCTGGACGCCTGGAACGCCATCGCGGACGAGGAGCTCGTCTCCCACACGGACGCACGCGACCTCGTCGGCACCCTGGAGCGGGTCTCGGAGAAGGCTCGCAAGAACACCAGCGCGCGCTTCGCGGCCAAGGCGACGGAAGGGGTCTCCGAGGACGGCGGCGAGACCTGCCGCTTCGTGGACGCGCCTCCCGTGCTGCGGCGGGTGCCCGACGCGGAGGCGGCCGCGGTCGCCGCCTCGCTGGAGGAGTACCTGGGCACGGTCTCGGAGGACCGTCTCCCGCTCCTCGCGCGCTACGAGATACACGATGTGGCCTTCCGCGTGGTGGGCACGGGAAGCGTCGGCACCCGTTCGTACGTGGTGCTGTTGCTGGACCACCGCGGTGAGGCGCTGGTGCTCCAGGTGAAGGAGGCCCGGCCCTCGGCGCTGCTGCCGTGCCTGGAGGCCGCCGGTTTCGAGGTGCCCGAGGTGGAGCACGAGGGCCGCCGCGTGGTCTTCGGGCAGAAGCGCATGCAGGTGGTCAGCGACATCCTGCTGGGCTGGACGACGGTCGACGGACGGCCCTTCCAGGTACGGCAGTTCAGGAACCGCAAGGGCAGTGTGGACCCCGCCGCGCTCACCGCCGACCAGTTCGACGACTACGGGCGGATGACCGGCGCACTGCTGGCCCGGGCCCACTCCCACAGCGCCGACCCGAGGCTCCTCGCCGGCTACTGCGGCAAGAACGAGGAGCTGGACGAGGCCGTGGCCGGCTTCGCGATGCTCTACGCGGACCGTACGGAAGCCGATCACGAGGAGCTGCTGGCGGCGATCAAGAGCGGGCGGATAGCCGCTGAGCTGGGTGTGTGACACCGGGCGCCACCACGCCCGTAGGCTGGCCGGGTGACCCAGGATGCACCCGGCGGCCGGACGACCCGGAGCGACGAAGAGCAGGACGTGCCACCGAGGCCGGAGGCGCGGCTGGAAAAGGCCGTGTACGCGGCCGAGCAGGCGCTGATCGAATTCGAGATCGCCCTGGAGACGTTCCGGGTGGAGGTGGAGAACTTCTCCCGGCTGCATCACCAGAAGCTGGGCCCGATGTATGCGCGCCTCGACGAGCTGGACGCCCAGATCGCGGAGGCCAAGGCTTCGGCGAGCGGTGATCCGGAGGATCTGCGCAAGGCGCAGGAGGCCCGGGCGATGGTGATGCCGATGCCCGGAGTCGACGAGCTCTTCCACAACTGGATGGACTCCGACGGCCTCTCTCCCGAGGCAGCCGCGATGCTCAACGACCAGCCCGTCCGGGCGCCGAAGCGGGTGCGGCCGAGCGAGGAGGCCCGCAAGCTCTACCGCGAGCTGGCGCGCAAGGCGCACCCGGACCTGGCGCAGGAGGAGACGGAGCGTGCCCGGCGCGAGGAGTTCATCACCCGCGTGAACGCCGCGTACGCGCTCGGGGACGTGGGGCAGCTGCGCGAGCTCGCCGACGAGTGGGCGGCCGGGCCGGTGCCCGAGACCCGGCTCAGTGAGAGCGAGGAGCTCTACGCCCGGCTGGAATGGCTGTCGCAGCGCAAGGAGCTGCTGGCCGCCGTTGCCGGCGAGCTGGAGGAGAGTGCGATCGGCGCCATGCTCCGGATGGCGCCCGAGGACCCGGACCGGCTGCTGGAGGAGATCGCCGAGCAGCTGCTCGCGCAGGTCGCCGAGCGCGAACGGGAACTGGCCGGGCTGGTGGAGTAGGTTTTTCGAGGCTGTCCGGATGCCGGCCGCGACATCCTGTCGCGCACCTACGAGAGAAGGCATGACCCATGAATTTCGCCCCGTTGCCGTCGGTGGACGTCGCGACCGTGCCGGCCGACGGCCTGGTGCTGGACGTCCGGGAGGACGACGAGTGGGCGGCCGGGCATGTCGAAGGCGCGCTGCATGTGCCCATGAGCGACTTCGTGTCGCGGTTCGGCGAGGTGACCGAGGCCGTGAGCGAGGGACACCGGGCGTATGTGATGTGCCGGGTCGGCGGCCGGTCGGCGCAGGTCACCCAGTACCTGGTGCAGCAGGGGATCGACGCGGTGAACGTCGATGGCGGCATGCTCGCCTGGGACGGCGCCGGGCGTCCGATGGTCACGGACAACGGATCGCCGGCGTTCGTCCTCTGAGGCGCTTCGGCTGAGCCCTGGCCCGCCGCTGCCGGACCAGGCGCCCGCCTGCCGGCGGTCTAGCCGAGAGGGTGGGCGGCCAGCAGGTCGCCCAGGGCCTCCTCATGGGCCGCTGCGGGGCCGAGGGAGAGTTCGAGCTGCTTGGCCCAGGCGTGATAGCGGTGCAGCGGGTAGTCGGTGTCGGCGCCGAAGCCGCCGTGCAGATGCTGAGCGGTCTGGACGACCCGGCGTACCCCCTCCGAAGCCCAGATCTTCGCCACGGCGACATCGCCGGCCACGGGCAGGGGACCGCCGACACCGGCACTGTCGGGCGCGGGGGCGAGCCGCCAGGCCGCCTGCCACAGCGTCGCCTCCATCGCCCGCAGGTCGATGTACCGGTCGGCCGCCTGCACGGCGACGGCCTGGAAGGTGGCGACGGGGAAGCCGAACTGTTCCCGCTTGCCGGTGTAGGCGCTCGTCATGGCCAGTACGCCCTCGCCGAGACCGAGCGACAGCGCGCAGGTGCCGGTGGTCAGCAGGAGGCGCAGCCACTCCCAGGCGCCTTCGGCATCGATCATCTCGGACGCGTCGACCCGTACGGAATCCAGTGTGATCTCGGCGAACCGCTCGCCACTGGTGGAGATCTGCTCGGCCTGCGCCATGCCGTCGCGGGTGCGGGGGACCAGCGCCAGGACGGCCTGCCCGTCGGGTGTGTGCGCCGCTACGGCGATGCGATCGGCCGAATGTGCCCAGGGGACACCTGTCTGCACGCCGTCGAGGAGCCAGCCGTCGCCCTGCCCGGAGTCCCGACCGGCGTCCCGGCGCGCCGTGACAGCGAGTTCGGCCGGGTCGTGTCCCGTACGGCCGTTGGCTCCTACGGTGATGACCAGTTCACCGCGGCCGACACCAGCGAGGATCTCGTCCCTCAACTCGGCGCTGCCGTAACGCTCCACGGCCATGGCGACCGCGCTCGTCTCCAGCAGGGGCACCCTCGCCAGCACCCTCGCCGACTCGCGCAGCACCAGACAGAGGGCGATGGGGTCGAGACCTGCTCCGCCGTACTCCGGTGACACCACCAGACTCAGCAGGTCGGCGTCCGCGAGCCTGGCCCACAGCGGCCGGTCGAACTCGTCGGCCACCGCGCCCGCCGTGAGCGCGGGGCTCGGCACGCCGTCGGGCGCGACGCCCGAGAACACCGCTTTCGCAGCCTCGACGGCCGCCTGCTGCTCCTCGGTGAAGGTGAAGTCCACTGCCCTGTCCTCCCACACGCCGGCGGTGCATGAGCCGCTGCCAGGTCCGGTTCAGCCGTTCGTATCTGACGGGTCGTCAAGATAGAACAGGTTCCTGAAAATGAACACAGCTCGGCAATGTGGGAGAGGTCGGGTCACCGGTGGGACAGGTCCCCGGCCGGCTCAGCGGTCGAAGTCGAGCTCCACTTCCGCTGTGGCCGGATGGGACTGGCAGGCCAGCACATAGCCCGCTTCCGTCTCCTCGGGCTCCAGAGCGAAGTTGCGGTCCATCCGGACCTCGCCCGAGACCAGGAAGGCACGGCAGGTGCCGCAGACACCGCCCTTGCATGCATACGGCGCGTCGGCACGGCTGCGCAGCACGGTCTCCAGCAGCGATTCCCCTTCCTGCACGGGCCACTTGCCGGACCGTCCGTCCAGGGTCGCCGTCAGTGAGGCGTGCGCGGGAGCGCTCATGGGCTCGGTGGTGGGCGCCGAGCCGTCGTCCACATGGAAGATCTCCTGGTGGATACGGCTCCGGTCGACACCCAGCTGACGCAGGGCCCGCTCGGCTCCCAGGACCAGGCCGAAGGGGCCGCACAGGAACCAGCCCTCCACATCCGCCACCGAGAGCAGGGACGGCAGCAGGGCGGTCAGCCGCTCCTGGTCGAGCCGTCCGGACGGCAAGCCCGACTGCTGCTCCTCCCGGGACAGGGTGGTGACCAGCTGGAAGCGGTCGGGGAAACGGTCCTTGAGGTCCGCCACCTCGTCCAGGAACATCGTGGACGCCACGGTCCGGTCGCTGCGGATCAGACAGAACCGGGCCTCGGGCTCCCGGGCCAGCAGCGTGGCCGCCATCGACAGCACCGGAGTGATTCCGCTGCCGCCGACGACCGCGGCGAAGTACCCGGGCCGCGGTTCGAGCAGGAAGCGGCCCATGGGGGGCATCACCTCGACCGTGTCGCCGACGGCGAGCTCCTTGAGCGCGTACGTCGAGAAGTCACCCCCGTCGACCAGACGGATGCCCACACGCAGCACTGGATCGGTGCCGGAGGGAGAGGCGGCGGCGCAGATCGAGTACGTACGGCGGATTTCCTCGTCCCCCACCAGCCGGCGCAGCGCCAGATGCTGGCCGGGGGTGTGGCGGAAGGTCTCGCACAGCTCGGGCGGCACCTGGAAGGTGACCGCGACCGAGTCGTCCGTGAGTCGTTCGACCTCGCTGACCCGGAGCGGATGGAACATCTACAACTCCTTGAAGTGGTCGAACGGTTCACGGCAGTCGACGCAGCGGCGCAGCGCCTTGCACGCGGTGGAGGAGAACCTGCTCAGCAACTCGGTGTCGGTGGAGCCGCAGTGCGGGCAGCGCACCGAGAGCGTGAGCGGGATCGGGCCCTCCGCGGGCTGCGGCCGCGGCGGGGCAATCCCGAACTCGGCCAGCTTGCGCCGGCCCTCCGCGCTGATGTCGTTCGTCGACCAGGCCGGGGAGAGGACCTTGACCACCGAGACCTCGGCGACGCCGTGATCGTGCAGTACCTGCTCGATGTCCGTCGTCATGGCCTCGATCGCCGGGCAGCCGGTGTACGTCGGGGTGAGCTCCACCTCGACGCGTCCCGGGCCGAGGATCTGGACCCCGCGCAGGACACCGAGCTCCTCCAGCGTCACCACGGGAAGCTCGGGGTCGGGCACGGAGCCGGCCAGCTTGCGCAGCTCGGCCTCGAGCCGGCTGTCGTCACCGGCCTTCGGCGCGCTCGCCGTCCGGCGGGCGGGAGCAGGCCGGGCAGCGGTGGCGGCCCGGTCGGCGTGGGCGCGACGGTCAGCGGTGAGGTGGGTGCCGGTCACCATGACGCCCCCGGGTGGCTGCGGTGCAGATGCTGCATCTCGGCGAGCATCCGGCCGAACGACTCCGTGTGGAGTCCCTGGCGCCCTGCGCCTGCCGCCCAGGCGCCGACCCTCGGCCCCTCGGGGACGGTCAGCGTCGCGCGGGTGAGGACGTCCGTCACCGTCTCCAGCCAGCGCGCCTCCAGTGCCTGCTGGTCGACGTCCAGTCCTTCGACCGGCTCGAACATCTCGCCCGTGAACTTCCACAGCGCCTGACAGGCCCGCTGCATGCGCTCATGGCTCTCGTCGGTGCCGTCGCCGAGCCGCAGCGTCCACTGCTCGGCATGGTCCTGGTGGTACTCGACTTCCTTGACGGCCTTCGCCGCGAGCCCCGCGAACTCGCCGTCCCCGGCAGCGAGCTGCCCGTACAGCAGTCGCTGGTAGACGGAGAAGTAGAGCTGGCGGGCGATGGTGTGGGCGAAGTCGCCGTTCGGCTGCTCGACCAGCTGGAGGTTGCGGAAAGCCCGCTCCTCGCGCAGATAGGCCAGCTCGTCCTCGTCGCCGACGAGGGACAGCAGCACGCGCGCCTGGCCCAGCAGGTCCAGCGCGATGTTCGCGAGGGCGACGTCCTCCTCCAGCACGGGTGCGTGGCCCGCCCACTCCCCCAGCCGGTGCGAGAGCACCAGCGCGTCGTCGCCGAGGGCGAGTGCCGCGGCGTTCGCCGTGGTGGTCACAGGTGCTTCACCCCGTCCGGGATCTCGTAGAAGGTCGGGTGGCGGTACGGCTTGTCGGCGGACGGCTCGAAGAACGAGTCCTTCTCGTCCGGCGAGGACGCCGTGACCGCCGTGGAGGGCACGACCCAGATGGAGACGCCTTCGTTCCGCCGGGTGTAGAGATCCCGGGCGTTACGGAGCGCCATCTCGGCGTCCGGGGCATGCAGACTGCCCGCGTGGGTGTGGGAGAGGCCGCGGCGGGAGCGCACGAAGACCTCCCACAGGGGCCAGCCGGTCGAACCGCTCATGCCGTCGCCTCCTGGGGCTTCGCGTGCTGTGCCTGATGCTTCTCGGCGTACGCGGCGGCCGCGTCCCGGACCCAGGCGCCCTCTTCGTGCGCCCGGCGTCGCTGGGTGAGCCGCTCTTCGTTGCAGGGGCCGTTGCCCTTGAGGACGTTCTGGAACTCGGTCCAGTCGATCGCGCCGAAGTCGTGCTGCCCGCGCTCCTCGTTCCAGCGCAGATCGGGATCCGGGAGGGTCAGGCCCAGCGCCTCGGCCTGCGGGACGCAGATGTCCACGAAACGCTGGCGCAGCTCGTCGTTCGAGTGGCGCTTGATCTTCCACGCCATGGACTGCGCCGAGTGCGACGACTCGTCGTCCGGCGGGCCGAACATCATCAGCGACGGCCACCACCAGCGATTCACGGCGTCCTGCGCCATGTCGTGCTGCGAGGGTGTCCCCTGCGACAGGGTGAGCAGCAGCTCGAACCCCTGGCGCTGGTGGAAGGACTCCTCCTTGCAGATCCGGACCATCGCGCGGGCGTACGGGCCGTAGGAGCAGCGGCAGAGCGGCACCTGGTTGGTGATCGCGGCGCCGTCCACCAGCCAGCCGATCGCGCCGACATCGGCCCAGGTCAGCGTGGGGTAGTTGAAGATCGACGAATACCGCTGACGGCCGGCGTGGAGCTTGTCGAGAAGCTCGTCGCGGCTGGTCCCCAGCGTCTCGGCGGCGCTGTAGAGGTAGAGCCCGTGGCCGGCCTCGTCCTGCACCTTGGCCATGAGGATCGCCTTGCGCCGCAGGGAGGGCGCTCGGGTGATCCAGTTCGCCTCGGGCTGCATGCCGATGATTTCGGAATGGGCGTGCTGGGCCATCTGGCGTACCAACGTCGCTCGGTAGGCCTCGGGCATCCAGTCGCGCGGCTCGATGCGCTCGTCGGCAGCCACGGCGGCGTCGAAAACCGCCTCGTAGCCATCCGCAGTCACTGCCGTCATCCGGGCCCCCTACCGACCGATCGTTCGGTTCATTGGCTTCAATGGTGAGTCGACGGGCCTTAAGGTGTCAACCCTGTGGATGACCGACGTGCGCCGAAGGGGACCGGGGGCGGGATGGACTCCTACAACGACGAGGACGCCGAAGGCGCCGCAAGCAGCGGCTCCGCGCCTCCTGAGCACGCCTCCGGACCGGTGCGTCGGACCGCGCAGCCCTCGCAGCCGTCGGACGGGCCTCAGCGCTCTTCGGGGGGAGCTCGGGACCCCTTGTCGGACCGGGCTCCGCTCCCCGCACCCGAGGACGAGCCGTTGCCCACCTCCCAGCCGGAGACCTCCCGGACTGAGACGCGGGCCGCAGAGCCCGCGACGGCCGCCGTGCCCGGCCCTCGGAGCGGGACCCCGCGCGAGGACCCCTTCCTGCCGGACCGTGCCCAGGACCAGGACCAGAACCGAGATCCGGATCCGGACGCCGTCCCGCTCGACCCTGACGCCCCCACCCGGGGCATCGCGGCGCTCTCGCTGCCGTACCAGGTCGCCGTGGCCGTCTCGCTCGCCCTCATAGCCGTGCTCGCCGGGGTCCACGTGGCGATGGTGTTTCTGCACGTCGCCCCGTCCAACACGGCGAGCAAGGAGTACGGCAAGGCGATCGACGCCTGGGTGTATCCCGAGTTCGAGCAGAACTGGAAACTCTTCGCCCCCAATCCGCTCCAGCAGAACGTCGCCGTGCAGGTGAAGGCCGAGGTCACGACCCCCGACGGCGACCGCAGGAGCACCGGCTGGATCGATCTGAGCGCCGAGGACGGCGAAGCGATCCGCGGCAATCTCCTCCCCAGCCACACCCAGCAGAACGCGCTGCGCAGGGCCTGGGACTTCTACGTCAACTCGCACGACGACAAGAACCGTTCCAGCGGCCTGCGCGGCCAGCTGTCCGAGAGCTACGTTCGCCGGCTGGTGATGGCCCGCCTCGAACGGCTCGACGTCGGCGGCGAGGTCGAGCGCATCCGGCTCAGGTCGTCGACCAGCGCGGTCAAGGCTCCGGACTGGAGCAACGAGAAGATCGATCTCCGCCCGCAGTTCCGGGTCCTGCCGTGGTGGACCGTCACCGCGGCCGATCTGCCCGGGGGAGTCGACAACGGTCGTACGGAGGCGGACCGGTGAGCGACGCTTCCGAGCGCAGGAACGGCGGAGCCGTCCAGCGCATCACCGCCACGGCTTTCGGGCCGTACCAGACGGCCATCGTGCGGATCGGGTTCGCCGCCACCTGGCTGCTGTTCCTGCTGCGCGAGCTGCCCAACCGCCATGAGATGTACGGACCCCAGGGCCCGTGGAGCTGGGAGATGGGCCGTCGCCTCATCTCCGGCAACGACGCCTTCACGGCGCTCATGTGGTCGGACAGCACCCTCTGGTTCGAAGTCGTCTATGCCGTCGCCGTGCTCTCCAGCGCCCTGCTGCTGGTGGGCTGGCGGACCCGCACCATGTCCGCGCTCTTCATGATCGGCGTCCTGTCGCTCCAGAACCGCTCGATCTTCATGGGCGACGGCGGCGACAACGTGATCCATCTGATGGCCATCTACCTGGTCGTGACGCGCTGCGGTCAGGTCTGGTCCCTGGATGCGCGCAGCGCCGCCCGCGCCACGGAGCGGGAGTCCAAGGGATCGGAGCCCGGGGCGCGGATGCCCGGGGCGCCGCAGACCGACCGGGTCGGCCCGCTTCTGTGGACCGTGCTGGGCACCGCCCTGGTCGTCGCCACCTTCCTGAACGAGACCGGCTGGTTCATCCTGCTGCTGCTCTGGGTGCTGTGGGTGGGCCAGGGGCTCTGGTGGATGGCGAACCGGCGCGCTCCGCAGGGTGAGCCGCGGATTCTGCTGGACGCTCTCGCCAATCTTGCCCACAACGCGGGTCTTCTGGTGATCATGGCCGAGGTCTGTCTGATCTACGCCACCGCCGGCTGGTACAAGATCCAGGGCTCGCGCTGGCAGGACGGCACCGCCCTCTACTACCCGCTCAAGCTCGACTACTTCACCCCGTGGCCCGCGCTCTCCGATCTGCTGGCTTCGGGCGGACTGATGGTGCTGGTGCTGACCTACGGCACGGTCGTCGTGCAGGTCGCCTTCCCCTTCACGCTCTTCAACCGACGCGTCAAGAACGTCCTGCTCGTGGCCATGATGCTGGAGCACGCCGGCATCGCCGTGCTGCTCGGACTGCCGTTCTTCTCGCTGGCGATGATCGCCGCCGATGCCGTCTTCCTGCCGACCGCGTTCCTGGTCTGGCTCGGGGCGCGGGTCGTGCGGGGCCGGGACCGGGTGTTCTCGCGGGCGCCCGCCGTATCGGAGCAGCCGCAGGAGAGCCCTGAGCAGCCCCGTACGCTCGTCGGGTGAGCACCACCCGAGAACCGATCCACGACGATCACGATCCGCTGCAGTACGACGAGGGCTTCGGGCCCGAGGTCGGCGTCGGCCCCCATCCGCTGCCGTGGCCCGAGGGCGAGCACTACGACGCCGAGCTGCTGGCCAACGGCGACCGCCGCAATGTGGTCGACCCTTACCGGTACTGGACGCGTGAAGCGATCGTCGCCGATCTGGACACACGGCGGCACGGCTTCCATGTGGCCGTGGAGAACTGGGGCCACGACTTCAACATCGGCTCGGTGGTCCGGACCGCCAACGCCTTTCTGGCGCGCGAGATCCACATCGTGGGCAGGCGGCGCTGGAACCGCCGCGGTGCCATGGTCACCGACCGCTACCAGCATGTGCGCCACCATCCGGACACGGCATCGCTGACCGCGTGGGCCGCCGCCGAGGATCTCCCGATCATCGGCATCGACAACCTGCCGGGCGCGGTGCCGCTGGAGCGGACCGAGCTGCCGCGCCGCTGTGTGCTGCTCTTCGGCCAGGAGGGCCCGGGTCTCACCGAGGAGGCACGCAAGCACGCGTCGATGGTGTGCTCCATCGCCCAGTTCGGCTCGACGCGGTCGATCAACGCCGGTGCGGCCGCGGCGATCGCCATGCACGCCTGGGTGCAGCGGTACGCGGAGATCCCGTCGCCCTGAGGGCCTGTCGTGCGGATGGTGCCGGGCTCTCGTGCCGTGGCACGCACTCCCCCGTAGCCCTTCGGGCACGGGCGGTACCCCCACGCCGCTGCCGTGGGGCGGGGGCCCGGGGGGGCGGGGCCCCGCGCCACGAAGCGTTTCTCACGCCTGGCGGCGGACCTCCACCACCCGGAAGCGGTTGGAGACGAAGGCGCCGTCGCACAGGGCCGCGTTCGCCGCCGGGTTGCCGCCCGAGCCGTGGAAGTCGGAGAAGGCCGCCGTCTGGTTGACGTAGACCCCGCCCGTCAGATTCAGCGAGAGCTGCGCCGACTCGTCCAGGCAGACGTCCTCGATCGCGCGCTCCGTCTCCGGTGAGGTGGTGTAGGCGCCCACCGTCATCGCGCCCTGGTCGCGGACCGTGCGTCGCAGCAGTTCCAGCGAGTCCGCGGTCGAGTCCACGGCGACCGCGAACGACACCGGGCCGAAGCACTCCGTCAGATAGACCGCCTCGGTGTCCGGCTTGGCGCCGTCGAGCTTGACGATCACCGGCGTCCGCACGACGGCGTCGGGGAACTCCGGGTTGGTGATCTTCCGCGAGGGAAGCGCCACTTCGCCGAGACCGGCCGCGCCGTCGAGACGTCCCTTCACATCGGGATTGACGAGTGCGCCCAGCAGGGCGTTCGCCCGGGCGTCGTCGCCGAGCAGTCCGCCCACCGAGGCCGCCAGGTCGCCGACCACCTCGTCGTACGACTTGTGGCCGGCGTCCGTCGCGATGCCGTCGCGCGGAATCAGGAAGTTCTGCGGGGTGGTGCACATCTGGCCGCTGTAGAGGGACAGCGAGAAGGCCAGGTTGGACAGCATCCCCTTGTAGTTGTCCGTCGAGTCGACGACGACGGTGTTGACGCCGGCCTTCTCGGTGTAGACCTGCGCCTGTCGGGCGTTGGCCTCCAGCCAGTCACCGAACGCGGTGGAACCCGTGTAGTCGATGATCTTGATCTCGGGGCGCACGGCCAGGGTCTTGGCGATGCCTTCACCGGGACGCTCGGCGGCCAGAGCCACCAGGTTCGGGTCGAAGCCGGCCTCGGCGAGCACCTCACGGGCCACACGCACGGTGAGCGCCAGCGGGAGAACGGCGCGGGGGTGCGGCTTGACCAGGACGGGGTTGCCGGTGGCGAGCGACGCGAACAGGCCGGGATAGCCGTTCCACGTCGGGAAGGTGTTGCAGCCGATCAGCAGGGAGATGCCGCGGCCGGCCGTGGTGAAGGTCTTCCGCAGCTCCAGCGGGTCCCGCTTGCCCTGGGGCTTGGACCAGTCGGCGGCCGCGGGGGTGCGGACCTGCTCGGCGTACGCGTACGCCACGGCTTCCATGCCGCGGTCCTGGGCGTGCGGGCCGCCCGCCTGGAACGCCATCATGAACGCCTGCCCGCTGGTGTGCATCACCGCGTGCGCGAACTCATGGGTGCGGGCGCTGATGCGCGACAGGATCTCCAGACAGACCAGGGCGCGCGTCTCCGGCCCGGCCTCACGCCAGCCGGCCATCCCCGCACGCATGGCGGGGAGCAGGACGTCCAGGTCGGGATGCGGGTACTCGATGCCCAACTCCGGGCCGTACGGCGAGACCTCGCCACCCGTCCAGTCGTCGGTGCCCGGCTGGTCCAGGTCGAACCTGGTGCCGCGCAGGGCTTCGAAAGCCGCGAGTCCCTCGGCCGGCGCGCTCTCGCCGTACGCCTTCGGGTGCTCGGGGTGCGGGGACCAGTAGGCGCGGGTGCGGATCGCCTCGAGGGCCTGGTCGAGCGTCGGCCGGTGGGTCTCGGTCAGCTGCATGACGGACCAACTCCTCGTCGAGCTGGGCAGGGATGGAATGACAGAGTTAGAGTAACCGAACGATCGGTCGGTACAAGGGGGCCTGTCAAACCTGTGGACAACGCATCGGGGAGGATCGCTTCCATGACCGCCATCGATCAGAGCCGTACCGTCGCCGTGGTCGGCACCGGCACCATGGGGCAGGGCATCGCCCAGGTGGCCCTTGTGGCGGGCCATCCGGTGCTGCTGCACGACGCCGTGCCGGGGCGGGCGGAGGAGGCAGCCGAGGCGATCGGCGTGCGTCTGGACCGGCTGGTCGAAAAAGGCCGGATGTCGGCGGTCGACCGGGACGCCGCCCGGGCGCGTCTGCATCCGGCGGCGGACCTCGCCGAGCTGGCCGACGCGGCGCTCGTCGTCGAGGCGATCGTCGAACAACTGCCGGTGAAGCAGCAGCTGTTCGTCGCCCTGGAGAAGATCGTCGCGGACGACTGCCTCCTCGCGACGAACACCTCGTCCCTCTCCGTGACCGCGGTGGCGGGCGCCCTGGAGAACCCCGGCCGGTTCGTCGGTCTGCACTTCTTCAACCCCGCGCCGCTGCTCCCCCTCGTCGAGGTGGTCAGCGGCTTCGCCACGCAGAACGCGGCCGCCGCGCGCGCATACGCGACGGCGAAGGCCTGGGGAAAGACCCCCGTGCGCTGCGCCGACACCCCGGGATTCATCGTCAACCGCATCGCCCGGCCCTTCTACGCCGAGGCCTTCGCGGTCTACGAGGAGCAGGCTGCCGACCCCGCCACGATCGACGCGGTGCTGCGCGAGTGCGGCGGCTTCAGGATGGGCCCCTTCGAGCTCACCGATCTGATCGGCCAGGACGTCAACGAGGCCGTGACGCGCTCCGTCTGGGACTCCTTCTTCCAGAGCCCCAAGTTCGTCCCGTCGCTCGCCCAGCGCCGGCTGGTCGAGTCGGGCCTCCACGGCCGCAAGAGCGGACGCGGCTGGTACTCGTACGCGGACGGGGCGAACCGGCCCGAACCGCACACCGCTCCGGCCACCGAGCCGCCCTCCGAGATCACCGTCGAGGGCGACCTCGGGCCCGCGTGGGAGCTGATCGCGCTGCTGCGCGAGGCGGGCATCACCGTCCGGGAGGCGGAGGAGGACCGCGGGACGCGGATCCTGCTGCCCAGCGGCGGCCAGCTGGTGCTGGCCGACGGCCAGACGTCGGCCGAGTTCCGCGACGTCGTCTACTTCGACCTGGCCCTCGACTACCGCGCCGCCACCCGGATCGCGCTGGCCGCGTCCGAGGTCACCGAGTGGGAGACGCTGCGGCAGTCCATCGGCCTGTTCCAGGCGCTCGGCAAGAGCGTCAGCGTCATCCGGGACGTCCCCGGGATGATCGTGGCCCGCACGGTCGCGATGCTCGTGGATCTCGCGGCCGACGCCGTGGCCAAGAAGGTCGCGACCGCCGAGGACATCGACACCGCCATGCGGCTGGGCGTCAACTACCCGCTGGGGCCCGTCGAGTGGGGCCGCCGCCTCGGCCGGTCCTGGGCGCACGAGCTGCTGGACGAGCTCCACGCGCGCGTGCCCACCGGGCGCTACGCCCCCTCCCTGGGGCTCTACCGGCAGTCGTACATCCGCACCGAGAAGGACGAGGCAGGCGCATGACGACGGCCAAGCGGGACACGTACACGCCCGAGACGCTGCTGACGGTCGCCGTGCGGATCTTCAACGAGCGCGGCTACGACGGCACCTCGATGGAGCACCTCTCCCAGGCCGCCGGTATCTCCAAGTCCTCGATCTACCACCATGTCGCCGGCAAGGAGGAGCTGCTGCGCCGGGCCGTGAGCCGGGCGATCGACGCGCTCTTCGCGATCCTGGACGAGCCGGGAGGCCTGCGCGGTCGCGCCATCGAGCGGGTGGAGTACGTCACGCGGCGCACCGTGGAGGTGCTGGTGGCCGAGCTGCCCTATGTGACGCTGCTGCTGCGCGTCCGGGGCAACACCAAGACCGAGCGGTGGGCGATGGAACGCCGCCGCGAGTTCGACCAGCGGGTCGCCGATCTGCTGAAGGCGGCGGCGGCCGACGGGGATCTGCGCGCGGATGTGGACATACGGCTCGCGACGCGGCTGCTGTTCGGCATGGTGAACTCGCTGGTGGAGTGGTACCGGCCGCACGCGGGCGGGGGCTACGACGGGGACCAGGTCGCCGAGACGGTCGTGCGGCTGGCCTTCGACGGACTGCGCGCGGACTCCGCCGAGGGCTGACCGGGGCCGCCTGCTCATCGCGTACGCGGCCGGTCACGCCTTTCGTAGGCGGCCGGGCACGCCCTTCGCGGGCTTCGTGGCAGGGCACGCCCCTCGCGGGCCACCCGCCCGTCGGCGGGAGAGGCCGCACGCCCGCCGCGCCACCGCACCGCGCGGCCCATCCGGGGCCGGCCCCACCCGCAGATCCACTCGCACGGACCAGGGCTCCGGTGTCCGCGCCCCGAGCGCCCGAGGGCTACAGCGGTTCGATGTCCGCGGTCCCCGCAGGGCCCGGCCCCGGGTCGAGGTCCGTCTCCTCGAAGACCAGCAGCGTGCGGGTGGAGAGCACCTCCGGGATGGACTGGAGGCGGGTCAGGACCAGCTCCCGCAAGGTGCGGTTGTCCGGGGTGTGCACCAGGAGCAGGACGTCGAAATCGCCGCTGACCAGAGCGATGTGCGCGGCGCCGGGCAGCGCCTGGAGCTGCTCGCGCACGGTCCGCCAGGAGTTCTGCACGATCTTGAGGGTGATATATGCGGAGGCGCCCTGACCTGCGCGTTCGTGGTTGACCCGAGCGCTGAATCCGCGTATCACGCCGTCGTCGATGAGCCGGTTGATCCGCGCGTACGCATTGGCGCGTGACACATGGACGCGCTCGGCCACGGAACGTATCGAGGCGCGGCCCTCCGTCTGGAGGATGCGCAGGATGTCGCGGTCGATGGCGTCGAGCGGGCGGGCCGGAGGGCCCGTGTCCGAACCGTCCCCGCTGTCGGCCATTTGTTCAGCTGCCATATCCCCCCGCCTCCCTGGCATGGACGACCTGTCTCCATCAGAGGCTGTGGAGAACCGTTTGTCCACAGGCTGGAGGTGCCTGTAGCCAAAATGCGTCCACGACCGAACAATCGGTAGGTGAGGCGGGCCACACCCCGGCCGCTTCGTCGTCGCTCCCAGGAGGAGGTGCTCGCTGTGCGAAAGAGCAGCATGACGGTTCAGGAGCTGCCCGGCGCCGTCGCGTACCGGCCCACGCCGCCCCCGGCGTGGAAGCCTCGTACGGACCCCGCGCCGCTGCTCCCGGACCCCGAGCCGTACCGCGTGCTCGGTACGGACGCCGCGGCCGGCACCGACCCCGAGCTGCTGCTGAAGCTGTACGCCCAGCTGGTGCGCGGCCGCAGGTACAACGTGCAGGCCACCGCCCTCACCAAGCAGGGCCGGCTCGCGGTATACCCCTCCAGCACCGGGCAGGAGGCGAGCGAGGTGGCGGCCGCGCTGGCGCTGGAGGAGCGCGACTGGCTCTTCCCCAGCTACCGCGACACGCTCGCCGCCGTGGCGCGCGGCCTGGACCCCGTGCAGGCGCTGACCCTGCTGCGCGGCGACTGGCACACCGGCTACGACCCGCACGAGCACCGCATAGCGCCCCTGAGCACCCCCCTCGCCACCCAGCTGCCGCACGCCGTCGGACTGGCCCATGCCGCCCGGCTCAAGGGGGACGACGTCGTCGCGCTCGCCATGGTCGGCGACGGCGGCACCAGCGAGGGCGACTTCCACGAGGCGCTGAACTTCGCCGCCGTCTGGCAGGCCCCTGTCGTCTTCCTCGTGCAGAACAACGGATTCGCGATCTCCGTGCCGCTGGCCAAGCAGACCGCCGCCCCCTCGCTCGCCCACAAGGCCGTGGGATACGGCATGCCGGGCCGGCTGGTCGACGGGAACGACGCCGCCGCGATGCACGAGGTCCTCAGCGAGGCGGTCGACCGCGCCCGCCGTGGTGGTGGCCCCACGCTGATCGAAGCCGTCACCTATCGCATCGACGCCCACACCAACGCCGACGACGCGACGCGCTACCGCGGCGACGCCGAGGTCGAGGCCTGGCGGGCACACGACCCGATCCGGTTGCTGGAGCGTGAGTTGACGGAGCGAGGACTGCTGGACGACGAGGCCAGGGAGAGCGTCGCGGCCTCCGCCGAGACGATGGCGGCGGACCTGCGTGAGCGCATGAACGCCGATCCGGTGCTCCAGCCGATGGACCTCTTCGAGCACGTCTACGCCGAGCAGACCAGCCAGCTGCGTGAGCAGGCCGCGCAGCTGCGCGCCGAGCTCGACGCCGAGGGAGAAGCACGATGACCACGGCCGCGGTGAAGCCCGCCACCATGGCGCAGGCCCTGCAGCGCGCCATGCGCGACGCGATGGCGCAGGACCCGACCGTCCATGTGATGGGGGAGGACGTCGGCACGCTCGGCGGAGTCTTCCGGGTGACGGACGGACTCGCCAAGGAGTTCGGCGAGGACCGGTGCACCGACACACCGCTGGCAGAGGCGGGCATTCTCGGCACCGCGGTCGGTATGGCGATGTACGGGCTGCGGCCCGTCGTCGAGATGCAGTTCGACGCCTTCGCGTATCCCGCGTTCGAGCAGCTGATCAGCCATGTCTCCCGGATGCGCAACCGCACCAAGGGCGCCATGCCGATGCCCATCACCGTGCGCGTGCCGTACGGCGGCGGGATCGGCGGCGTCGAGCACCACAGTGACTCGTCCGAGGCGTACTACATGGCGACCCCCGGGCTCCATGTCGTCACCCCCGCGACGGTCGACGACGCGTACGGGCTGCTCAGGGCCGCGATCGCGTCGGACGACCCGGTGGTGTTCCTGGAGCCCAAGCGGCTGTACTGGTCGAAGTCGCAGTGGTCGCCGGAGGCGCCCACCGCCGTCGAGCCGATAGGCCGCGCCGTGGTCAGGCGTCAGGGACGCAGCGCCACGCTCATCACCTACGGGCCCTCCCTGCCGGTCTGCATGGAGGCGGCGGAGGCCGCCGCGGCCGAGGGCTGGGACCTCGAGGTCGTCGACCTGCGGTCCCTGGTGCCCTTCGATGACGAAACGGTCTGTGCCTCGGTCCGGCGTACGGGACGGGCGGTCGTCGTCCACGAGTCCACCGGCTTCGGCGGTCCCGGAGGGGAGATCGCCGCGCGGGTGACCGAGCGCTGCTTCCACCATCTGGAGGCTCCGGTGCTCCGGGTGGCCGGGTTCGACATCCCTTATCCGCCGCCGATGCTGGAGCGGCACCATCTGCCGGGAGTCGACCGGGTGCTGGACGCGGTCGCGCGACTGCAGTGGGAGGCGGGGAGCTGATGGCACAGGTGCTGGAGTTCAAGCTGCCGGACCTCGGCGAGGGGCTGACCGAGGCGGAGATCGTGCGCTGGCTGGTCGACGTGGGAGACGTCGTCGCGATCGACCAGCCCGTGGTCGAGGTCGAGACGGCGAAGGCCATGGTCGAGGTGCCGTGTCCGTACGGCGGTGTGGTCACCGCGCGGTACGGCGAGGAGGGCACCGAACTGCCGGTCGGCGCACCGCTGCTGACGGTGGCGGTCGGCGCGTCGTCGACAGTGGACGGTACGGAAGCCGGATCGGCGCCCCAGCCTGCCGCGGGCAAGGCGTCGTCGGCGGAGACCTCGGGCGAGGCGTCCGGCAATGTGCTGGTGGGCTACGGGACGGGTGCGCCCGCGGCTCGCCGCCGCCGGATACGGCCCGCCGTCCCGGGCGCTGCCGCCGCAGCCACCGCTTCGGCCGAGCGTGCTCCCGCACCGTCGGCACCCGCGGCCTCCGCGTATGCCGAGTCCGTGCCCGCCCCCGCTGCTCGGCCCGCCGGCGCGGATCACGCGGGACTCAACGGTGGCGCGGCCGACCGCGACGGCGCGATCGGGCCCGTGCCCGTCATCTCGCCGCTCGTGCGCCGGCTCGCCCGGGACAACGGCCTGGATCTTCGGCAGTTGACGGGCTCCGGTCCCGACGGCCTGATCCTGCGGGCGGACGTCGAGCGCGCCATGGCCGCGGCCGAGGCTCCGCCCGCGCCCGCCCCGATCGCCGCCGCCCCGACCAGCCACGGCGCAACCGCTCCTGCCCCTGGGGCACAGACCGGGACCCGCGGTGAACGGATACCGCTGCGCGGCGTTCGCGGCGCCGTCGCGGACAAGCTGTCCCGCAGCCGCCGCGAAATACCCGAGGCCACCTGCTGGGTGGACGCCGACGCGACCGAGCTGATGGCCGCCCGTGCCGCGATGAACGCCGCGGGCGGACCGAAGATCTCGCTCATCGCGCTGCTCGCCCGGATCTGCACGGCCGCGCTGGCCCGCCACCCGGAGCTCAACTCCACGGTGGACATGGAGGCCAGGGAGATCGTCCGGCTGCCCGAGGTCCACCTCGGGTTCGCGGCACAGACCGAGCGCGGTCTGGTCGTCCCCGTGGTGCGGGACGCCCAGAGCCGCTCGGCCGAGTCGCTGAGCGCGGAGTTCGCGCGGCTCACCGAGGTGGCGAGGCAGGGTGCGCTCACCCCGGCGGACCTGACGGGCGGGACGTTCACGCTGAACAACTACGGAGTGTTCGGCGTCGACGGCTCCACGCCGATCATCAACCACCCGGAGGCGGCGATGCTCGGGGTCGGCCGGATCGTGCCCAAGCCGTGGGTGCACGAGGGCGAACTGGCCGTGCGCCAGGTCGTTCAGCTCTCGCTCACCTTCGACCACCGGGTGTGCGACGGCGGCACCGCCGGAGGATTCCTGCGGTACGTGGCCGACTGCGTCGAGCACCCCTCGGTGCTGCTGCGCACCCTGTAGGCGAACAGCACCTGCCGAGCCGGGAAACAGCTCAGCACCGCGTGAAGCGGCAGAAAGCAGAGAGCCGGAGGCAACAGCAGCGGAGGAGCGGAGCGCAGAAGGCGCGAGGCCGGGATCAAGAGAGATCCACTCAGGGGTCCCCGGCCGGGCCGTCGCGGACCATACTGCAGGCATGACCGCGTATGACGCCATCGTGCTGGCCGGGGGAGCCGCCAGGAGACTGGGCGGAGCCGACAAGCCGGCGCTGAGCGTCGGCGGGCGGCCGCTCCTCGACCGCGTGCTCGGGGCCTGCCGCGACGCCGGGCGGACCGTGGTCGTCGGAGGCCGCAGGGCCACCGCCCGCCCTGTCGTCTGGGCACGGGAGGACCCCCCGGGCGGCGGCCCGCTCGCCGCGCTCGACGCCGGCGTCCGGCAGACCGCCGCCGAGTCGGTCCTCGTCCTCTCGGCCGATCTGCCGTTCCTGGGGGAGCCCACCGTGCGCCGGCTGATCGGCACCCTCGGCAGCAGCGGGCGGGAGGCGGCACTGCTCACCGACCCCGACGGGCGTGACCAGCCGCTCGTCGCCGCGTACCGTACGGAGCCGCTGCGCCGCGAACTCGCTCTGCTCGCCACGGAATACGGGAGTCTGACCGGGCTGCCGTTGCGTCTGCTGACGCAGGAACTCGACCTCGCCCGGATCCACGCGGAGCCACTCGCCTCCTTCGACTGCGACACCTGGGAGGACATCTCCGCGGCCAGGGCCCGCATCAGGGAGCATGGGAACGTGCTGGACGAATGGATCACCGCAGTCAAGGATGAACTGGGCATCGAGCTCGACGTCGACACCGGCGCCCTGCTCGACCTCGCCCGTGATGCCGCGCACGGCGTCGCCCGCCCCGCCGCACCCCTCACTACGTTCCTGGTGGGGTATGCGGCGGCGAAAGCGGGCGACGGCGGGCCGGAAGCGGTTGCGGAGGCTTCCCGGAAGGCCGCCGCTCTCGCCAGGCGCTGGGAGGCGGAGGCCCAGCAGTCGGCGCCCGAGTCCTCCGGGCCGGACCAGGCCGACGCCGGATGAACGGTCGCAAGCACGAGGTCGGCGCCGAGCCCGAGTCCGACGGCGTCGAGGAGGCCCTGGCGCTGCTCGGCCCGCAGTCACGTCAGGAACACACCCCCGCCGGCAACGCCTCCGCGGCGCCCGACGCCGGCGGACACCGCGCGACGGCGTGGCCCGCGGCCCGGGCTCTTGCCGCGCGTATCGGGCGCAACGCACCCGCCCGTACCCGGAAGGTCCCGCTGGGGCAGGCCGTCGGCCAGGTGCTGGCGGAGCCGCTGACCGCGTTGTGCGATCTGCCGTCCTTCGACACCTCCGCCATGGACGGCTGGGCGGTGGCCGGCCCCGGCCCCTGGCGGGTCCACGGCGACGGTTCGGTCCTCGCGGGCCGTGACGACGTTCCCGCGCTGGAGGACGGCTCCGCCGTACGGATCGCCACCGGCGCACGTATCCCGGCCGAGGCCACGGCGGTGATCCGCACCGAGCATGCCCGCACCGACGTGGACGGCCGACTGCTGCACGCCGAGCGGTCCGTGACGCAGGGTCAGGACATCCGTCCGCGCGGACAGGAGTGCCGATCCGGCGACCAGCTCCTGCCCACGGGCTCCCTGGTGTCGCCCGCCGTGCTGGGCCTCGCCGCCGCCGCAGGCTACGACGAGCTGCTCACCGTTCCCCGGCCGCGCGTCGAGATCCTTGTCCTCGGTGACGAGCTGCTCATCGAAGGACTCCCCCACGACGGCCTGATCCGTGACGCGCTCGGACCGATGGTCGGTCCCTGGCTGCGGGCCCTCGGCGTCGAGGTCGTCGCCACCCGTGCGCTCGGCGACGACGCCGACGCCCTCCACCGGGCCGTCACCACGTCGGACGCCGATCTCGTCATCACCACCGGTGGCACGGCCGCGGGGCCGGTCGACCATGTCCATCCCGTCCTGCGGAAGGCGGGCGCCGAGCTGCTGGTCGACGGCGTGGCCGTACGCCCGGGGCACCCGATGCTGCTGGCCGCCCTCCCGCCCGGCAAGAACGTCCCGGTCCGTCATCTCGTGGGTCTGCCGGGCAATCCCCTGGCGGCGGTCTCCGGGCTCCTCACCCTTGCCGAGCCGGTGCTGCGGGGGCTCGCGGGGACACCCGCCACGGCGGGCTATCTCGCGCCCGTCCGCGATGAGGTCCATGGCCATCCGTACGACACACGGCTGGTGCCGTTCGTGCACCGCGGCGAGGAACTGGTGCCGCTGCACTACAACGGGCCGGCCATGCTGCGGGGCATCGCCGCCGCCGACGGGCTTGCCGTGGTGCCGCCCGGTGGCGCGCGGCCGGGGGACGAGCTGGAGGTTCTCGATCTGCCGTGGACCCCGGGGACCCCCTCCACCGTCGACGGCGGGTGTTTCACGTGAAACTGCCCGGCCATGACGCCATGGCCCGGCGGGCGGAGGAGTTCCTCGTCACCAGCCGGGTGAAGCTTCCCCGCCAGGTCGTCGATCGCCCGCTGCGTCAGGTCGCCAAACGGCTGCTGATGGCGCTCGCGGTCCTGGTCATCACCGTTCTGCTGGTGTGGATGGACCGTTCCGGCTACCACGACAACTCGGACGACTCGGTCGACTTCCTCGACGCCGTCTACTACGCGACGGTCACCCTCTCCACCACGGGCTACGGCGACATCGTCCCGTACAGCGCCGGCGCCCGGCTGACGAACGTGCTGCTGATCACGCCGCTGCGCGTGCTCTTTCTGATCATCCTGGTCGGCACCACCCTCGAGGTCCTCACCGAACGGACCCGGGAGGAGTGGCGGCTGAACCGCTGGAGGCTTCGCTTGCGCGATCACACGGTCATCATCGGCTTCGGAACGAAAGGCCGTTCGGCGCTCCAGACGCTGACGGCGACCGGTGTGAAGCAGGAACAGATCGTCGTCGTCGACCCCAGCGAGAAGGTGATCGAGACGGCCAACGCCGAGGGCTATGTGGGAGTGATCGGCGACGCCACCCGCAGCGATGTGCTGCTGCGGGCCGAGCTGCAACGAGCCCACCAGATCGTCATCGCGACCCAGCGGGACGACACGGCGGTGCTGGTGACGCTGACGGCGCGACAGCTGAACCGAAAGGCGAAGATCGTCGCGGCGGTGCGCGAGGAGGAGAACGCGCCGCTGCTGCGGCAGTCCGGTGCCGACGCGGTCATCACCAGCGCCAGCGCGGCGGGACGCCTGCTGGGCCTCTCCGTGCTCAGCCCCAGCGCGGGCGCGGTGATGGAGGACCTGATCCAGCAGGGCAGCGGGCTCGATCTGATCGAACGGCCGGTGATAAAGGCCGAGGTCGGCCTCAGCGTCCGGGAGACGAAGGACCTGGTGGTGAGCGTGCTGCGCGGACACCGGCTGCTGGGATACGACGATCCCGCCGCCAGTCCGCTGCAGTTGACGGACCGGGTCATCACCATCGTGCGGGCCGACGAAGGCTCACCGCTCAACAGCGTTGAATAGGCCCGCACGGGGGTAGCCTCGCCGCCATGCATGCGATCACGATTCCCGAACCCGGCGGTCCCGAGGCGCTTGTGTGGGCCGAGGCGCCCGATCCCGTACCCGGCGAGGGCGAGGTCCTCGTCGAGGTCGCGGCGAGCGCCGTCAACCGCGCCGATCTGTTGCAGAGGCAGGGCTTCTACAACCCTCCGCCGGGCGCCTCCCCCTACCCCGGCCTCGAGTGCTCCGGCACCATCGCGGCGCTCGGACCCGGGGTTTCCGGCTGGTCCGTCGGTGAGGAGGTGTGTGCGCTGCTCGCGGGCGGCGGATACGCCGAGAAGGTCGCGGTACCGGCAGGACAGCTGCTGCCCGTCCCCCAGGGGATGGACCTGGTGACGGCGGCCGCGCTGCCCGAGGTGACCGCGACGGTGTGGTCGAACGTCTTCATGATCGCGCATCTGCGTCCGGGCGAGACGCTGCTGATCCACGGCGGTGCGAGCGGCATCGGCACCATGGCGATCCAGCTCGCCAAGGCGGTCGGCGCGAAGGTGGCGGTCACGGCCGGTGGGCCCGAGAAGCTGGCGCGCTGCGCCGAACTCGGCGCGGACATCCTGATCGACTACCGGCAGCAGGACTTTGTGGAAGAGCTGCGCAAGGCGACGGACGGGGCGGGCGCGGACGTCATCCTCGACATCGTCGGCGCGAAGTATCTCGACCGGAACGTGCAGGCGCTCGCCGTCAACGGCCGGCTTGCGGTGATCGGTCTCCAGGGCGGCGTCAAGGGGGAGTTGAATCTGTCGACGCTGCTGGGCAAGCGCGCCGCGGTGACGGCGACCTCGCTGCGGGGCCGCCCGCTCGGTGAGAAGGCGGCGATCATCGCGGCCGTTCGTGAGCATGTCTGGCCGTTGATCGAGAACGGGCGTATCCGTCCCGTGGTCGACCGGCAGATCCCACTGGCCGATGCGGCGGAGGGGCACCGCGTGCTGGAGTCCGGCGGGAACGTCGGGAAGGTCCTGCTGGTCGCGGGCTGATCCCCCACCCGGCGCCCGCACCCCGGCCACCGGCACCCCCTGGCCACCGGCACCTCGCTACCCCCGGGCCACCGGCACCCCGCTACCCCCCGGCCACCGGCACCTTGCTACCCCGGCCTCCGGCACACCACGAGGCATCCTCGGCCCCCGGGCCCGCCCCACAAAGGCGCGGCGGGCCGGTGC